>JAZSGI010000217.1:0-2931 GCA_045532655.1 Victivallaceae bacterium
GCTGCTACCCGCAGCGGTAACAGCCGAAAATGCTCCCTTTGCAGATCAAAGCAGATGCGCTTTCAGATTTTTGAGGACTTTTGTAGTTGCCTCATAATATAACACTTTCCAGATCTTTTTACAACCCGTCTCTCCGGCAGTGGCAATACTTTTTTTCATTTCCCGCTTGACAAAAGCAGTTATGAGCTTATATTAATAGTGATCCAGTTTTCTCGCAGGGGTGCAGAGAAATTTGTTGCCATCCATCAATTAATTCTGAAATTTCTAAGCCGCATTTGATTTCAGTCAGTGGCGCAACAAAGAGGTAAAAATGAATTTTTACGGCACAGAACGTTTCGGATTTTCTTCATCCGGTTCAATCATGGATCCTCCGGATCTCGGTATTGTCAATGGCAAGATAACACTCAATGGCTGGTACACAGATATTGCGGCAGTCAAAGGGTTGTACGCTCCACCATTTTTCAGTGACAATTTCTCTCTTGATATCCGTTTCAACGGCAGACGTATTTACTCAGAAAACTACTTCTGGATGCCGATGGAAATACTGCGTAAAGGGTCTCTTGACTCATGGGAATTTACTTCCCGTCTGACATTGGCAGCTGCCGGCAGAGCAGCAATGATGGTCATTACAGTAAAAAATACAGCCTCTGTCTCCCGGCAGCTGCCGGTACAATACGAAGTTGACGGGGGGATCGATGCCCTTGACCACTGGCCCTTCAACCGTCCGTCCGGAGCACAGCAAACTTTGCCGGAAATGACAACCGCCGGTAATATCATGATCGACAACGGTGGTATGCGTATTGCTGTTGCATCCATGCTGCCGCTGCAGACAACAGTGCCGGGAGGAGGGACTTTCGAGTACACGCCCCCGGAAATCGCCCCGCAGGAGAGCTTTACATTCCACACACTTATTGCCATTGGCGATAAAGCTGAAGTCAATGACGTAATAGAAATGTGGAAGGATCGTCCGGAACTTTTCCGGCAGGAGGCTCTTGCAGAGTGGCAGAAACGGGTGGAAAACCTTGACCGGAAACTGCCGGGATTCACCTGTTCCGATCCTGTTCTGCAGCGGCTCTATGACCGTTCTCTGCTGCATCTGCTTATAAATGAATGGAACGTGGACGGTTATCCGTTACGCCCCTATTACAGCACCGGCGGTATCAATGGCGGATGTTTCTGCTGTTACCTGTGGAACTACGGCGAGCCATACAAATTGTGGAGTCTGCTTGATCCGGAGGCGGCAAAGGCCCACCTGCGGGCATATCTTAAACTTGATCTGACCTCCTGCTATGCATTTTACCCGTCAGATCTGGCGGCTTACGGGCCATATTATCCGGTCAATCAGGAAAAAATACTGCTTCTTGCCCATGCATTGGTTTTCCAAACCGGCGACAGGGAATTTCTGCATGAAGATATTGACGGCAGAAGCGTGATCGCCAGACTGGTGGAGGAGGCTCTGATGCATGACGATCTCTCCTGCGACGCCGTACTCGCCGACTATGGCAAAGCCAACAACCATCTGGAACTCCGGAAGGAATTTCATTACAACGGTATCATGCCGGACATGAATCTGCGCCGCTGCGTCAATTTCCACCTTGCGGCAGAATTGTGCCGTGCGGCAGATTTTGATCCGGGAATCGATCTCGAAAAACGGGCGGAAAATCTGAAAAAACTTATTCATGAAAAACTTTTTGTGCCGGAACACAAATGGTTCCGCGGGATCCACCCCGACGGGAGCAGTTATATTTCGTGGACAATGCAGATGTTCAAAGCTCTCGGCTGGGGAGACTGGTGTCTGACCCCGGAAAGTACCGCCGCACTTATTTCCCACCTTAACGACCGGGAATTTACCGGCAGATACGGTATGCACTCACTGGCAAAACACGATCCCTTTTATGACCGTAACGATGTGGACAACGGCGGACCGGGAGCCTGTATATCTTTCGCTCCGGCTGTTGTTGACCGGCTCTGCCGCTGCGGCCGGGGAGATCTTGCCGGAGACATCTTCAAACGTCTGTACTGGCTTGCCGATGCCATGCCCTACTGGGGTGACAGCCAATATGCGGCAATGATGGAATACAGGCGGGATACCCCTTTGCAGGGGGATATTCAGGGAGCAGCACTTGCCCAGAGCATCATTTTCGGTTTTTTCGGGATTTCCGCCGAGACCTCCGGCAGCATAAAAATTTCCCCGGTTCTGCCCTGCGGATGCAGCAGTATGACTCTCAAAAACCTGCGTCTATGCGGCAAAGAGCTTGAAATCAATGTCACTGCCGGCGGAATCGCAGTTACCTGCAGCGGAACCACCTTTACCGGGGAATACGGCAGTACTCTGTTTATCTGACAGACCGCAACCCCCTGTTGCGGAACTCTGTCAATTTCCATCCTTACCGGGATCAGCGGGCAGCATTATGGTTATGACCCGTGCTGTGCCTTTCTGACAATACCCCCGCACTTTGATCCCGGCAGGGACATAGAAAGCATCCCCGGCCTCAAGATTGGCGGGCGCACCTTCGCCGATCTCCAGCGACAAAACGCCGTCAAGAACATACCCGGTAAAATCATTTTCAAAAGTTTCAAACTCCGGCAAACTCCTGGCAGAAGAATACAGTTCATCCATCATTTCCAGAGCAATATCATCGCGTCGGGGCAGAATAAATGTATATTCTCTGTCATTGTCAGCAACGCTTTTCATTTCGACACGCTTAAAAACATAGTCGCCGGTATGCTTTTCTTCTTCATTGAAAAAATCGAAAAAATTCGTTCCAAGTGCAACCAGCACTTTCCGCAAAGTTGCAAGTGTCGGCGAAACAGCATTTTTCTCTATACTGGAAAGATAACTTACCGAAACATCGGCATCTTTGGCCAGCTGCCGCAGAGAAATATTACTGCGCAGACGCAAGTTTCTGATTTTTGCCCCTATTCTTGAAT
>JAZSGI010000170.1:0-3404 GCA_045532655.1 Victivallaceae bacterium
GATTCTGTCATGGATATGCTTTCCACCGGTTTGGCAAATGGAATGACAGCTCCAGATCTGACAAAAAGCATAATATCCTCCAGAGCACATGGGATGGTGCTTTCGCCACCGGTAAATCTCTCCCTGGAGGCATAATGCAGCCATTCACCTTGCGGGAATATGATCTTTTTCTCCTTTTCCCCCGGCAGTACCGGCACGAAAAGCAGATTATCGCCCACCATAAATTCATCTTCCACATCACGCAATGCCGGATCAGAGGCGTAATCAAGAACCAACGGTCTGACAGGCGGGATGCCTTGCAAGTGATATCTGGCAAAAGCAGTATACAAATACGGCAGCAGAGCCATTCGCAATTCAGCAAATTTACGGGTGATGCGGGTCAATTCCGGTGCGGATTCAGCAAATATACCTTGATTATTCTTTTCCACATCGACCTGCATCCACGGCGGATTTTTAATCATCCAGCAGTTGACAAGTGCCATTGGCGAAAATACCGTAAGTTGGAGACGGCGCACAAAATCCTCATCCGATTCACACTGTCTGACCTCCGGAGTCCACAGCAATCCGGCAAATGCAGCATTGGCAAGTCCGCGGATAAAGTCTTTGATTTCGTACAAGTCGCTGTAGAGGACAAAAGGATAAGGAGCCGCAAAAGCATGTGCATTACGTACATTGTTCCAAGTACGTTTACCGGTCTTTGCAAATGCTTTCTGCATAGTCCGCATGCACTGCATACCGAATATTGAGTGCATTTCCTCCCCGGTAAGACCGGATGGGAAGTCGGAACATTCCGGAAAACTCCACGGAGAAACAATGTAATCGGAGTTATCACACTCATCGATTTTAAAAGCATCTATTCCTCCGGCAACAAAATTATTGAAGTGATAATCACTGTAAATATCCATAGCTTCGGATATTGTTAAATCAGGAACAAGACCTTCCCATACATCGAAACTGCCTGCGTAAGGGAGCATTTCTTTGTAAAAAGGCGCAGACGGATGCGTAAAAACATGTTCCCACAGATTGATCCTGTAACCGGCATTTTTAAGAGCGGAAACTGTTTTATCCGGTTCCGGAAAGCGTGTTTTGTCCCAGAGGAAACTGCATGAATATGCCTTGCTCTGCCATCCAGGTTCAATACCGAAACAGTCACAGGGGATATGCTGTTTACGGATATTTTCTGCCAATTCTTCCACCTCTGCAGCATTGCATCCGGCATACCCCCGGTAACAAACACCCAGCCCCCACAATGGCGGCATGGCTCCGCCGCCGGAATAAAGATTATACCGCTGCAAAGCGTTCATCATGGAATTACCGGCAAAAATCAGCAGCGACACTCCTTCTTCGCCCTGGATATCGATCACAAGCGGACGGGAAACTCCGGCGTTTTTGGCTGCATAAAGTTCCTTGTCATTGTCAGTCACTGTACCGTCTGCAGTTGCAAACAGACCACTTTTTCCGGCTCCCGGTATATGACTTGCACAATAAAATGTTGCGTAACGTGTGGTATCTGCCAGTATACCATAACCTGCTGTTGAAAGCAGAAAAGGTACGGGTGCATGGGAATCCCCAAGATCATTTACCGGGTCGGAATTTACTCTGAGAGTTTTCTTTTTGCCAGTCTGCCGGAAAGACCGCAGCTGCAACCCCAATCCGTAAAAATCTTCATCACCGTCAACAGGGATAACAACCTGTATACCACGGCGGGAAATGGAGAAAGAAATTTTCTCAAAATCAAAAGGTTTCCCCGCTCCAGTCAGCTCAGCAGGCAATTCTGCCGGTTTTACATCATGGAAACGGCTTGCGGGATTTGCGGATTCCCTGCCGCATACCACTCGCCACACTCCGGGATACACCTCGCTATACTTGATATCTGTCATTATTCCCTCTCTTTCGGTCTTACTTCCTTGAAAATATTTCATACATTTATTTTTTTGCAAACGCAAGCCGGCAATAAAACAAATTTAACCGGAATTTAATGTGCCGGAAATTATTTTTTTATATCTCTGACTCCTGCCAATGTACAAATAGCAGCAAAGGCCAATACAGCAAAAAAACCGAAAAGCAGCAAATAGGAGTCCCGACCGTAAACCTTCACCCCGTCAATAATCTCCGGCGGGAACACATCGATCAGTGCTCCGGCTGCCGACCCGACAAGGGATACCCCCATATAGGCAAGGAAATTTGAAAAGCTCATCGCCACACCGAACTTGTTCACCGGATTCTGGTCGCTGAGCAAAGAAACATAAATAGGACTCAAATTTGTTGCCATTGTTATAACTGCAAACATCGGGATCAGCAATACCGGAGAACTCCAACCGCATATCAATGCCGCATTTATTACACACAAAGGCACAAAAGTTCCGAATCCGATAAAAGTTATAAACGGTTTCCGTTTACCGCCGATAAGCCTGCACAATAAGGGAGATAAGAAACTTGACAGAGCCGATACCGCCCCCATACCTGTCAACACCATTCCGGCATGTATACTGCTCATGCCGCAATAATCTTCAAGAAACTTCTTGCCGCAAAAACTGAAAATAACCATGAATATACCGAAAGTCATTGCCACACCAAGGAAGATACGGTAATTACAGCTTTTTTTCAGAACATCCCAGAAAAGTCCGAAAGATATTTTCTCCCTGTTGACCGCAGGAAAACTGATCTTCGTTGTTACCAGTACAAGTCCGAGAAATATCAACAGCAGAATTATTCCGGCGCCCCCCATGGCATAACGCCAGCCCCAGTTATCCGCACACATAACAAACGGTCCGGTCGCAGTCATTGATCCGGCATAACCGATCATAGCGGCAACTCCGACAATTGACGGGAAATTATCAGGGAATGCTCTGCGGATAGTAGCAACCATACTCAAATAAATACTGCTTGCCCCTATTCCGAGCAAAGTACGGCAAACATATATCCAGCCGAGAGATGGACAGAAGGAAAGCCCGATTGCACCGAGACAGAAAACCACGCCGCCGGCAAGAATTATCCTCAAACCGCCGAATCTGTCAACCAGAGTACCTACAAAAAGCTGACTTACGGCATAAACGTACATAAACGCCGTCCCCAGCGCTGTCACCCATACTGCAGTGGTGTTGAATTCAGTCTGCAGGGTTGAAAATATGGCTCCGGGAATAACACTGCGATGAAAATTCACAAAGAAATAGATCCCGGTTATAACGATCACTGCGACACGCAAACGCAAACGTCCGTTATCAACAGTCTGCAAATCAAGCTGATTATCCATTAGAAAAATTCTCCAATATTTTTATCTCATTAATGTACACCTGAATTTTTTTTTTGCAACATATGCCAGACAAAATACGGATGATTTTATTGCTTTTTATCACAGATATCCCATAAAATTTTTCTGATTTGACAAAAAAGAGGATCCATGC
>JAZSGI010000209.1:0-36552 GCA_045532655.1 Victivallaceae bacterium
TCCTTACCAAGGACGTGCTCTACCGACTGAGCTATGTGGGCACCTTGCCTATAAAAAAAATGGTGCTCGAGGGGGGACTCGAACCCCCATGGATCTCTCCATATGGACCTCAACCATACGCGTCTGCCAGTTCCGCCACCCGAGCGCACCGTTGTTCTCAACTTTCTTGTAACACAAGTTGGAACATTTCTTAATTTACTCCACTTTCTCTAATTTGCAAATGAAAATCATCTTTTTTTTAAAAAAAAATCCGCCTGAAGGCTTTTCAGGCACATTTTCAGGCGGATTCAGCGGTTTTCTGCTTTGGATATTTATGATACTTTGATCTTGTGAACCTTTGCCCGGTCTGATTTCGGAATGATCAGAGTCAAAACTCCATCGCAGCTTCTGGCACTGATTTTTTCAACATCTGCTCCGTCAGTAAGCTGAAATGACCTTCTGTATTGTACGGGTCTGCCATTACGCTTGAGCGAACTTGCAGCTTTGACGGTAAGAACCTTTTCTTTGACCTCTACTTCGGTAGATTCTGAATTGGCACCGGGTACCTCGAACCAGATGGTCACTCCATCGCTGCCGTCAGCAATATCTACAGCAGGGAGCAGAGTTACTGCGGTAACTTCTTCGGTGTTTTTTGCGGAAACATTTTCTTCTTTCATATAATACCTCCTTTTTATATTACTGGATCTTCACATTGTGACTGCATGAACAGCCGGACTCCGCACGGGGGATCTTTACAGTCAGAACACCATCGGTGTAAGATGCTGTTGCCTCCTGTCCGATGACCTTGACGGGCAAAGTAATACTTTCGCAGCAGCGGCTTGTACTGCGTTCCTGTCTGGTGATATTACCGCATCCCTTTTTGCTGCAGTATTTCCTTTCGGCACTTACAGTCAGGCAGTCACCGACGATCTCCACATCGAAATCTTCGTTTTTTGCTCCGGCGAATGGAACAGTTACCACCACCTCTTTCTCCATGACTTCCACATCCATTCCGGGGGAATTAAATCCCCATTCATTACGGATGCCGGGGATATTCCTGAAGAAATTTGACACAAGGTCATCCCAGTTGCGCCATGAAGTTGCGGGTTCTGCCACTCCGGCTGACGGTTTGCTTGTTTTTGTGATCATGTTCATAATCAATACCTCCTCTTTTTTTACGGACATTCATGATTCCTGTCCTGAAATAAGGTATTGCATAAAACGTGCCAAAAAATAAAACCCCGCGGAAACTACATCCACGGGGTCAAATTGTCTCGTTTACTGTGCCGTCTGCTGTGTCACTTTGTCACGGTATTTAGCGGCAAGCTTTGCTAACGCTGCCAGTTGTTTACCGGAAAGCGACCTGCCCTTGGCCTTCTGTTGGGCGATGGAATTATAAAACTCCCGGTCATCGTATACACGCCTGCCCTTTTTTACAGGGTCATCCCATTGTGTGACTGAAGCAAGGAAATCCAAATCATCCTTTCCGGCATCCTGCTGTGCGGGCTCTCCGGATGTTGCAGGAGCTGCCGTCTGCTTTTTTGAATTTTCCACCGGCGGCAGCACATTGTCGAAAAGTGCGAGCACTGCAGTTGGCTCCGGTATTTTTTCCTGAAGATCACTGACGATACGGCGCAGCACTCCCAGCTGTTTTTCAGACAATGCCCTGCCGCTTGCATATTGTTTTTTAAAAGATTCGTAAAACTTTCTGGCATCAAAAACTCTTCTGCCGCCTTTTGCCGGTACTGACGGAATCTCCACCTTGTCGAGAGCCGCAAAGACGGGCGACCAGTCAACGGCAGCAGCTTTCTGCTGCATTTCAGCACTTTTCTCGTCAACTTCCGGAGCAAATTCTGCAAGTTCAGGAACCTGATCGGCATACTTTGCCGCCAGATTGCAGAGGGCAGCATACTGGCGGGCAGACATGCCGCCTTTTTCATTAAATGCTTTCCGCAAAGATTCAAAGAATGAACCGTCTGTTTTCGGAGTTCTCCGTTTGCCTGCTGTTTCCGGAGGCGGCGGGAAACTTACTTTGCTGAAAAGTTCAAGAAGTCTGGCTGCGGAATCCTTTTCCGGCGCACCATGCATTTTAGCTTCGCCGAGCCATTTGATGAAATCATCGTAGAAGCGGCGCATCATGGATGTCCACTCCACCTTTCCTTCTTCCACCAGATCCAGTTCCTCTTCCATTTCTCTGGTGAACTCCACGTTAAAGAGATCCGGAAGGGTCTTTACAAGGAAATCTGTCACTCTGATACCAAGGTCGGTAGGATAAAGCTGTGTTTTTTCGTGAGCGATATACCTTCTTGTCTCTATTGTACGGATAATGGAAGCATAGGTGGATGGTCTGCCGACACCGTTTTCCTCCAATTCCTTAATAAGGCTGGCTTCGGTATAGCGCGGCGGCGGCTCGGTAAATTTCTGCTGCGTTTTCAGGTCTTCCAGGGAACACTGCTCACCCTGAACGACACGGGCAAGTTTTGCGAGACGGTTTTCGTTTTCCGTAAGCTTTTCATCATCGGTATAAACCACGGTGCATCCTTTGAAAACAGTTGCCGATGCCGTACAGCGGGCGCAGTAAACATGCCCATCGCTGCCGCCGGCTTCCACATCAACAGTCAGCATATCAAGTTCAGCCGGGGTCATCTGGCTTGCAACAAAACGCTTCCATATAAGGGTATAAAGTTTGAGTTCCGCCCCGGAAATAACATTTTTCAGCGATTCCGGCGTACGAGTAACATCTGTAGGTCTGATAGCTTCGTGCGCTTCCTGCGCCATAGATTTGCTGCGGTAGATATTTGGTTTTGCGGGGACATATTCACTGCCGAAAGCAGAAGCTATGTACTTTCTTGCAGCCTCTCTGGCTTCGGCGGCAATATTTACTGAGTCCGTACGCATGTATGTGATAAGACCGGTTGCACCGCCTGCTCCGAGGTCAACACCTTCATAAAGGGATTGAGCAGCTTTCATGGTATTGGTGGCACTCATGCGCAACTGTCTGTTGGCAGCCTGCTGCATGGTACTGGTGGTAAAAGGCGGATATGGATTCCTGTGTTTGCGGGAACGGTTTACTGTTGAAACAGTATATCTGCCGGCATTTGCAATAGCGTTGCAAACCTTCATTGCCGAATCATTATCGGCTATTTTGAAATCTTTCCCGTCTATTTTGAAAAGTTTGGCAGTAAATGCCGCTCCACTCTCCGAAAGAAAATCGATCTCAAAGTTCCAATACTCTTCCGGCACAAATGCATTTATCTCCCGCTCCCGTTCCACAATGAGCCTGAGGGCAACAGACTGCACCCGGCCCGCAGAAGCACCTTTGGCGATCTGGCTCCACAGAAGCGGGCTGACCTTGTATCCCACAACCCGGTCAAGGACACGCCTTGCCTGCTGAGCATCCACAAGATCTTTATTGACGGCACCGCCTGCAGAAAGGGCCTTTTCGATGGCACTCCGGGTGATCTCATGAAAACTCACCCGCAGAAACTCCCCCTTGTAACCTTTGGAAAGAAGTTCCTGCAGATGCCATGCAATGGCTTCCCCTTCCCGGTCAGGGTCGGGTGCCAGATAAATAACACTGCTTTTTCTGGCGGCAGCACGGATCTCGCTGAGGATTTTTTTGCTTCTGGGGATATCTTCATATACAGGAGCGAAATTATTCTCCAGATCAACTCCGAGGGAGCGTTCCGGCAGATCACGCACATGCCCCATACTGGCAAAAGTCATATACTCTTTGCCCAGCATTTTTGATATGGTACGGGCTTTGGTTGGTGATTCTACTATTAACAATTTCCCTGACATGCTGATTCCTTTCCATACTGACACAAGAGAACGGTGGATTTGCCGTACTCATGAGGTAATTTCAAAAGTCATTCAAAAAATGACAAAGATGCCATTCGCAAAGAGCTGTAAAGGGTAGTTTGAGGCTGCTGCCTGCAAGGTAACAGCCGAACACGCTCACTTTATCAGATCGAAGCGAGGGCGCTTTGACAAATTTGAGGAGTTTTGAAATTGCCTCACCCCACAGAGGTAATTTCAAAAGTCATTCAAAAAATGGCAAAGATGCCATTCGCAAAGAGCTGCAAAGGGTAGTTTGAGGTTGCTACATGTAAGGTAACAGCCGAAAACGCTCCCTTTGTCTGATCGAAGCGAGGGCGCTTTGACAATTTTGAGGAGTTTTGAAATTGCCTCTCATATATTTACTTTAACAGTCCATATGCATTAAGTCAAGTACACAGAGAGATTTTTTTTTGCATTTTCGTTTGCAAAAGATATTTTTACAGTTAAAGTATAGCAGAAGAGGAACGGCAAAGAGTTTTTTGCCGGTAAAAAAAGAGGAGAAAAAAATGAAAAAGAACCACTTCGGGGTGCTTGTATGCATCCTCGGCGGGTTTTGCGGTCTTTATGCCGCCCCGCCCCAAACAGAAGACGTGTCTGCCGGTGCGGCAGACAAACACCGGCAGCTGCGCTTTGTACAGGATGATGCGCAGGATTACATGGTCAGCAAAATCTATGTGCTGAAATATGTACAGGCAAATGACATATACCCGTTTGTCCAGGGCATTGTCAAACGTTATAACACCAACTCGGCAGTCAGCTGTATTGAATACGGAAGCAACAATGAACAGATCCTAACAGTGACCTGTCCGGAAGGCATGATGCCTTATGTGGACGACTTTGTTGCCAAAGTTGACCGGGACATTCAGGTGGAGGGCAAAACGACCGGCGACATGATAAAAGGTACAGGCATAACCAGAGCAGTGTACCGCCCCCGTTACCGTTCCGGTCAGATCCTCGTTGACATTATCGTAAACGCCTTCATAAATGCCGGTCCGTACGGAAGTGTTTACGCCTACGACAGCAACAGCAATCAGATATATTGGAAAGACAATACATCCAACAGCGAATTCAGCAGTCAGTTTCTCGGTTTTCTTGACAGACCAGCCCCGCAGATAACACTTGAATTCAAGATATACACAATGCGTGAATCAATGCTCCGGGATATAGGGTTGGATTATCTGGCATGGAAAAACGGTCCGGGATTGAATATTTTTCAGGCAGGATTTCAGGCATTGAGCGTATCATCTGCGGGAAGTGCGGCTCTGCAGGCGGTATCCGGCCCGCTGGGAGGCTTCTTTTTTGCTCCGCAGTTTGATATCAGCTTCATCCGCTTGCTTGAACAGTCAGGAAAAGCAGAAGTAACCGCAGAGGCCCACCTGACAGTATCCAATTCAGACACCAACACTTATTCCATATCCTTTGATCCGGGGTTTCAGAACATCATCAAATCCACTGCAGATCAGAGCGATGTTGTCACAAGTGCCGAGGCAGGCACAGGACAGTTTTTCTGCCGCATAAACCAGCCGGTCGTCTGCCTGCACACATCTGACGAGATAGATTTCACCATTCCGGATTACAAGCCGGGACAATATACCGGGCTGGATGGAGTTTTGACTTTCGGCTACAATGCCGCCGCAGTAAAGGTGCTTGAACGCAACAATTACGGCAGCGAACTCTTGGAAAAAGAAAGTTTTTCGGGCAATGTCTCCATTCCGCTGCACGAAGAATTCCGCCTTGCAGAATGGCACCAGATATCCAAGGTACGCCAGAGGATCGGCGTACCATTCCTTTGCGAAATACCTGTCCTTAAATACCTTTTCAGCACAGAAACTGTTCAGGAGGAAAATATGTACAGCGTACTTACTGTAACTGCTACTGTGGCAGACACAGCCCATGCTTCCATACTGAGCGGCGAAGTCTTTGCCTTAAATATGGAGGAGTAATAATGAAAAAGATCATTACATATACAGCCATTTTTCTGACCGCTTCTCTTGCTGCGGCGGACCAATCCGGCGTTCCCAGAGATTCCAATTTCAACAATACCACAGCCTACGATTCAACAAGAGTTGAAGCTCAACTGCTTGTAAATATCAAAGATGATGTGGAAGTCATGCACTTTATAAGGGATAACAATGACCCCAGAGTTATTACAAAAACCTATATCATCAAAAATATCGATGCCTACGAGATCCGTGACTATCTGCGTCAGATGGTACAGGCAAAAAGAGTCGGCAATACCTCCATGGAACAGCTCTACCCAGGCAATACAAGCGATCCCAATGTCGGCACAGTTTCAACTGTGGGTCTTACAACTCCGGCAAATGCACAGATGTCTTACAACCCGCCCCTCCAGCTGGGCAGCAATACTGCAGTGGAATGTCTGAAATACACAGACGGTACCGGCTTGCTTATGGTCAGTGCTGAAGATTACCGTTTTGATGACCATCCCAACGGCATGGGCATCGATTCCCTTGTAGAGTTTCTCGACCGGCCGGGCATGGGAGCAAATCTCGGTCTGCAGACATTCTTTTATATTCCCCGTTACGTTCCGGCAAGAAATCTCATGCCCATGATAGAAAATGTGGGGATGAATATCAGCGATGTGACAGAATTGTGGCAGGGACAGGATGCAGTTGCTTATGATCCGGATCTGAACTGGCTTATCTTTGATGTGACAAATTATTCCATGTATAATATAGAAAATATGCTGGAGGAATTTGACCGTCCGCTTCCGCAGGTGACATTGAAGATAAAGGTATATGAACTCTATAATGAAAATGACAGCCGTATAGGAGCGGATTTTCAGGCGTGGAAAAACAATGACGGTACAGATTTTTTCAGTGCCGGCGGCCGTTTCCGGGACAACTGGTCGGCTCTTTATGGCGGTACGCTGGGCAATACCGGCAGTGAACGTACGCTTTTCTACAATTTCAACCCGAAGTGGAATACAAGATACCTTGACCTGCTGGCAAGCAAAGGTCTGGCAAAAGTTTTTCATTCCGGTGAAATGACGATTTTGAACAATACACCGGCTGTACTGGAAAAAACCACACAGGTGTTTTATGTCGATACTTCCGCACAGGCTGAAGGTGCAACAGATACTCCCGACCTGGGGGTAATGGCGTATAAACTGCTTTCGGCAATAGTTTTTGAGGAATGGCAGCCTTCAGAGGATATCCCTGTAGCGAAAGACAACAAGGCGCAAACGGCTTTACTGCAGGATGGATTCGGGTTCAAAATAGCCATCAGCAATGCATCGGTCAATACCGGAGAAACGAATTTTACAATAAGCATAACCAATTCAAGTCTCATCGGTTTTGAATCCACCGGTGTACCGCGCATTTCCCAAAGCGGAACAGTTACCCAGAATATAAGTCTGCCCAATAATTCCGGCTCCTTTATTATCGGCGGCGTAAAGAAGCAGGAACTGGTAAAGGCGGATAACGGGTTCCCCTGGTTGTCACGCATACCCGTTGCAGGATATCTTTTCGGCAGCAAGGGGGATTCAGTCAAGGACTCTGAACTTGTGATCGTCGGCGAATGTATTTCCACATATCCGGAACTGAAGCCGCAGACCAGAGGGAAGAGCCGCAGTTATTCCATATAAAAGAAGAGGAGAAAAATCATGAAAAATATTTCCGAAATCATCTATCTGGCAATGGCAGTTACCATTTTTGCCCCGCTGCTGTACACAGGGTGCAGTTGTCCGGAGAGTTCATGTGAAGAGGAGCTCTCTGTAGAGATGCAATGTACCCCTGCCCCCTGCTGTGAAGCAGTAAAAAGTGACAGTAACACAAAAAACTGTCCGGAGAAAAAACATGGCAGGGAAATGCAAAAACATGAAAAAAGCAAAAAAACAGAGTGTACTGTTGTCTGCAAAGATAACGTAACGGCACACCTTCCGCACCAAATGGCGGAAAATATGCTGAAGGCTATCAAAGAAAAAGATTACCATCAGCTGGTCAGTTCACTGCCGGAGGGGTGTACTGTTCCGGTCACAGAAGAGGAATTCAATGCCTCCTCGGAAATGCTTGCCGGACAATTCGGCGAACTCACCGATTATACGTTCCTTACAGAACTGGATACTCCCCTTGTCTGCAATCAGTTGTGGAAAACACTCTTCCATCGCAAAAACAGTGAAGGGGAAGATGTATCACAGGAATTGATTTTCCGTTTCGTTACCGCAAAACGTGACGGCTGTGATCAGATCATCGGGTTCGGCTTCATGTGACCGGTCGAAAGGATGCCGAGGATGGCAGATAACGCCACTTCGGTTTTCAGGATCCGGTCGCCGAGAGAAACCTTTTGCGCCCCCTGAGCGGAAAAAAGTTCCACTTCCGGCGGCGTGAAACCACCCTCCGGCCCGAGTATCACCACTTTTTCATCCTCTGCAGGAAAGACAGGGAACACCGCCGGTTCCCCCTCCTGCGGAGGATGAGCTATTATAAGATGTCTGCCCGCTGCGATTTCCTGAAATCTCCCGGCAAGGAACTGCCGCAGATCAGGCTGAAATTCGATCACAGGTCTGACTGTATCAACAGCCTGTTCCAAAGCCAGCGTAACCTCGGAATCAAGATTTTCCTTGTTCAACAGAGGACTTGACCAGTAACTTTTTTCCACTTTCCTGGTTCCCATGTATACAAGATGTTTCACCCCGAAACCAACGGCACTTAAAATCGATTTCTTTAAAGTCTGCGGACGGGGAAGAGCCATTACCACGGTTATGGGCAGGGGTGCAGGCGGAAGATTTTCAGGTGTAAAAGTAAAAATGGCACGGTTCTGCTCTTTTGCGGTCAGAGTTCCGGTACCTGTTTTGCCGCCGGCTATACCGAACTTGGCACTTTCCCGACATTTAAGCACCTTTACCCAGTGTTCAAAGCGGCGGCCGGAAATCGAGAATTCCAGACGGTCATCCGCAATAAAATCTTCCTTTTCAAGCAGGATCATATTCATATATTCACACTTCCATGGCGGCGGCAGAACTCCCTGAAACGGCATTTGCCGCACTTTGTATCAGGTTCCGGCATGGATTCCATAACATCAAATCCTGACGAAACCGCTTCGCACACCCATTCTCTCATGATCGCCGCCTCTTTATACATGAGTTCACGGGTGGCGGTAAAATCGAAATCTGTGATATCCCGGCACAGGGTTTTACCGGCAGACACATCGTAAAAAAGAATATTTATCCTGCCGGGATCGGTTTTGTAATTGCTGTAGATCCAATAACGCCGCCATTCATCACTGCCGGTACGGTGAACTGCGGCAGATGCATCAAAAGAGAGATTCAACCACACAGCGTTACCGTTCCTCATCCACACAGGATCAGAACGCAAATATATATTCACCCCGCCATAAGTAAATTGCAGTACCGGTACGGTACGCAGCCATTCCTCTGTTCCGACGGCAGAAAGTTCCTCACCGTACCCGGCAAGGAAAAGATCGGCCCACCGGCTGAAAATATCGTGGAGCTTTTGTACCGCTGTATCAAAATCACAACCGTCCAGTTCAAGCTCCTGCAATCCAAGTTTCCCTGCAGGATCATGATAAAAACTGCGGTTGGCAAGTTCACCGATATACGAGGCAACGGCCCGGAACCCGTGACGCAAAAAAGCCGCAGAGTATCTGTCACTGCGGCAATGCCAATCTATCGCCGAAAGTTCCCTGACCGTATTATTGAGTATCTCCAAAGACACTTCTTCTGCCGTTACAAGATGTTTAAGGCGGTAAAGCTGCTGCAGTATTTCCGGCATTTCCGCATCCCAGCCGCCTCTTGCCGCCAGATAATGGAAACAGAATTCACGGCGGCAGCGGGCAAAGATCCGCCAGCGGCCCGCCGACCACTCCGTGACCGAAGTCAACGGAGTGGGATAGAGGGTATTGACAGGAACTTTCACAGGCAGGTGATATCAGTAATATTCTTCAAGGTATTCCACCTTGCTGACTACATACTTGCCGGAAAAAGCGTCTCTGACCAATGTGACGATGGCACGCTGTTCGCCGGAAATTTCATCTGCGCCGTCATCAAAGCGGCCGCGGAGGGCTGAAACACCGTTGATGGTGATGGCAGAACCGTCGTCACCGCCAAGATCACGGATGCTCTGGGCGACAATAAGTACCCGCATGACCTCCGGCACAGCATCGATATCGGCAACAGTACGCATGGCGATATCTGCGGCGACCTTGTCTTCAACGGCCTTCTCTGTCAGATTGGGAAGCAGTTCCCGGATAAGACCGTTATTGCCGTCAAATGCGGCAAGCACTTCGGAACGGTTCATATAATGGGGTTTATCCACCCAGTTGAGCCATCCGGCAATATCATCACGGTCGCTGTCAGAGATATCACCGGTGCTTGCAACCTCCTCGTAATCATCATCCATAGCAGTTGTATGGACAAATATACGGCGGAAATAGCGGTCACCTGGGCTGGAAACTGCATAATCGTCAGTATCATCGGAAACAGCGTTGAGATCAAAGAATTTCACGCTTGTGAAATATCCTTCATCATTCTCCGGCTCCAGATCACCATCCATGGGACGGATGGTTACACAGTCCAACAGCCAGCCATCGCCCTCCTCATAGGAAAGACCGTTTGCAGATGCCACAGAAAAACGGGAATCATCCACAGCAGTCTCATCAGCAAATTCAGGAACTCTGGAAATATTCAGAGTTTCCCACTTGGCTCCCCTGTGGATATGGCCGAGCTCATAAAAATGCTTCATGGGCTCATTGGCGATATATGCTGTGGAAAGATCTGCAGGATTGTCGCCATCTTCCAAATCCCGGCTGTAATCCCTTGATGCACTCAGATTCTGCGGATTCCTGTCCGCATGGATAGTGGCAAAAGGATAAACTGTACCGGTGCTTCCTCCGGCCGGAGTTCCGATACCGTTGGCAAAACCGTTCCCGGCATTCTGGAAAATACCGTCAGTGTCAAAACCGAAGCTGTCTCCCACATAAGTGTGCGGGAAGTTTCCGTCTTTTGCCGGAGCAAAGTAAACGGTATCCATCCACCAGTCGCCGGGATTGAGATTCTGACGGGCATCAAATCCGTAAACAGCCTGAACAAAAGGCAAGGACTGCCGGTAACTGTTTCCGGGCTGTGTGGGATCAAATACAATGGTTCCCTTGCCCTGGAAGCGTATACCAGTAGTGTCGGCGAAGTCCACATTTTCGCCATTGCGCTTGAGGGTGATGGTTTCGACAACTGCATCCACTTCGACATTGAAACCGACTTTGAGGCCTACCACATTGAGAGACTGGTTGCGGTAAGTGGTAAATAGACCATGCTCTGCCAGAAGTTTCGTCACGATCTCAATATCAAGCAGAGTTCCGATGGGAACAGTGCGAGTGTACTCTTCCCGGCAGGCAGCAAGAGCCGCCCGGTAATCATCTGATGTTACAGCAAAGGGTATTGCAACAGATGCGGGAGTATCATTGCCCCAGTCCACATTGAGCAGAAAGGGACCCAGACCGGAAGGACTGTATTGTGCCGGCTCATCTGCGCTCCCAATAGAAGCACTGCGCCACCCGGCGAAGGGACTCCGGTACTCATAGGTGTAGACGTAATAGACCGTCATGGGGATACTTTCGTCCAGTGTCACACGGATCATGGGATCTGTACTGCCGAATTCGACAACAGCCTCGTATTCAGCATCATCATCGGTGCCGACATCATACATATCCACCAGACCTGCCATAATACTCTTTTCGATAGTGCACTGGATACCGATATTATTACCGGAACTGGTAATAGAGATATCGGGATTGAGAGCCACACCCATACGGTCAATATACAGGGTCCTTTCGTTACCGGTGTATTTTGGTACATTGCTTTTTGACCATTCTGCCGGATCGATATCGGAAGTCGGTTCATCATCGCTGTCAGAATAGTCGATCAGGTTTGCAGCGATCTGTTTGCGGCGGGCCTCCAGATCAGCAAAAGTGGCGGGATCATCAGCAATATGAGAAAGAGCCACGATACTTTTGGTCTTGTTATTCAACAGCTGTGCAGCTTCGTCCTCAAAATCGCTGTCCCAGGTATTGCCGTAAACACGGTTGACATGAGCATTCTGCTCAACGGTCCACAGATCATCCACAGTAAGCGTATCCCAATCATTACGGGCAAGATTGAAACGCTGCCAGATATCGATCATATCGGGCTTGTTGCTTGCACCATAACCACTGTCCCACGCAGAAGGTACAAATCCATCCACAAACGCCGGAGGGATGGGACTCATGTGTTTATTTACCATATCCTCGTATTCATCGTCATCCGCAAGGGCATTGCGAACCTCCGCAGAGAAGATTTCTCCCGGCGCACCCAGCAGCATGTATTCTTCATGAGTTCCCCAGTTCACCGGCTCGTTGGTATCGGCACTCACCTCGGGATAACGCCCGGAGTAATCATTCAATACAGAAAATGCATATCTGCCGGTGATAATACTGTTATTTGTCACATTTCCGGCATCGTCCACCTCTGCGGGTTCATCCGCTTTGATGTATTTCCAGTAAGTATCTGCTACCGGGGCAAGAACGACATTGCTCCAATCCCTGCCGGTACCGGCAAGAAATTCATCCAGATCCACCTGTGTTTTGCCCAATGGATCCCCGGCAGCCTCGTTGCCGATGGAACGGAACTCATCCAGTGAGTCGATGTCCTTCAAAGTATCAGGGTCCACCTGATAGTGCATCAACAGGGATCTGACGTGGTTTATGGCTGATTCGCACAACACGGCTGCCATGGGCTTTGCCGCCCGGTTCGCCGCAATTTTTCTGTCCATAAGGCTTTCAGCGACAAATGCCAGCGAAAGAAGCATGAAAAGCGCAAGGGCTCCCAGTGCAAAAAGCAATGCCGCACCACGCTGACCGCCTGTATATATTCTGTTCACTTTGTAATCAATCATTCCTGCCCCCTTCCCCGGGCCTCGGCCTGATCAAAATAGATCATACGGCTGAAGGACATCTCTTTTTCCGCTTTGAAATCACTTTTTTCCGAGCCTTCCAGTTCCACATAGATCTCGTAATCTTCGGGGGTCATCATACCGATGTTTATCATCAGTGCACTGGGGAAACGGCTGGTATTTTCCCGTTCCCAGTCAATGGAACTGCCATCTTTGTTACCGGTAATAACGTAGAAGCTGGTAACACGTTCAAGCACGGTTTCGGCAGAAACCGTGTAGCTGTTGCCGATATACTGGTCATTTACCGCCTCGGCATCAAGAACATCCTGCCAATAGGTCTCAATATTGAGATACTCATCCACATCCGCCTGCGGCATAGCTGTTTCCGCATCCAGAAATTTGAATTTGAGCATATCAGCCGGATCGCCGTCGGTATCAGAACCGTCCCTGAATATCTCCACCCAGTAAACACCGCGGGCACCGAGAACAGTGGAACGGGTAAAGAACCGCACTCTGTCGGCATAATCGCTGGTGTCGCCGAGATCATCATCCATGATTACAAAATAGGATGAACGGTAAGTGCTGCCGCTGCCCTTGTAATCAGTATTGACAACGATATTATCCAGCAATGAAACGATAAAATCCATACCGGCTTTGCTTTCAACAAAGGTTTCACCTCTGCCTCTTGTGCCTTGCCAGACACGCTGGGCCCCGGTAAGGAACTCCAAAAGCATGGCCATCATCATTACAAAGACTGCAATGACGACCATGACCTCTATAAGTGTAAATTCTGCTGTTTTTTTCATGGCAGGACCACTCCTGAATCATGATTGAAAAGCTCCATGGAATATATTCTGGTATTACCCAGTTCCACTCTGCGCTGATACGGCAATTCGGCGGGCCAGCTTATTTCCACGATCACATTGTGGTATTTGTAGTTGTCCGCCGGATCTGCCCCGCCCACTGCAGGAGCCACGATATCCTCATCCAGCAATGACGGCGCACGCCATACTTTCATAACCCCGGCAAATTCCGGAACCTCGATACCGTCGATCACCACCTGCTGCACAACGAGATATTCCCCGGCAACAGAAGTTTCGAGTACCAGTCCGCCTGCTTCATTACGGCTGCCGCCGAAAATGGATGCGCCCCAAGTTCCTTCATCGGGATAAAAATATCCGTCGGCATCGCCGCTGGAAGACGGTCTGGCGGCAGGCAGGACATTCTCTGCAAAATCGATATCACAATCGTTCTGCATCTGTATAAAAGTAAGCATCTGTTCCGCCATATCCGGCAGATAATTGTCCGCAACAGCATCACGGCTGGCATTCATACCCACCGGCAGCAGAGCAAGCACAGCGAAAACACCCAGTACCGCCACAGCGATGGCAAGTACCAGTTCCACCATACTGAAATATTTACAACGGATCTTCATACTTGATAACCCCTGTGTAACGGTTGATATTTATTGTTTTGTAATTGTCGGCAGATGGATCAGCACCTGTTTCGTCTGCACACTCCGCCACACGGATCTTGAATGTCCTTGCAGTACCGATCGACCAGTTTGCCCCGGTATTCAGCTCGTGACAGACTCCGTCCGGAGTAAACACAAAAACCTTTTCCAGAGTGGCGGCATTGCCGTCGTTTTCGATACTTATGGAATCAATAATGGATGTATCAGAGGAATCAAACACATCAGCCACCCGCACTCCCGGAGGCAGCAAAGTCCATTCAGAATCCGGAAGCCACTCTATATCCATACCGTCAAGATCAACGATCCCGCAGCGTACCGCTGCCAGCGGACACGCTTCGCTTGTCCCGTTGACGCTGCGGTCGGCAAGAACGACAGCGACAGGCTTGCGGCGGGTTGCCGCAGCACTCTTTGCCAGTGTCATTTCCTGCCCGACGGCAGTGGCGGCATTACCGACTTTGGCGGCCCCGCCGAAACTGGTAAATGCAGCGACGGCCATGGTCAGCAGCACAGATGCCACCGCCACGACAGTGAGCAGTTCCAGTAATGTATAATTTCTTTTTTTACTCATATATAATGATCACCAGCTTTTAATATCATCAGTGGTTTTGGCGGTGGTATCTGTTCCGGTGGAATATATAAAAATTTCACCGTTAAGCAGCTGTGTTGCATCATCGCCCAGCGGATCAACGATCTTGCTCTTCCCCGGAGCAACGAAGTAAACGTGATAGGGCTCACCCCACGGGTCGAGCCATTTCCAGGACTCGGTACCGGAGGCACGGGAATCGAGATATTTGATTTTGCGCGGATTGGCGGCACGGTCAGTATCGATGGGGTCGCCGGTAAGTACCTTCATCACATGTTCATTGTCGGTGGTGAAGTAATAGTACTTGCATCCGCCGTCAGTTTTCTCCTCCACACTGTCCAGAACGGTAAGTTTTTTGAAGGTGGTATTGTTCTGTTTGTAGGAAAGCAAAGCGGTTTTAAGGCTGGCGCACTCGCTTTTTGCCTCGGTTTCTCTTGCCTTCTTTCTGGCCATTGCAATACCGCCCATACTCAAACCGGCAAGTATGGAAATAATGGCTATCACTGTAAGAAGTTCTGTCAAAGTAAAATTTCTTTTTTTCATGTTTCTTTCCTCCCCCCGACGGGGTTAGCATTTTCTATAGTGTATATTATATTAAATTTTGGTTTCAATAATTTACAATATCATCATTTTCCAGAGTATCAGCCACTTTGGCAAGAACAGCTGTGTTGAATGAGCCGTCGTCAGCCAGAACTGCAACTCCGTCGATCTCACCGTCGGCACCGGCACTTACAAGATCAAATCCACGGGTGTTTTTGTGTCCCGGAGCAATGTAAACAAGGGGTTTTTCCCAGGCATCACAAAGAACCTTCTGACCGTTGATTTCCACAGTATACTTTTTCAATTCCTGCTCACCGCCGCATGCATCGAGAAAGATGGCAGTGGTCTTTTTGCTGCCGCAGAAAGGCAGGAGGGCAATATTATCCACAACCAGCATCCCGCTGTAATCGGGCAAACCGCGTTTTTCACGGGTGTTTTTGAGAGCGGCGGAAATTTTCGCCACCACTGTTTCGGTATCAGCATAGGCAGACTGCTGTTTGACCAGCGAAAATATACCGACACCCATCCCGGCAAGGATGGCGATTATTGCAATGGTAACAAGAAGTTCCGTCAATGTAAAGTGTTTTTTCACAGTACTCTTCTCCGTAATTGGCGTTAAAATCAATACATACCTGTCATGGAATATAGCACACAGGAATAATGTTTGCAAATTTTTCCCGGAAGAATTACAATTTTTTTGTGATTTTCCCGTTCCCGCCCTGTCGCCGGTTGCAAAAACCCATTTGCAAGGGTATATTATGCATCATAACAAAATCATCAATCATATTTCAAGGAGATTCTTATGAGCAAGCATTATTCCATTGCAGTGATCCCCGGTGACGGTACCGGTCCGGAAGTTGTCGCAGAAGCAGTGAAAGTCCTGAAAGCTGCAGGTGTAAAATTCGGTTTTGATATGGATTTCACCTACTTTCCCTGGGGCGGTGAACATTACCTTGCCACCGGCGAAATACTTCCAGCCGATGCCGCAGATACCCTGCTGGGCTACGATGCGATCCTGCTGGGCGCCATCGGTCATCCGAAAGTCAAACCCGGACTGCTGGAAAAGGGCATTCTGCTGACCCTGCGTTTCGCTCTTGATCAGTACATCAATCTCCGCCCCATCAAGCTCTTCCCCGGCGTGGAAACTCCTCTTGCAGACAAAACCCCGGAAGATATCGATTATGTCGTCGTCCGTGAAAATGTCGGCGATGTCTACTGCGGCGCAGGCGGCGCATCCATGGTTGGAACTCCGCAGGAAGTAGCCACCCAGACCATGATCTACAGCCGCTTCCAGGTGGAACGCTGCATCCGTTTTGCTTTTGAAGAGGTACGCCGCCGCCACAGCGCAGAAAATCCCTGGCGCGGTCTTTCTCAGGAAGATAAAGACAAAGGTTACATCGGTCAGTTGACACTCTGCGGCAAAACCAACGTTCTCACCTATGTTTTCGGCATGTGGGAACGTGTCTTCAACGAAGTTGCCAAAGAATATCCCGATGTAAAAACCGCTTATTGCCACGTTGATGCCACCTGTATGTGGATGGTGAAGAATCCTGAATGGTTCGACGTTATCGTCACCGGCAATATGTTCGGAGATATCATTACCGACCTTGCCGCCATGACACAGGGCGGTATGGGAATTGCCGCAGGCGGCAACCTCAACCCCGAAAAGGTCAGTATGTTTGAACCCATCGGCGGTTCCGCACCCAAGTACACCGGCATGAACATCATCAACCCCCTTGCCGCCATCGGTGCCGCAGCAATGCTGCTGGATAATGTGGGCGAAGGTGCCGCTGCTGCCAGTGTCAACAATGCCATCGCCTTTGTCACCGGCGAAAAATTGGAATCCATGGCCGCTGGCAAAATGGGTTATTCCACCAGCGAAGTCGGCGATCTGGTAGTTGCCGCTCTCTGAAAAAACTGAAACCCGCACAGAGAATGGATATGAGCAGAGCACAGGGAGAAGTACAGCCGGAAAAGCAGTCGGAGATATCTTTCGCCGCAACAGCCGGTGCCGGAAAATTCGATCCGGCAGAATTGCTTGCCCGTGCCTCTGTTGTCAAAGATTCCAGATCCACCAGAGCCGGTACAGTTGACGGTCTTTTTATAAAACGCTACAACAGGCGGGGATTTTTTCATACCCTGAAAAGGATTTTTCAAACGCCCCGCCCGTACCGCTGCAAAAAGACGGCAGAACACCTTGCCGCCGCCGGTATCCCCACTCCCGAGGTACTTTTTGCCAACAGGGAATTTCTGGTAACGGAAGCTCTTGATGTCCGCTTCGGCAATCAGCAGATACCGCCTGTCGGACTGCTTGCCGCAACTTTGCGGACGATCCACTCCGCCGGAGTATACCACGGCGATGCAAGTATGAGGAATTTTTATTTCACCGGCACCGGCGGCATACTCGGAGTGATAGATCTGGACGGAGCAAAAATCTACCGGAAGATCCCCCCGAAAGCTGTCAGCAAAGATATTGCCAGAGCGATCTCCAGTTATATGATAGTTTCTGATATGCGTTCCCGGCAGGATCTTGTGCCGGAACTTACAGCAGATTTTCTGGCAGCATACTGCGGCAACAGCAATGACGGTGTCTTACACGATTATATCCACAAACGGATCAATTACCTTTTGCAAAGGATCAGAAAATGAATAACAATACTGCAGAACAGTGGCTCCTGTGGCAGGACTCTTCCCACAATGCCTTCTTCAATATGGCAGTTGATGAAGTCGCATTGAAGTATGCGGCACAACTTGAAGGCAGAGTGCTTCTCCGCATTTACGACTGGGACACCCCTTCCGTCTCCTACGGGCGCAGCCAGACTTACCCCGCAGAACTCGCAGACAGTTACACTCTTGTCCGCAGACCCACAGGCGGCGGCGTAGTCTATCATGATCACGACCTCACCTATACCCTTGTCATTCCCAACGGGCATCCCATCACTGCCCTTGACCGCATGGCAAGTTACAAAGTAGTTCACGAAGCCATAGCCGATATTCTGCACAGGCTGGGCATGCAGGCGGAATTAAAGGCAGATGAACAGGAAAATGTCGACCGGGCAACCATGCAATGTTTCGTTTCTCCGTCCCGTTTCGATGTTATGGGTCCCGGAGGTGCAAAATTTGCCGGGGCTGCCCAGAGGCGCACCCGCGAAGGAATACTGCACCAGGGCAGTCTGCTTTTTGATGAGCCCGGCAGACTGGAAAAGGTCAGAGCGGAACTCCCTGATGCCCTCACTGCGGCATTCAATGCAGTCAGTACCTTATGGACACCCCCTGCAGAATGGATCAGTGAAGCAGAGGCTCTTGCCGTTGATAAATACCGTACAAGGGAGTGGCTTGATGCCGGAAGATATTGAAAAGCTGAAAAAAAAGATCGGTCTTGTTACCGGCGACAACCGGCTGATCGTCGAGGCGATCACCCATAAGTCTTATGCCGGGGAAAATCAGCTGCCGTACAACAACCAGCGTCTGGAATTTCTCGGCGATGCTGTCCTTGAAATAATTCTTTCAGAGGCGATTTATCTTGCAAACCCCGGTGCCGACGAAGGGGTTATGAGCAAACACCGCAGTATCCTCGCCTGCGAGGGAACTCTTGCGGCTCTGGCACGGGAGTTGGAACTGGGAAAATATATCCTTCTCGGCAAAGGTGATGCAGCATCCGGCGGAGCGGACAGAGATTCCACACTGGCAGATCTTTTTGAAGCAGTTCTGGGAGTGCTTTTCCTCAGCAAAGGCATGGAGGAAGCAAAAAATTTTATCCTCGGTTTATACGGGGAACGTATAAAAGATCCGGGGATCTCAGAACGCCACTTCAACCCCAAAGGCGAATTGCAGGAACTGGCGCAGAGGTTGAATATCCCCCGTCCGGAGTACCGTCTGATGGAAATTTCAGGTCCCGGCCACGCCCAGCGGTTCACTGTGGAGGCCACCTGCGGCAACAAAACTGCCGGCGGAAGCGGTTCCAGCAGGCGCAAAGCGGAAGAAGAAGCGGCAGAATTGCTGCTTAAAGAATTGTATTTGCAAAATTGAGGTCCAGTAAATGTTCAATGTTTCTCTGCCAAGGATCATTATCTGCCGTACCGGGGGCATAACAGAAATCCCTGCCATAGCAGAAAATTTCAGCAAAGTGATCGTTGTTTCTTCAGCAAGTGCATATTCTTCAGGTAAAACCTCTGTAATAACAGAAACTCTTGAAGCTGCCGGGAAATCTGTTTTTCTCCATATCATGCCCTCCGGCGAGCCGGAACTTGCGGCTGTTCAGCTGCTGGCAGAAAAAATCCATGACTGCTGTGCCGATGTTGCCGTTGCCATCGGCGGCGGCAGTGTTATGGATGCCTGTAAATGTGCGTGTATCGTCCCTCCGGGCGGCAGTATCAGGGAAATTTTCGCTGCAGGCAGGGCAGTCACAACACCGGGCATCCCAATGATCGCCGTCCCATGTACATTCGGAACAGGTTCAGAAGTAACCTCAAACGGCGTTTTATGCGACGGAATCAATGTCATCAAGCAATCTGTCAGAGGGCCGGCCATGCTGCCTTTTGCCGCAGTAGTTGACCCGCAATGCGGTACTGCTGTCTCCCCGCAGGTCAAAGCGGTAAGCGGTATGGATGCTCTGGTACAGGCGATAGAATCTTCAGTTTCCCTGCGGGCGGACAATTTTACCACTCCGCTTGCACTTAAAGCCGCCGGGATGCTGCTGGATAATCTTTCCCCATGGGTGCAGGGCAGTGCAGAGGCGGGAGAAGCAGTTGCGGAGGCAAGTCTGCTTACCGGTATAGCTTTTGCCCATTCAGGACTTGGAGCTGTCCACGGACTTGCCCATCCGGCCGGTATACGTTTCCGGATACCCCACGGCAAGGCATGTGCATTACTGATGCAGCCGGTAATGGCTGCCAATACTGCAGCAATACCGGGATTGTATGATGCGATTCCGGCATGCCGGGAAAGGTTCGCCGCATTGCAGCAGGAATTTTTCGGCAATGCCACTTTGCGGACATGCGGAGCAACTCCGGAGTCATTTGCAGAGATCGTCAGAGATTCCCGGTCCGGCAGTATGCGCTGCAATCCCGTACAGTTCAATGACGGTGAATTACTGAAAATACTTGAAAACGCTATGTAACAACCACTTGAGAAAGGTCATCGCAATATGAGTCTTGAAGAAATAAAACTTTCCCGTCCACTGGTATTTTTTGACCTTGAAACTACCGGTACACGTCCCGAATTTGACCGGATCGTTGAAATCGCCATCATCAAACATTTTCCCGACGGCAGGGATGAAACTGTTGTCCGCAAAATAAATCCCCAGATGCATATCCCGGAAGAGGCCTCCGCTGTTCACGGCATATACGATGCGGATGTTGCCGAGTGCCCCACATTCGGCGATATAGCAGGCAATCTCCTGAATTATCTTGCTGATTGCGACGTAGCCGGTTACAATATCATAAAATTCGATATACCGATGCTTGTCAACGAATTCCGCCGCAGCGGGCTGACCTTTGACCTCAAGGGGCGCAAAGTTGTGGACGTATTCAACATCTTTTGCAAGCTCTATCCCCGCAACCTCTCCAGTGCATACGAATTTTTCTGCGGCAAAAAACTTGAAGATGCCCACAGTGCCGCCGCAGACACCTCTGCCACACTGGAAGTTCTTGCCGGTCAGCTCGCCAGACACAGTGAACTGCCCCGGGATCTTGCCGAACTTGCAGCCTACTCCGACAACCGCCGCCCCGACAGTATTGATGCGGGAGGGCGTTTCCGCTGGTCCGGCAATGATGCTGTAATCAATTTCGGCAAAAATTACGGCAAAAAACTTTCTGACATTGCCGTAAATGATCCGGGTTTTCTGCGTTGGATAATCCGCTCCGACTTCCCGGAAGAGGTGAAGCAGATCGCTTCAGATGCTCTTACAGGTAAATACCCGGTCAAACCAACAACAGCTGAGTGATGGAACACAAACGCATCAAAACTCTTTTTTCCCTTCTTGACGATCAATGCGATGCCACGGCATACGGTGCCATGGCTGAATTGCTCAGGCATCCGGAACAGCTTGATCATTTTTTGAGTGAATATCATGAATCGCCTGATCCGCTCATGCGCAAAAGAGTTCACCAGCTTGACGCCATCATGACCATACGGCGGCGGCGCAAAAACTTTATGCACGCTCTCAACCGTGCCGGGATCGATCTGGCAGAAGGTCTGGTGGAAGTACACCTGATGTGGTACGATAATGATTCAAAGCCGGATCTTATGGCACTTATTGAAGAGTTCATAAGTATGGCATCTGCATTTGAGGTCACAGATATATTCCGTCTGGGGGATTTTATGCGGAAGAATAATTTTTCCACCCCCATAGACGGAGAAACATTCAATCCGGACAATTTCTGTATCGGTTCTATTTTCAGTGAACGCTGCGGCAGCGAAATAATGCTGTGCCTGCTGGCACTGCTGGCTTCATTTACTGCAGGTTATGAATTGCATCTTGCCCACGTCCTTGACCACTTCATCCTGGTTGACGCCTCCGGAAACTGGCTCATGCCCTCCGGAAACTGGAAAACAGGCAAAATCAATACCGGCGGCAAACCTGAATATTGGGACGACGGGGCAAGAATACTGAAATACCTTACACTCCAATTGTTTACATCAGCAGTAGGCAGTGACAGTTTCCGCTATATCCACACCATTGCCGCCGCTCTGACCGGCTCGGACGGCACAGACATGGATGATGATCTGCTCCCTTACCCGTACAGACCACTGAAAGACGGGGAATTACAGAAATGAGTCAACCTGTTTTCCTCTATACGGCAAGGGCAGCTGATCTGCTTGAAGTGCCGGAGCAAAAGAAATTCACCAGAGCGGAAGAAAGCAGAGCGGCAGAAATACTTGTACTGAAGTTTCTTGAAATTTCCGGTTCTCCGGCACATTTCCGGCGGCGTGATGACGGACTGCCTTTGTGGCCGGATGGATACGGCGGTTCAATAAGTCATTGCCGCGGCGAAATCGCCGTTGCAGCCAGATGCGGTGCGCCCCTGGGAATAGATATGGAAAAAATTTCAAGAGTAACCCCGGCGATCTTTGACCGTATTGCCACACCTGCCGAGCGGGCAGCCGCAGAAACTTTCCCGGATGCTGAAATCTTTTCTGCCATTCTTTTCTGTGCAAAAGAGGCGGCATGGAAACTTATACGGAACTACATTGTGCTCTCCCCCGGATGGCAGGATATTAATGTCACTCCGCTTGCAGGCAACAGATTGCGTGTCCACTGCGGCAACATGGATATGCACGGAATTTTTCTGAAACACAAAGATATGCTTATAGTATTAATGGAGAAACAAGATGAAGGAACTTTTCCTGATCCGTCATGGATCGCTCAATGATGTCTGTACTCACCGTCTGGTGGGGCAGAACGATCAGCCCCTCAGCGTACAGGGTACGGCAGAAGCAGAAGCCTGCGGCCGTTTTCTCTCCCGCTTCAATATCACAAGTGCCTATTCCGGTAATTTGCGCCGGGTACGGGAAACTGTTGCGGCAGTCCGGCGTCATGCTCCCGCCATACCGGAACCGGTGATCGATAAGCGGCTCAATGAATATGATTTCGGCAGCTGGAATATGCGTGACACCTCATCTCTGGATGCTGAAGAAAAAAAGATACTGAAAGCATGGAACTTCGGCAACTGGGACTTTTCCTTTCCCGGCGGTGAAACGATCCGGGATTTTGCAGAAAGAACCAGAGCGGCTCTGAAAGATATTATAGCAGCGGAAAAAGAGAATACTTCTACAGCTGTATTCTCCCACGGCGGTGTGCTTATGAGTCTTATGGCAGATATTACCGGACTTGACCGTACCAACGCCTTCCGGTTGTGGCTCAGCAGAGGTGCGATCGCCAGAATAGTCTTTGACAACAGCAGTTCAGCTGACGGTGTTGATATGACCGCAGGCAGATTGTGCCTGCTTCTTAAACCATCTGAAATTTTTGAATAGTCCTCAAGCCGCAACAAGCGGTACAGAAAAAAGTTACACTTTAATTTACGACACAGGATGCTCCTCCTTGACTTTTACAAACCCTTGCGGACAAGATAAAAGGAGGAACATCATGTACAGCAAGATAATCGATCTCTATTTTTCCACCGCCGGCGAACAGTTGACCAGAACTGGTGAAAGTGCTGAAACACTTGATCCGCTGGAAATCATGGCAGGAGAAACTTTTCTGCTGCTGGCGCAGGTCATCCATACGGAAATCGTTGACGGAGTATTGAATGTGCATCCGGTTGCCATGTCGCAGGATTCCAGACCGGAACTGCGGGGCATAGCCGCTTGCGACGGCAGAATAATGTTTGCCTCAGCCGGGGAAATTTCCGAAGGCAGAATGATTTTCACAGTCAATACTGCTACAGAAACTTTCCGGCAGGCGGCAAATGATATGGATCAGGAATATTTTCTTGTTATTGCCGATACAGCCTTCTCCCACCGTTCTCCGTGCCAGCTCGGACGGATACCTTTCCGGGCAGCGGCACAGTGTGACTGGAGCCTGACTCCACCCGGCTCGCGCCCTCCGGAATTTCTGTCAAGATCAGCAGTAACGGCACTCTGGAAACAGGATATGGAAATGCTTTTCAGCAGTGACCTCAAAGAATGGCACAGGGATTTTACTGCAGGAGACATTTATTTCCGTATCTGCCGTCAGGATGGCGGCAGCGGACCAGCCCTGCCGGTTCCTTCCTGCACCAGGTTGACCGCAGATGCCTTCGGCACAGAGGATGAACGTCCTCCGGCTGATTCCGGATGCCGTATTTATCTGAACGATACTACCGGCATGCTCTCCTGCTCCAACGGCACATCATGGAGCAATTCTTTCCCCCTTACCGGTCCGCAGGGCACAAGCGGCAGCTCCGTTGCCGCCGCTCCGGTGTTTTTTCCCTGCAGTATTACTGAAGACGGCAGGACAGGAGCGGAATTGAACAGTGGGTCACCGGAAACTGTCTTCCTGCTGCCCGTTCCGCTGCCGGCGGTAATGACCTTCAACTGGACTCCTCCGGCAGCAGCAGGCAGCTGGGTGATACAAATACTCGGTGACGGCAATATATTGGCAGAAGCGACTGTCGATGCCGCCACCGGCATACACACCGTCCCACTGCAGGGCAGCGGCAGAACCCGGATAACCTTGCGGCGTATGACGGAGAAAAACGGTGACACCTGTCCGGAAACGCTCTTTATCACCGGAGCATCATTCAAATACACTGTACAGTGAACAACAGCTGTTGTCCTGTACCGGAGGTGGGATTTGCCCCGTCATCAGTCATCCATGCCGGTGAGCCAGGCGATGATCTTGCTTTTGCCGACAGATATTTTTGCATTACCGGTTGACCCGATACGCAACTCCCGCGGTTCATCGGTTATGCGGATAAATACCTGATAAAAGATCTTACCGCCCCGCTCTTCCGGCAGCACCCCGACATACATTACCTCGCCGAAAAAGTAACCGTGTTTATAATGATCATACTGGCTTGACTCAATGCGCACCTGCTGGCCCTCGCTGACCCGGTGAATATCATTTTCCTCAATTTCAGCCATAAACTTTTTCGGGCCGTCAGCAGCGATCTCCACGATCACCTCGCCGGCAGTAACATAGGTTCCGGTACGGGTGGGGATGGAACATACCACGCCATCTTCCGGAGCGATGAAAACATATTCTGACGCCTCTTTTTCGGCGGCAGCAAGTTCGGCTCTGGCAGAATCGATCTGCCTTTTTGTGGTTTCCAATTCAGCTTTTGCTTCGCCGATGATACTGTCGGCAAGACCGGAAGAAACTGTGGCAAAATCAGCCTCAAGTTTTTCCAGAGCCGCCTTTTCCTTTACAAGTTCAAGTTCACGGCGGTGGAACTCAAGCTCTGCAATGACCTGTTTCTGCCACAAATCCCTGTAAGTGGCAAATTCACGTTCGGCATTCAACACCCGTTCCCTTGCTTCGTTGAGGGCGATGCTGGTATGTCTGTAATCTTCCGGCAGCGGATCTATTTCAAGGAGTTTGCACCGCCATTCCTGAACCTCCAGCCGGGCTTCCAGTTCCCTGATGGAATTACGCAAAGCCTCGCATTTCCTCTGCAGTTCCCGGTCATCCAGTTCCAGCAAAACAGTTCCGGCAGTAACATGATCACCTTCACGGGCATTGATAACAGTTATACGGCTGTGAACAGATGCCGCCATCTTCCAGTGACGAACCCCGAGAACCACGCCGCGCCCGTCAGCAGTAGAATCTATGGAAAAAACAAAGAGGACCCCGACTGCCAGCAAAAGCAGCAGCAGGATCATTAGAATAAACATACGGAAAACCCGCATCTGCTGCCGGAAATTGATCACATGCTCCCTGCTTTTCCGTCTATTGTCAGACATTTCTCAATTCCCTTTCCGGTTTTTGCCAGAGTACATTGCCGTTTCCGCTTTCCTGCTGGGCGGTATAAAGTTTTTTATAGGCACCGTTCAGTGCCATGAGTTCATCATGGGATCCCTGTTCTATAACCCGGCCTTTACTGATAACAAGAATGGTATCAGCATTGCGGATAGTGGAGAGGCGGTGAGCAATAATAACTGTTGTCCTGCCCTCCATAAGATTGTCAAGAGCCTGCTGCACAAGTTTTTCCGAAACAGTATCCAATGCGCTTGTGGCTTCATCCAGAATCAGTATAGACGGATCTTTGAGAATAGCCCTGGCAATGGCAATGCGCTGTTTCTGCCCGCCGGAGAGTGAGGTTCCGTTTTCTCCGAGCAAGGTATCATACCCGTTGGGGAGTTTTTCTGCAAATTCGGCAACATTCGCCATCTTTGCCGCATTCATGATCTCTTCATCTGTTGCCTCCTTGCGGGCATAGGCAATATTGTCACGGATAGAACCGGAAAAAAGGAACGGTTCCTGCAAAACAACACCTACTTTCTCATGATATGACTGTTGGGTGAATGAGCGGATATCTTTGCCGTCAACACTTAACCTGCCTGCAGTGACATCATAAAAACGCAGCAGCAGGTTGCTGATAGTGGATTTGCCGCAACCGGACGGGCCGACTAGTGCAACTTTGTTTCCGGCAGGGATCTTCAGAGTCAGATGTTCGATCACCGGCACGTCACTGTATTTGAAAGAAACATCATCAAATTCTATATTCCCTTGTATATCCTTTGCCTTTACCGCCCTGGGTGAATCTTTTATTTCCGGGATAACATCAAGCAGATTGGCTATACGTTTGGCACCGGCACTGCCCTGGGCAATAACACCGGCATAATTGGCAAAAGCATTGAGGGGTCCCACCAGATAGCCGATATAGGAGTAAAAGGTAACAAATTCACCGATAGTCAACTCTCCGCGCTGAAAAAATACCACCCCGAAGAATATCACTGTCAGATTGGTGAGCAGTGTCAGCATATCATTGATACCGGAACACAGATTCGATGTCAGATTCAGCTTCAAACCGATACCGATAGTGGGACGGAGGGAGGAAAAGAACTTCAGGTTTTCTGAATATTCCCTGCCGAAAGCCTTGACAACTTTTATACCGTGGATATTCTCGGAAAGATTGGCAGTTATTTCGGAGAGTTTCTCCTGCATTTCCATTGATTTTGACCGCAGACTTTTGCGGAAGATCTGGAAATTCAACACGTTGAAAGGTGCAAAACACAACACGATAACGGCAAGTTTCCAGTTGATGAAAAATACCGACACCGCTGCAACCATAAGGGTGAAACCCTGATCAGCAAAACCGATCAGAGTGGAAAGCAATCCCTGTACCTGCCCCACATCACTGATAACATTGCTGATAAGTTTTCCGGCACGGTAGTCATCGTAAAAACGCAGTGAAAGGCTCTGCAAATGTTTGAAGACTTTGCTGCGGATATCAACAAGTATCTTCATCATCGTGTATGTACCTATATATCCGGCGATATAACGCATTATATTGCGGATCAGGTACACAAGGATCATCGCACCTACAAGCACTGCAAAAAACTGATAGTCCCCGTTGGGAAAAACATGGTCTATAGCCAGACCGAGAAGCCATGGAAGGGTCAGGCCCAGTGCTGAAAAAACAGTATTGCTGATCATTGAATACATGAGCAGCACGCGATAATTTTTTATAACGTTGCCAACAGTAAATTTTTTTGCCATAAGGATCTGTCCAGAGCTGTTTATTCCGTTTATTTACCACCGCCGTGACTGATTGAAAATGTCAACGGTTCTTGCTGATGCCGATTTATTGGAATTTATGCTTTTTCGATAAGATTACCTTTTGCTTTTTTTGACTGTTGCACACAACCGGATACAGGCGGCAAAAACACTGCTCAACCTTGTTTTGCGGTTAATTTACCCCGGCAGAAACAAAATGCAAATCAAAAATCATGCTTTTTCAAAATATTTTCCATTTTTTTTCACTTTTAAAGTTGCAAAAAGTCACTTTTGGTGGTAAAATAGGTGCATGCAGGTTTAAATAGTCGCCAATAGGGGCGGAAAGTTTTAAAATCATTCCGGAACAACAGTAACAACCATGAGCAGTAATCCTTTTAAAAATCTTGGATTTCTCGGAGAGTTCATCCACACTCTCGATCCCCAGCAGCGGGTTGCCATACCCAGTGTCTGGCGTCAGTGTGTCCCGGAAGGTGCGTTCCTTGCCATTCCCGGTTCGGATAATGATGTACTGCTTTTCCCGCCGGATTATCTCACCTGCCTGATGGAGAATGCACGCAAAGATCCTTTTAACGCCGAAACACACATGACCTTGAAGAAATTCGGCGCCAACAGCCGTGCCGTTGTATGCGACAAACAGGGACGCATAACCCTTGACAAACATCTTATGACCAAACTTGGAGACTGCACCAAAGGCATCCGTATGACCGGAGCAGTTACCCATATAAATCTCGAATCTGCCGATAATTGCAGCGGCTATGACCCGGCAGAGGACGCTATGATCCTTGACCTGCTCCGCAAACTGACCAATCCGGCAGAAGGTGACAGCAATGGAGAATAACCCCTTTCATCACATCCCGGTGCTGGCTGAAGAAGTATGCAGTATAGTCGGGAAAAGCACGGTCAAACGGATCATCGACGGCACTCTCGGCGGCGGCGGACACTCCAGACTGCTCCTGAAAGCCCTGCCGGAAGCTGAACTCATGGGAATAGACCGGGATGAAGAAGCCCTTGCGGCAGCAACCGCCAATCTTGTCTGGGCGGGAAACCGTTTTCATCCGGTTCACGGGACGTATTCAGCCATGAAGGAACTTGCCGCCGGGATAGGTTGGCAAAGCGTAGATGCAATATTGCTGGATATAGGAGTTTCCTCCCACCAGATCGATACTCCGGAGAGAGGTTTTTCATGGCGGTTTGACGGGCCTCTGGATATGCGCATGGACAGGAATTCCCCGCTTACAGCCAGCCGCATCCTCAACCGCTGGACGGTGGAGGAACTTGCAGAAATATTCCGCAATTACGGTGAAATAAAACAGTCACGCCGCCTGGCAGAGGCTGTTGCAGAAAGACGGGAAAAGGTTCCATACACAACAACAGGCGAATTTGCTGAAACAGTTGAAGCAGTTCTCGGCAGAAGAAAAAACGGTCCGCCGGTTCCGACACTGGCATTTCAGGCACTGCGTATTGCGGTGAATGATGAACTCGGCGAACTCCGGCGCGGGCTGGAAACAGCTGTATCACTGCTGAATCCCGGCGGAATATTGTGCGTTATAAGTTTCCACTCTCTTGAGGATCGCATCGTCAAGGATTTCATAAGGCTGGGTCAGGCTGAGTGCGTCTGTCCGCCCGGTCTGCCTGTCTGCTGCTGCGGCAAAGTCCGGACACTGCGGGCAATAACCCGTAAAGTTGTCACCCCCGGCAGTACAGAATTGTCATCAAACCGCCGCTCGGCTCCATCAAGACTGAGGGCGGCAGAAAAAGTTTAATATATCAGAGGTAGTAAAAAAATGAACATTCAAGCCAGAAATGTCCAGCTGCACAGCCGCAGCAAGACATCTGCAAAATCAAGTCTGAAAAACAAAATGCTTGTTGTTTTCAGCTTTGTAGTTATTTGCAGTGCCGTTTTCGTGATTCTGAACACCAAAATTGCCCTCCAGCAGGAAATCTCCGATATTGAACACAACATTGCCGTAGTGCAGAATCAGATCAATCAGCTTGAACGTGAAAGCGAAGATCTGGAACTGAAAATCGAAAAACTTACCAGCTGGCCCCATATCAAAGCCAAAATCGCCCAGTTTCAGCTCCCGCTGCGCCCGGCAACTGCCAGTCAGAATACAGTGCTGTACAAATTCCGCAGTTCCAAACTCGTGCCGGATTCAGCAACAGCCAATATCCCTGCCGCCAGACCGGGAATTTGAAAGGCGGGCCTTTGAATGTCGCAGCTGCCCAACAGTACCAATTCTCTGTTGAACATGAGAATCGTACTCTTTGCCATTGTTGTCGTCCTCGGATTCGGCGCAATGGCATTCCGTCTTTGCTGGGTTCAGGTAAAAGATCACGATTTTTATCTGGAAAAAGCAAGACGTATTTATACTACCTCAAAAAAACTCCCCCCTAAACGGGGATGTATCCTTGACCGTAACGGCAATCTGCTTGTGGGCAATGTTCCCTGCGAAGAACTTGTCTGTGACCCATCCATCTGCGGCGATGCCGACACCTGCTTCAAAAAAGCCAAGACCATTGAACTTGTACTCGGTGTCCCGTTTGAAGAAACTTATGCCAAGTTAATGAAAAAAACAAGGCATGTGACTGATCCGGAAACAGGAGCAGTTATCGAAAAACCTCTGCAGTATGCCCACCTTGCCAAAGATATTCCTCTGGATAAGGCAGCCAAACTAAAGGCTGTTCTCAAGCAAAGCAAACTTAACAAAGGACTGTTTTTCAGGGAGACTTATATGCGGAATTACCCCAAAGGGGCACTCCTCGCCAACATCCTCGGCTATACAACTATGGATCAGGGAGTGATGAAACCGCTTACCGGTCTGGAAGTGGAACTTGACAGGGAACTTTCCGGAACATTCGGAAAAACCACTTACGAAAGAGATATTGCCGGACGCCCACTCCACTACGGTAAACAGGAACAGATAGAGCGCCACAACGGTCTGAATGTGTGTCTGACCATCGATGAAGTCATACAAAGCATAATGGAAGAGGAGTTGGACAGACTTATGGAAACTGTCAGGCCGGAGGCAGCCTATGCCGTCATGCTTGACCCGAAAACCTGTGATATCCTCGCCATTGCACAGCGGCCCAGCTTTGACCCGTCAGACCGTTCAACGATGAATGTTTCACAAGGGGGACGTCTCCGCTTTATTGAAGATGTTTACGAACCCGGTTCTATTATGAAGGCCCTGACAGTCGCAGGAGCCATCGACCGCGGCATAGTGCGCCCGGAAACCACATATTTCTGCGAAAACGGCAGATGGATATATATGCGCCGCCCGTTGACCGACACACATGAATACGGTGATCTCACCGTAGGGCAGATAATCCAGAAATCCAGTAACATCGGTACAGCCAAAATAGCCATCGATATGGGCAGGGAAACTCTTGACCAGGTTCTCCGCAGTTTCGGCATCAGTTCAACTACCGGTATACCGCTTCCGGGAGAAAGCAAAGGTTTATATCCGAATTTGAAAAATTGGGATTCGCTGACCATTTCCCGTGTATGCATAGGATACAGCGCAGCTGTCACTCCCCTGCAAATGGCACGGGCATATTGTGCTCTGGCTGATAACGGCAATCTGCGTCCGGTACGTTTGATCGACCGTTGTATCGACCCGGAAACCGGTATTGAAACTGTCTGGGAACATCCGGAACCCGTAAAAATCTTCTCCCGTCCGGAAACGACAGAAGAAATGATGGAAATGATGAAAATGGTAACAAAACCCGGCGGTACAGCACCTACTGCAGATATCCCCGGTTATTATGTCGCAGGCAAAACCGGTACGGCAAGGAAACATACCGGCAGCGGTTACGGCAGTAAATATTTCGCAAGTTTTTCCGGCATTGTCCCGGCAGATGATCCTGCATTTGTATTACTGATAACAGTGGACAGCCCCACAACCTCTTCCTACGGCGGTGTTGCCGCCGGTCCCACCTTCCGGAGAATAGCGGAAAGAGTGCTTAAATACAAAAAGATCCCGCCACACCCTGATCTGCTGGAGGAATACGAAAAGGCGCAAAAGAAACAGGAGAAATCCCGATGAAATATCATTCACTGCATTTTATAGGTTCAGGGGGTATCGGAATGAGTGCCCTTGCTCAATTTTTCAGCTGGAAAGGCTGTAAAGTTACCGGTTCCGACCGTGGTGCCGCCGACCCTGCCAACCGCAGAATATTCGACAGTCTGGCAGCATGGGACATAAAAACCTATCCCCAGGACGGTTCTTTTGCAGCAGACGGCGAACCGGATGCCATAGTCTTTTCAACAGCTATTGAAGAAGACAATCCTGACCTTGCCGCCGCAGGCAAAGCAGCGAGACTGCACCGTTCCGCAGCATTGAAACTGGCCATTGAAGCCTCTGCACCGGCCCCGACTGTGGCAATTACCGGCAGTTGCGGCAAAAGTTCAGTCACAGGCCTCATTGCCGAAACTCTTTATCATCTGGGTATGGATCCGGCAATGCTGGATGGTGCATTGGTAAACGCCTTTGCTGACAGAAAATGTGCCGGGAACTTCAGACCCGGAACCGGTCCGCTTGTGCTGGAAGCCGATGAAAGCGACAAAAGTCTGCTGGGTTATTCTCCCGACTATGCAGTAATTCTCAATATCGGCTGCGACCATTATTCCGGCGAGGAGCTGGAAAGAGTTTTCGGCGCCTTCGCTTCCAATGCGCGCCGCGGGGTTCTTGTCCCGAAAGCTCTGGAAGGGAAACTCCTTAAAGGTGTTGCCGCCGGGGTCAGAACCGATGTGTTCGATGCCTCTGAGGTACAGGTGATCCGTAATGCACAGGGCAAACCATGCGCTCTTTTTGCCGATGGCAAGAGCTGCCTGCTGCCTGCCGCCAGTTTCCATTGTGCACTCAATGCGCTTGCAGCAAGGAAACTGCTGCTTATGTTGGGGTGTCCCGATGAAGATATCCTTGAAAATCTCGGTAAATTTTCCGGCGTATGGCGGAGAAATGATTTCGCCGGGACCCTTTCCGGCGGAGCGCAGGTATACGACGATTACGCCCACAATCCGGAAAAGATCAGTGCAGCTGTGGCAACTGCAAAAGCCGCAGTTCCGGATGGCAGCGGCAAAGTCATCCTCTGTTTTCAGCCCCACGGATACGGTCCCTTCGGCTTTATGAAAGATGAACTTTTTGAACAGCTGTCATCAACACTTGATTCCAATGATACAGTTATTCTTTTTGAGCCGTTCTATGCCGGAGGAACGTCAAGTTTCAAACCGACTGCAGAAGAGGTCATTGCAGAATGGCGGCAGAGATCACCGGAGTTCAAACTCATGCACGGGACTTCACGTCAGGAAACAGCAGAATATCTGAAAAATCTCGCCCCAGGCGGCGATACAGTCGTACTGATTGCAGGGGCAAGGGATAATTCACTTTCTGACTGGGCAAAATCTCTCTGCACAAAATAAGCTGAAAATCCCCTTCCCGGCTGCTTTGACCTGGACAGTTCAGTCTTTTTTTTCCGTCTTTTTACGCAGACGGCGCAGTTCCATTGCCATGACCAGATAGCTGCCGAGAGCGCAGATCCCGCAGGCGGCAACAATGGCGAATCCGAATGCCTGCACTCCGGCAGGCTGTACAATAACTATCTCCGGCAGTTCGATCCCGGTTATTTCCACAAAACGGAAATACAGGTCGGGATAACTTTGCATAAAGAGAATACCGGCAACAGATATACCGCCGAGAATGAATAAAAATCCGACCCAATAGACCAGACGTTTCAAAAACATATGCCAACCTCCTTGATTTATATATTGCACTGCAAAAGATGTTTCGGCAATAATTTAACACATATTGATCAATATTTCAAGAAAAATCCCCTTGTAAAACCGCTTAAATAAAGTATATTACTATGCTGAAGATGATGTGTGAAGGAAAAAAAGGAAATGAGCAAGGATTTCAAAGATAAAAAAGATAATACCGGCAGCAGAGCCGCTGATTTGGCAATGGTCACCGGGCTTATGGGGTTTGACAAACCGCAGCCCCATAACCTTGATGTGGAAAGGGCGATACTTTCCAGCATCCTCCGGCAGCCAAAGCCATGTGCAGATATTGTTATAAGTGAACTGGGCGAAGATTGCGAATTCTTTTATTCCCACGATCACCGCATAATATATAAAGCTATTCTGGAGGTCTACCGCAGTTCAAGTGCCGGGTCTGTGGATATCGTCAGTATTGCCCACAAGCTGGAGACTCAGGGCAGACTTGATGAACTCGGCGGCAGAGCCGCATTGATAGAATTGGCGGACACAGTCGCCTCCACCGCCAATATTGACCGTTGGTGCGTGATCGTGCGCGGCCTTGCCATGCTCCGGAAAATGATCGGCGTATGTGCCGAATCGCTGGTCAAGTGTTACGATACAGAGGCAGAACCGGAAAATCTCATCAGTTCTGTGGAACAGGCGATTTTCGATGTCCGCAACCGTCATGTAAAAAACAGTATTGTAGGTATTCAGGAAAGTGCGCTGGAAGCATTTCAGAATATCGCCGATATCATACAGAAAAAAGTCGAACCCGGCATTTCCACGGGGTATCCCGATCTTGACCGTTATACCTCCGGTCTGCGTCCCGGGGAAATGTTCGTACTTGCGGCACGCCCGTCAATAGGTAAAACCGCTATCGCTTTGAACATAGTCCGCAACATGGCTCTCAATAAGGTGCATCCCCGCAGAATAGCATTCTTCAGTCTGGAAATGACTGCAGCCAAAATCACTGAACGTCTCCTCTGTACCGAAGCCGGAGTTTCCATGTCCAGCTTTACTGACGGTTCTTTCCGTCCCAATGACCTGCAGAAACTTTCAATGGCTGTCACCGCCTACAAGAATTCATCAATTCATATCGACCCTACCAGCGGTCTTACTATTTCTGAACTCAGGGCGAAATCCCGCTGGCTTATGGCGACCCACGGGATAGACGTCATTGTTGTCGACTATCTGCAGCTTATGCACGCAGGCAGCCGTATGTCTAAAGAGGATAACAGACAACAGGAAGTGGCAGAAATTTCAGGAGGTCTCAAAAGCATTGCCAAAGATCTCAACGTCCCGGTACTTGTTCTCGCCCAGCTGAACCGTGATATTGAAAAAATGGGCGGCGAAAAAGCACGTCCGAAGTTGAGCCATTTGCGTGAATCCGGAGCAATTGAACAGGATGCTGACGTTGTAGCGTTCCTGCACCGCAACCGTGATGACACCAAAACCAAGGGGCAGGATGTCGGACCGGAAGGTGTCCCGGCAGAACTTATTGTGGAGAAAAACCGTAACGGCCGTACCGGTATCGTTCCGCTGGTCTTCCATCCGCAACTGATGCGTTTCGATAATGCCAGTGCCCACGCCATGGACAACAGAGAAAGCGGGGGCGAATAATGTCCATGCTGCGAATCGTTGCCGATGACAGGATCCCATTTCTGAAGGGGGTTCTGGAAAAAGCCGGAGCAGTTGTCACTTATTTACCGGGAGCAGCAATAACACGCAATGATCTGCTCAATGCCCATGCCCTTGTTATTCGTACACGCACCAGATGTACAAGTGAGCTTCTGGCAGGAACTCCTGTACGGGCCGTCGCAACAGCAACCATCGGCACAGATCATGTGGATACAGATTTTCTGCAGCGGCAGGGAATTGCTTTTGCATCTGCCAAAGGCTGCAATGCCAGAAGTGTTGCATGTTATATTGCAAGCGCACTTGTACATTACGACAAGCCTTTCTGCGGCAGGACTCTCGGTATAGTCGGTGCCGGTTCCGTCGGATCAGCAGTCAAACAATATGGCGAAGCTCTCGGCTACAGGGTAATCACATGCGATCCGCCCCGGCAAAGAGAATTCCCGGCAGAAAATCATGTGCCGCTGCGGGAACTCCTTGCTGTTTCTGATGTTGTCACTCTCCATGTGCCGCTGACATTCAAAGGCAGTGATGCGACGTATCACATGGCAGATGAAGATTTTTTCCGGACAATGCGTCCGGGATCACTTTTTATCAATGCGGCAAGAGGAGAAGTCGTAAAGGAAGCTGCACTCTCAAATGCTCTGGCAGGCGGACACCTTACACATGCTGTTCTCGATGTCTGGGAAAATGAGCCGGCAATCAACACAGAATTACTCCGGCAGACAGTGCTTGCAACACCGCATATAGCCGGATATTCTGCCGACGGTAAAGCGACAGGGACAATGATGAGTGTGCGCTTTCTTTCCCGTTTTTTCGGTCTCGGCATTGATCAATGGACACCGCCGCCGCTTCCGCCGCCACCGGAGGCGGAAATCGATATCAAAGGCATGGAGGCATCTGAAATAATAGCTTCAGTGATCGACAGAGTTTATGATTTCAAAGGCGATGATGCAGCTCTGCGCCGTGAACCCGGAAACTTTGAAAAACTCAGAGGCGAATATCCTTTCCGCAGGGATTTTGCCGGTTGCAAAATAATAAACTATGTTCCCGCTGACAGGGACATCTGGCAGAAAACAGGATTTACAATATGATCAATGCATGTCTGTGCCGTTACCACGAAATCGCCACAAAGGGCGAAAACCGTAATCAATTTGAATTGCAGCTGGTGGAAAATCTCTACCGTCTGCTGCAGGGAATGCCAATAAAAGTCCACCGGGTACGGGGACGTATATGGATAGAAAAAACTGATAAAAGTGATTTTTCTGCAGCGGAACTGACCGATATGGCTCTCCGACTGGAAAAGGCTTTCGGTTTAAGCTCATGGTCACCGGCAGTCAGATTACCCGCCGGGGATTTTGAAGCAGTAAAAAAGACCGTTGCCGCACTCGCTCCGGAAATATTTGCCAATGTCAGAACATCGGCATCTGCCCTGCCGCCCACATTCCGTATCAGGGCAAGGCGCAGCGATAAAAACTTCCCCATGCACAGCAAAGATATTGAAATTGCTCTGGCAACGGCACTGTGGCAGCAGCTTGGCGGGGATGCAATAAAACTTGATCTGGAAAATGCTGATGTTACAATAGGAGTGGAGATCCGTGAAGAAATGTCCATGGTTTTCCTTGAAACCCATCCCGGTCCCGGCGGATTGCCGGTAGGAAGCAATGACCGCACACTTGC
>JAZSGI010000234.1:0-16281 GCA_045532655.1 Victivallaceae bacterium
TGACCCTGCAGTCAAGCGAATTGCTTTCGGGCAGAAATTGACTTTTGAAGGACTGCGGTGTTTAAATACAAGTTGTCTCAACCAGAATCACAAGGACAATGACAGCAAATGAGAATCAACCCTTTGGATTATTACCGTGAAGCAGATTGGGATATCATGATGGCAGAAGCCGCCAAACATGAGACCCCGTTCGTTGTGGTCAATTTGAATATCATCAAAGAGCAGTATGAATCGCTGCGGGACAGTTTCCCTTTTGCTGATATTTATTATGCGGTCAAAGCCAATCCTGCCCGTGAAATCGTGGAAATGCTCCGGGATCTTGGAAGTTCCTTTGATGTGGCCAGTGTTTATGAACTCAACCATCTGCTGGCTCTGCATGTGGATCCTGCCAGGATCAGCTACGGCAATACTATAAAAAAGATCAAGGATATTTCATATGCCTATTCCCACGGAGTCCGTCTCTTTGCCACCGACAGTGAGGGGGATTTACGGAATATTGCCGAAGCTGCGCCGGGCAGCAGTATTTTTATCCGTATTCTGGTTGAAGGCAGCGAAACGGCAGATTGGCCGCTTTCCCGCAAATTCGGCTGTCATCCCGACATTGCAATAGATTTGGTAATGCTGGCAAAAAAACTTGGTCTCAATCCCTCCGGGGTGAGTTTCCATGTCGGCAGTCAGCAGCGTGATATCGGAGCATGGGACGCTGCGATCAGCAAAGTCCGCTATATATTTGACTATCTTGCAGAAGAAAAAATAAAACTTACGCTTATCAATATGGGGGGAGGATTTCCGGCGCAGTATCTTTCCAGAACTCCGGAAATGAATATTTATGCCGAGGAAATAACCCGTTTTCTGCGTGAAGATTTCGGCGATGATCTGCCACGTATTATTCTGGAACCCGGCCGTTCGCTGGTTGGTAATTCCGGCGTGCTGGTAAGTGAAGTTATAATGGTTTCCCGCAAATCCACCCGAGCTATTGATTCATGGGTATATATCGATGCCGGAAAGTTCAATGGTCTCACAGAAACATGGGACGAGGCGATCAAGTATCCGCTTTATTGTGAAAGTGCCGGAAGGTTGATAGAAGATTTTATCATTGCCGGGCCCACCTGTGACAGTCAGGATGTGATGTATGAACAGTTCCGTAATCCTCTGCCAAGACATATTGATATCGGTGACCGCATCTATTGGCTCACTGCCGGGGCATATACAAGCAGTTATGCGTCTGTGGAGTTCAATGGATTCCCGCCCATAAAAACCTATTTTGTAAAATAAGCGGTATTGGCAGGGCGTGTTGCAGAAAGTTTTTGACAAAAGACTTTGACAAATCGCCGGGAGAGGTTATATTTCTCCATAGCGAGGTGTAAAGATGTTGTGTGACTGGTGTAAAAAAAACGAAGCTACAATACATATTCAGCAGGTTACTCCGGGGGAGAAGAAGATCGTGCATATATGTTCTGAATGTGCCTCGGCAAAATTTCAGAACAGTCTGCAGGGTACTGTAGATCCATTTGAGATTGCTGAGATGTTTTATGAAATATTGTCCCGGAAAAAGCGAGAGTCAGGTGCAGATAAAGCTGATGTTGATACGGAGAAATTTGTTAAAGAGTTGAGTCAGCAGCTTTATCCGCCGTGCAGCGTATGTGGCTGGGATGTTGCCCGGCTGCAGCAGGAACGCAAAGTGGGGTGTGCCGCCTGCTATTGCCATTTCCGCAGTATTATAGCTGCAGCTGTGCCGGAGATCCACAAAGGCTGGCTGCATACCGGGAAAATCCCCGGCTCAACAGCTTCCGGTGATGACAGTGCCATTGCTGCGGCTTCCATGAAATTGGCTGAAGCAAAAGAGAAACTCAATGAAGCTGTCTTGCGGGAGGAATTTGAAAAAGCAGCAGAATTGCGCGACAGCATAGCTGTATTGCAGAAAAAACTTGATTCAGCAAATCAGAAGGATGAGTGTAATGGGTGAGGCTCTTGATATTATCTCTGCCGATATTCCGGCATGGATGCAGAGAGTTATGCCGGGAGACAGTATTATTACTGCGTCGTCACTGGTGCTGGCAAGAAATATTGACGGATTTACATTCCCATCATGCGGCAGAACCAGTGATCTTGAGGCTGTACTGGAACTTGTATGCGGAGTTTTCCGCCGCTACGGTATCATGGGGCGCAAACGCAAGTTTTTTGACTGCCGCACCATCGATGCTGTTTCTGCCGGAATACTCCGTGAACGGGGAATAATCACAGAGGCCGCACAGAAGGGGGATAAACCATGTGGAGTTTTTCTGAATGCAGATCAGGATACCGCAGTTGTAATAAATGACGGTGAACATTTGCGGCTTGAATTTTTTTCTTCAGGCAATATGCTCAAGACATTGTGGCGGCGTGCCAATCTGCTTGACAACCGTCTTGCCGGAAAGATTGGATTTGCCTTTGATCCGGAATTGGGTTTTCTTACCACATCACCGGATTCTGCCGGAACCGGATTACAGGCCAGGGTGCTGATGCACCTGCCGGCACTTGAATTTTCCGGAGCTTTTGAGCATGTACTCAATTCCATGCTGCAGCTTGGTATAGGCGTTTCCGGGGTCAATGGCGATGGTTGCGGGAAATGCGGCAGTTTGTACGTTTTCAGTAATATAGGTACTCTCGGAGAGAGTGAAACGGAGATAATCGCAAGAATATCCTCTGTAACCGGAAAAGTAAGGGCTCAGGAACGCAATATGCGGCAGGAATTGCTGCAGAATGATAAATATACTCTGCTGGACAAGGTCAGCCGTGCATATGGATTGCTGCGGCATTGCTATATGCTTTCATCCGGTGAAGCTCTTGCGGCACTTTCGTGGCTGCGGTTGGGAATAGATCTTGGAATGTTTGAGCATCTGGATATGACGGTAATTGACAGGTTGACCATGCTGACTGGTACTGCACACCTTTCCGGCAAAGCCGGACAGAAGGAAGTTATTTCCCGGCAGGCAGGGGCCGTACAGTTGGCAGGAACAGCAAGAGAACTGCTTGATGGTTGTACGGAGGATGCCGGTTGAACGCATTTTTTACATGCCTTTTGGCGTTCCTTGAACTGAATTTTGTATTCATTGTACTGGCATTGCTGCACAGTCAGCGAAGACGTATCGGCAACACTCCTTTTTACTTGAGTATCGGGGTGATTTTCCTGCTTACTCAATTTGTTTCCGGGGCAGGACTGGTGCTTACATGGAACATCCGCGGTTTCGGGGAAGTAGGTTTCCCCATCGGGGCGACAGTGCTTTTTACGCCATATTTAGCCATACTTTTGCTTGTTTACATTACCGAAGGGGTGTTGGTGATGCAGCGGCTTGTGGTCGGTATGATGGTGATACTGGGGATCTTCCTTTATCTCGGCGGATTGACAGCCATGCAGAGCGGGTGGTCGGGATATTTTGCCAACTCCGGATTGAGCGGAGAGGCTTTGCGGCAACTGCTGACAGAATCCCGGCGTGCCATGCTCAGCATGGTGGTGGTGCAGATAGTTGATATGTTTACTCTGCCTATATGTTTTACCTGGCTTCGGCACTCCAAATGCAGATTGTTTGCGTGTTTTCTCGGTACACTTGTAGGGGTTTTGACCCTTGATGCTGTAATGTATCAGCTGTTGATGGGGCTGCCTCTGGTAACAGAAGCCATGATTTTCAATTCTACTGTTATTGTGCGTCTGCTTTCGGCAGTGTGGGTATGTCTCCTGTTGACTGTGTATGTGGTAAAGATGGAGCTGCCGGAATATCTGCATGATCTGCCCAAGTCAAATTTTGAGATAATTTTTGCCTTTTTCGGCGGGTACGGCAGAAGTAAAGCTCTTGAAAAAAATCTTCTGGAATCGGAATGGCGGTACCGCAATGTCATAAATACCACCAGCGAAATGGTGATAATGTTTGACAGTGCCGGACGGGTGGCAGAAGCAAATCCTGCAGCAATTGATTTTTTCGGTATGGAGATGCAGGATATATACGGTGTTGATTTCCGGAAACTTGCCGCAGGTGCAACGGCAGAAGATGAAGGCTTGCTTGAAAATATAACTTTTAAAAAAAACGATACCAAACTGCGGATAATACGCAACAGCGACAGCGGAAGAAAAAACGAAACAAAAAAAGGACAATTAAGGACAGCCAGCCTTGCAGTCAACCATGTGTTGCTGAAAGGCTCGATGATGCATGTTGTTATCGGGCAGGATATTACTGCCAGTCTGCGGGCAGAACGGGACAGGGAGGAACTTTTTGAACAACTTTCCCACGCCCAGCGCATGGAAGCCATCGGGCAGCTTGCCGGGGGGGTTGCCCATGACTTCAATAACCATATTCACGCTATTCTCGGCAATGTTGATGTACTTTCTTTGAAGGTCGACTCCCTGCCGGAGGATGTTTCTTTGCGGCTGGACAAGATCGCTGCTATTGCCGAGCAGGCGGGACAGTTGACAGGGCAGCTGCTGGGGTTTGCCCGCAAAGGCAAATACCGGGAAACCGAGATCGACCTGAAAGACCTGCTGGAACGGTCATTGAAAATTTTTTATGGCGGACATGAATGTGATATCGTGTTGAATAAAGAAATAGCTGCTGACCGGGAAATGCTTGTAAGGGGCGATTTTGTACAGTTAAGTCAGGTTTTGATAAATCTGCTCATTAACGCCCGTGATGCTTTAGCCGGATGTGAGGAGCCGCAGATCACCGTTACAATAGGGGAGGCGGTGGATGTCCCTGCCGGTTTTATTCCGCAATATAAAATAAACGGAGCTGCGCCAAATGATTTACAGCCGGAAGATTATTGGCATCTGTCGGTACGTGACAACGGTTGCGGCATGTCAGAAGATGTGCTTAAGCATATATTTGAACCCTTTTATACTACAAAACCGGTAGGGAAGGGGACAGGAATGGGGCTGGCAATGAGTTATGGTACTGTGCGTAATCATCAGGGCTGGCTGCAAGTTAAAAGTACGACAGGGCAGGGAACGGTATTTTCGATCATTCTACCCAAAACGGTAAAAAAAGTGGTATTTACAAAAAAGGAGAATTCTCATGGTCAAACATTTTGCAACTGATCCTGCAGTCTGTTCTGATGGAATAGATGTTGAAATAGATGAAAACAATGTTGTTACAAAATGTAATATTTCCGGCGGTTGTCCCGGTAATCTTGAAGGGATTTCCAAAATCGTTATCGGCATGAGAGCCGAGGAAGTGATCGCCAGATTCGAAGGAATACGCTGCGGCGGCAAATCCACTTCCTGTCCGGATCAGTTGGCAAAGATCCTCAAAAGTATTCTGAACTGAAGATCAGTATACTTTGATGTCATAAAATTCTATGAAGTGTTCCCCTGCCGGTGACGGTATCCGCACTGTGGCTTCTGCATCCATCAGTTGGTTATTGATCTTCAGTAGATAAAGACCGGATTCCTGCGGTGAAACGATTTTTTGCAAAGTTTCAAAGGTTTCCGGCAGAAGATGCTCTGCGTAGGGTTTCTGTTCCTTTGTCCACAAATCACGGGCTTCCAGCAAAAGTTCTTCATCTTCTTCGGAGAGCCCGGCCAGAGAAGCGAGCCACCGTACAGGTGTTGAATACAAATTGGGAACAAAGGCATTGGCGGGCATATCACGGGGGGCAGGCGGCTGAATATACCTTATATCAGCATTGGTTCCCGGAGCGAAAAAATCTGCAGCTCCGGGGATATATGATAATTCTTCTGTCAGCTGTACCGGGGCATTACGGGGCATGGCGGGCATATTGTTTTTTTTATAGTGATCCTTTTCTGCTCCGGTGAGCGAAGAAATGTCATTGCCGTCGCAATAATCCATTAACACAGTGGCGAGATCTTTAAGTTTCTGCCTTTCGGTGAAATCCCATGCTTCCCTGGTATACCATCCGCTCCATGTATTGTCAAAGTTTTCAAAAAAAGGATCTGCATCTATGGAATAATATCCGCCGGCATCGATTATATGTGCCGTATATTCCGTATCATTTACTGTGATATTGCGCTGTACACTGTCTGCCTGCCATCTTGGATCTGCAAAAGTATTTTCAAATGCTTCAGTATCTATTACTCTCGCCGGGTGTCCGGAAATATCCTGATAAAGACAGAAGTACAACATATTCAATGCCCCTTCTGTCATCAACCGCTCTTTTGTCCTGTCTGCTGCGGTCGTCATCTCCAGAGATGTCAACTGGGTGAGCTGTACTGCTGCCAGTGTAACCACTGATGCCATTGCCAGAAGCAGCAGAGCGGAAACAAGGGCCATGCCGCAGTTGTTGTTTTTACTTCTTTTCCGCATGTATTCTTCCATAACTTGTATAGTAACTGTTGCCGCTGGTACGGCGTATGTAATGTACCGAACTGCCGTCTTCAAAGGTTATTGTCCAGGCGATAACGGGGGGCAGGGCAGGAGTGGAACCTTTGTCTTTTTCATTCCAGTCTTCCAACCATTTCAGCTTTCCATTTTCCCATTGTCCGTAATATAGCTGCAGGTCACTTACGCCGCTGGCAACGATCTCTTCCGTAATGGTTTCCGGCATTATTTCTTCTTCATCTTTTTCCCAATAAAGCAACGGTGTATTACGGTATTGTACAACTATCTGATCCTTTCTTTTCCCGAAAACACTGAATATCATCCCCCCGGCTGCAGAAATATGATTTCGGCTTGCCAGAAACATGACATCTTTATCTCCATAGAATATCTGTTTTTCCGCCCCGCTGCCATCCTTCCAGTATACAGGCACGGCATTACGCACGATATTATCGGCATATCCATCCATTTTCAAAAGAAATTCAAGTCGTGATGCCTGTGCTTCCAACTCTTTGTAACTGCGGGGAAATGAATAAATCACTGCCCCGCCCAGAGCAGTCATAACTGCCACTATTGTACAGGCAATGATCAGTTCCAACAGGGTAAAGGTATATTTACGGCGCATATTCAGCCTCCACCCAGCCTGCAAAATCAACCTGTTCCACGACTTCACCGGTATCTTTATTCTTTATTTCCACATGCCAATTTATGATACGCATTGAATTTTCGTTATTTTCTGCCAGATACTCCGGCATTGCCAGCGGCTGGATTTCTGCAGAGGTTTCAAAGTTATCGGAGGCAAATTTCCGGTCAAGGCCTTTTGAGGCATCTCCAGGGCTTATACTGAGCAGGTATTCGCAGGCGTTGGAGAGTTCGTGGGATATCTGCCAATTATAATATTCATCCAGCAGTCTCCTGCCGGAAAGAGCAAATTGTGAAATAAGTACACCCAGTCCGAGCGTCAATAAAAGCAGGGCAATGACCGCCTCAAGCAACGTGAAATTTTTTCTTGAATATCTATTCACTCCCGCTCTCCATCCAGCCACAGGGGTACAACAGTATCCGTTATATCCGCCATATTATTTTCTGTAATATCTTCATCCTGCCGGTCAATATATATGCCGGAGGTCAATAACGATGTTGTAACGGCAATGGTATTTGCCTGATCCTGTAATCCGATTTTGCCGGAAGCGGTTACGGAACCATCTGCCCGCAGGAAAAAAATATCCTCCGTCACATCTTCGTCAGCCGGCGGCACATCCATTTCCTCTCCGTTAAAAAGAAAAGTTATATTTCCCGGCATTAGTAATTCTTCTGAACCTTGCAGAAAGGATCTTTTCCCCCGATCGTATATTATTGTGCTGTCCCTGCCTGAAGTTATTGTCTGCCTGCGTGCCGATGTTGAAAACCGGATAAGTTTCATGGCAAACTCTTCTGCCGTTTCCGGTTCTTCCGGCGCAAAAACACTCACAGCCGCAGCTGATAACAGGACGGCGATAAGTATTACCAGCACCATTTCGAGCATGGTGTAGTATTTACAGGCAATGCGGTCAGAAATCTGCGCTGGAAATATCTGCGGCATCATCAGCTCCGCCCGGTTGCCCGTCTTCACCATAGGAAATGATCTCGTAGGAGTTATCTGAATTGATTTTGTAAATATAAGGATTACCCCAGGGGTCAGCCGGAATTGTTTTGGCATTGAGGAACGGTCTCCAGCGATCCTGATTGTCAATATTTTTTATCAGAACCTCCAGACCCTGTTCTTGTGTCGGGAGCTTTTTCATCCGCAGTTCATAATCAAGTATCGCCTGTTTGAAAAGTTTGATCTGATTGCCGGCTGCAGTAATTTTCGCATCTTTGAGGTAATTGAAATAAATAGGCGTTGCAACAGCTGCAAGCAGTGCTATCAAAAGTACGACTATTATCATTTCGATCATTGTGAATTGTTTTTTCATGTTTCTTTATCCTTTTATTGTTAGCGTATTGAATTCATTTCCCAGATCGCAGTGAATATAGCAAAAACAACGAGCATGACTACAAGGGCAAGCATGACAATGATCGCCGGTTCCAGAAGTGCCAGTATTTTTTTTACAAGATTTCTGGTTGCAGTCTGCTCTTCCCGGGTGATACGGTCAAGCATTTCGCCGACATCGCCGGATTCTTCGGCAATTTTCAGCATAGCCATACTGCCGGGGGGCATGTAGGAACTTTTGCCGAGAGTTATTGAGAGTTTTGCCCCTTCACGGAGTTGTTCTTCTATCCCGGTGAAACTTTCTGCAATAACACTGTTGCTCAGGGTTTTGCGGGCGATCCGTACTGCCTGCAGCAGATGGACATTTTTTTTGACCATTATAGCCAGAGCCTGTAAAAATGTGCTTACCTGGATAGAGACAGCGAGTTTGCCGGCAAGCGGTACTTTCAACCACAAACGGTCCTTGAAACGCTGCCAGAAAGAGCCTTTACGGTAAAAACGGTTCAGAAAGAACAAAACAGCAACTGCCAGCGGCAGCAGCCACCACAGTTTGACCATTATTCCGCTGATATCCACCAGAGTCTGGGTCAAAGCCGGAAGTTCCCTGCCCATATCGGCAAAAATTTTGGCGAAGCGGGGGATGAAAACGGTGAAAAGCAATACAGTAACTCCAAGAGTCACCAGTAATACTATAACCGGATAGATGGAACTTGTTATTACAAAATCTTTAAAACTTTTGCTTTCTGCAAGGAATTTCCGCAATTCATCCATTACTTCCGGCAGACATCCGGCTTCCTCGCCGCTTTCGACAAGACTGGCATACATGGGAGGAAACAGACTGCCCTGTTGACGGATAAGTGAGGAAAAACGTTTTCCTTCATGCAGACCTTTCCGGAGATCAAAAATCACCGCAAGCATCTGTTTGTCCGTTGTACCTTCCTCCAATACAGCCAAAGCCCGCTCCAGCGGCACATTGGCAAGCAGAAGCGGAGCAAGGCGGTCGGTAAAGATCGTAGCATTGAATTTTCCGGTTACCGGGAGCCATTTCCGGCCGCTTTTATGAAAGTCGCTGTTTTTCTGCAATTCTTTCAGCGGGATCATGCCTTTTGCCGCAAGGCGGCTGCGTGCATTGGCAGAGGAGAAGGCTTCTATTGAGACTTCCCGGCGTCTGCCTTTGCTGTCAAGGACAAGATATTGGAAAACAGAAAGCTCCATCTGTTTATTCCTCTCCGGTATCAACAGAAGCCTGACGCAGTATTTCGGCGTGTGTCGTAATTCCGGTACGGACTTTTTCCATCCCGTCTTCCATAAGCGGGATCATGCCGTTTCGGACAGCAAGATGTGCAAGTTCTTCGCCCGAAACTTTATTGTGTATTGCCTGACGGATCTCATCATTGATCATGAGCAGTTCAAAAATACCGGTTCTGCCGTGATAACCTGTACCGGAACATTGCCTGCAGCGGGAACCGTTGACTGCGCCGCTGCCGCCGCATGTCTTGCAGCTCATGCGTACGAGCCGCTGGGAAAGCACTCCGAAAAGCGAGGCGGAAATAAGAAACGGTTCGATCCCCATATCCAGCAGTCGTGTCACTGCACCGGCGGCATCGTTGGTGTGAAGTGTACTCAGTACCAGATGTCCGGTAAGAGCAGCATTTACAGCAATGTCTGCAGTTTCCCTGTCACGGATCTCTCCCACAAGAATAACATCAGGGTCCTGGCGGACGATATGCCGCAATCCGTTGGCAAATGTCAGACCGATTTTGGCATTGACCTGCATCTGAGCCAGTCCCGGCAGTTGATATTCCACAGGGTCCTCGATGGTAATGATCTTGAGTTTCCGGACATTGAGCTGGTTCATTACGCTGTATAGAGTCGTTGTCTTGCCGGAACCGGTAGGGCCGACAACAAGGATTATCCCATGAGGGATATTGATAAGTTTTTCAAAACGCTTTTTTAATGGTTCATTCATTCCTATATGGTCAAGATCAAAGCGCATGGCATCTTTGTGCAATATTCGCAACACAATGCTTTCGCCGTTCATGACTGGAATGGTGCTGATACGGATGTCGATATTATAATTGGCAATCTGGAAATTTGTTCTGCCATCCTGCGGTAAACGGCTTTCGGCAATATTCAAGCCGCTTACAAGTTTGATGCGCGAGGCGATCGCCGGATAATCATGTACCGGCAATTTGAGATAGTCCTGCAGGATGCCATCCACACGGAATCTGATATTCAGCTCCGTTTCTGACGGTTCTATATGAATATCACTGGCATTCTGCTCCAAAGCCTGTGTAAGCATTTCGTTGACGATCCTGACGATACCGGCTTCGCCGGCAAGACGCAGCAATTCATCTTCACTGCCGGAATGTTGATCTGTCAGGGGTGAATCCGTGGTAAAGTAAATACTTTCCAGCAGACGCTCAAGCATGCTCCGGCGGCAGAATTCAAAAGATACTTCTTTGCCGGAAAATTCTTTTATCACATAAGCAGCGTTCCATAATTCATAAGGGTCAGATGCTGCCAGTAGAATTTCCGTATCACTCCAGCGCAAAGGCAGGAAGTGATGATTATGCAGATATTCCGGATCGATTTCATCAAATTTAGCCGGAGCTTGAAAATCTGTTTCAGAGAGTGGTTCCACTTCCCAGATTTTGCAATAAAGCATCTGCATATCCGTTTCGCTGACAGTACCTGAATCCAGAAGAGCCTGGTCTGCTTCGCGAGGGGATGCTCCTCCGGCGATCGTATCTGCATAGACTGGGTATTGAGCAACCAGCGTTTCCCGCAGGGATTCCAGTTTCTGTTGGAATCCACTCTTTGAAGATGTATTTATTCGAAAAACCATGAGTCAAGACTTCCGGAATGTCTGAATTGGCGGGTGACATTCTGTTTGGGACGGTTGTTGTATTCAATGAGACTGTCAATACTTTGCTCGTATCCCTCTACAAGACTTTCCAATCTTGTGGGATCTTTGAGGATCGTACCGGTGATGAGTATGAGCAGTTCTGTTCTGTCGCTCTGGATGTTGGTATCGCCCATCAACCGGCGCAGGAAGGGGATCGAATTGATTATGGGAAGAGTATCAAGGTCATCGACAGTTTTATCCCGGATCATACCGCCGCAGATTATTGTCTGACCGTCACGCAGACTCATTGTTGTTTTGAGGTTGCGGGTCTGAATGACCGGAGAGTCGATATTACTTGTGGTATTGACCTGCGCCTGGGAAACTTCCTGTTCAATAGTAAGCAGGATCCTGCCGCCGCGGGTTGCTCTGGGGGTTGCTTTCAGTTCGATACCGGTATCTTTGTATTCCACTCTGCGGAGGATGGTGTCGCCGCTGGAGGTGCTGCCTGTTTCGGAGGTGATCAGTGGGACACGTTCACCGGCGATGATTTCTGCCTGTGTATTGTTCAAACTTGCGATTTTGGGGCTGGAAATGACTCTGACATTCGATTGACTGGCCAGGGCACTGATATAGCCGAATTTTTCGTCCGGATTATCCGGATTGTAGATATAATACTTGCCGCCGTATTGTTTGTTCTGTTGTGCGCTCGGTACAAGAGTTTTGTAGTCAGAACCGAAGGATTGGTTCCACTCTTCATTGAATTCATGCTGCATCATGAATTCTACACCGAACTCAATGCCGTCAGTCAAAGTAACTTCAATAACTGTTATTTCCAGCAACACCTGTGCCGGAGGTGTATCGAGTCTTTCCAGTAACGCTTTTACCATGGCATAAGTGCGGGGACGGGTACGGATAACAAGACGGTTATGTACCGAGTCGCAATAAAGCCGTACCGGTTCTTCAAAAACAGTACCCGGGGCCACAAGTTCATTGGATGGCATATTGCCGGGGGTGCCGATGTTGGAGTTTGTGGTAACTTTGCCGTTGCTGCTGCTCTGGAGCTGCATACCGGAAACATTGAACATGGCGGAAATTGCTGATGAAAGTTCTTCGGCGGCACCATTGATCACATCATAAGTGAACATCTGTTCCTGATCACCGATATTGTTTTCATCAAGGAGTTTCTGCCAGCGGGTCAGCTCAGAGAGAGCTTCTGCATTTGCTGCGCTGGCGACAATGACCTGCATCCTGTCCAGAGCCTGCAGATGTATTGTGCCGTCCGGAGCCTTGTCCTGTGAATGGGAAACGGGGAATCCGAGAACCGGGAGGATTTGTGACAATTCTTTGGAGATGCGCCCGGCATCCACATTGCGGCATGGCAGGACTACTTTGTGCCAGTTTTTGTGATTGGGGATATCTATCTCCCTGAGGAGCATTTCTATCTTTGCCAGTTCTTCGGTTTTGTCAAGCACTATGAGTATGTTGGAGGAGGAAAACTCTACGGTTTTGAGGCTTCTGCCTATAAAATTATTCAACTTGCCGGTGATATCACCCACAGTTTGATTTTTCAGCTGAAAGACCCCGATTTCAAGCCCCGGAGTTTCCGAGTTCAGCGTGAGAGTGTTGCTGGCATATCCCACCGGGTAGATATGTACCTGACCGGCTTCAAAACTTGCTCTTGCCCCAGACAGACTGAGCAGTTCCATAAATGTATCCCACAATTCACGTCTGGTCAGTTTTGTCTGCAATGACATAGTTACAGTACCACTGACATTGCCCTCTATGATGTAATTGAAGTCAAGTGCATTACGGAAAACCGGCAACACATCGGTCAGTGGAGCCTGCGAAAAGTTGAAATTACAATCAACAAGTTCGTCGTTGAGAACAACCGGCGGGATACCGTTATCTGTGGCGATCCCTTCGTATTGGAGTTCCGGGGAACGCTTGATTTCGTAATCCGGCAGTTCCGGGTGCTGCCGCAGACCGAAGTTATTTGCATAATCAACCCGCAGGAGTTCGCCGCCGATACCGGGTTGATCGGGGGAGGGAACACCATTGGTCATTTCAAACCACTGTGTGCGGAGTTCATCCATACGGACTTCATCCATTGATTCCGGCGTGGCATCTATAGGAAACATTTCGCAGCTTATACAGAGAAACATGGCAACCGGCAGAACCGCCAGATACATGGTGTTATTAAATACTTTGTTCATTTTTTTACCTCCGGTGGTTCAACACCCAATTTTATGGTAAGGACATCATTGCCACGGCGCAGCAATGCCAGGCGTTCATCTATTCTGACTTCATGCAGAGTAACTCCGCCTGAAAGGTCATCGCCGATAGCGTAATTGCAGGCAAAGACCTCTCCGCTGGTCACTTTATGCACCGGACCGCCGCGTATAATGGCGGTATATCTGCCGTTTACACAGCTTACTCCGGTAAGTTTATATCTCGGCCAGTCGTTTGGATAACTGCCCAGCATATTCAGTTTCACTTCTTCTGCCGGTTTCCCGGCAGGTTTCTGCTGTTGTTCCGGTGGTGTTTCCGGTTCCGGCGGGACGGCAGGCTGCGGCGGGACTCCTCTTGCGGCGGAAAAAATATTTTTTGCTGCAGCTCCTGTCGTATCCTGCTGCATGGAAGTGTCTGCGGACGGGGTGTCGGCAGGCAGTGTTTCCTCATGATCTTCTGCCGGTTGGACAAACTGCAGCTCCCCTGCAGAATCTTTCAGAAAAGCAGCAAGCAGCAGGCAGAGTGCCAGAAATGCAAGTGTCAGGGTTGCCACCATCATATCCCGTTTTTTTATCATGGTACAACAACCTCCGGCGCAGTTTCCGGATCCACCGGGATAAAATTGAATGCCGACACTGTTCCGGTCAGAGATACATGATCTGCGGAAATTGCAGAGTCAGGCTCGATATAGATACTGCGCCAATACAATCTCGGTATACCGGAGGCTGCTCCGGCAAGAAAATCCGTTACTTCTGAAATCGTTCCCGAGGCGGTGAATTTTATTTCAAAAACTGTGATGAACTCATTAATTGCAGTACTGCGGACCGGGCCGATATTTTTGATTTGGATCCCGGAAATTTGTTCGCGGAAAAGATTTTCAGCATCTTTAAGCGGCAGATTTATCGCCGAATTGAATATCTCCCGGAATCCGGAAAGGTCATTCCGGAACAAATCAATATCCGATTGTGTATATTGCAGTTCCAGTTTGAGTGCATTTATATCCTTCTGTTTTGTCTCCAGGATCATAGCTGAAAACGGCAGACCGTCGGTCAACAGCAGGAGAATCCCGGAGAGCAGCAGGAGCAGTGCCGGTACGGCAGGGGTGAATACTGCAAGTTTTTCTTTTGTGATCATGGCAGTAAACTCCTTAACTGTACCAGAAAAACGGCGTTCTGATTTGCCGGATTGACTGATTTGCTCATGTTGATAAATGTATAGAGCGGGGATTCAAGAATACGGGCAATATTGCTTTCATCCTGCCGGGAAATAATCGTGAGATTTATAAGATCCTGCTCCTGCTTGTAGGAGGATACCCACATGTGTTCCGGCAAACGCGAAGAGAGATCAGCAAGGATCGGAACAATATTGCTTTTGCCGTGATTGAAGTCTGTTATTTTCTGATACAGGACGATATACTGCTGCAGTTTATTGTATTCGTTTTCGGCTTCTTCAAGTTTTCCGGCAATACTGAGTTCTTCGGATTTCAGTCTGGTATATGCATCAATATGGTTCCCGGCACGGGAAAGAAGCTGCAGAAGTATCAGTAATGCAGAAAGAAGCAGTACGCATTTGTAGATTTTCTTCAGCCAGCGGTAACGTTCCGGGCGCAGGCTTTTGCTGATTGCCGGAAGATCAAGCTGCAGAGCTTTGCCGCCGGGGTCACGCCGCAGGTGGGCAAGGAGCAGCTCTGCCGGATGTGATCCTGCAAGATCTCCGGTATTTTCTGTAAAAATCTGCGCCGGGACAAAGGCGTCGCACCGGAGGTTCGCTGCAGAAATTTTATTGAGCATGGAGAGCAGCTCGCTGCGCATAACAGCGAAAATCCGGAAATGACAGTTGTCTTTGCCGGAACGCATGAATCCCCAGCTTACTTCGGTCAATTTTACAGGCAGGAATCTTTCCAGTTCATATTTTAATGCCAGGATCAGCGTACTGCCGTGCAGTGCTGTCGGCAGCGTTACATCGTGAATGATGGTTTTTGCACTGAAAGAGGTCAGGTAAATAAATTCAAGAACAGAAGCATCCCGGGAAAGGTCTTCTTTGTCCTGTATGAAGCCTTTCCTTGCGAGTGTGCCGGTTCTGGTTTCCAGCTGACCGTCATTTGTAATGCTTATGATCCCTATGTGCATTTAAATTCCCTGTTCTGATCTTTCTTCAGAAAGTGTTTCCGGCAAGCCCACCGGTATTTGTCCCGGCTCAAGGGCTCTGCTTATAAAAAGTTGAACCGCATTGGCAGGCACATAATCCGCAGGATTCCGGCGTATCAAGATATTCGTATCTTTGATGGCGGTGTCTGTGTTAAGTCGTCTTCCGGCAGAGGCGTTGACCTCAAACAGGGCGGCGACCGGAGTGTCTTTATCCAATAATAACATTTGTGAAACCAAAATATTTTCGCCCTCCGGGGCATGGATGAACCCGCTGGCGTTCCCGACAGTTCCCCCGGCAAAGACAAAAGTGATTTTTACCGGTACGGCATCTTGCGGGAGTTCCTGATCGGCAAAGAAAAATCCGGCACTTTTCATATCCCAGTATCCGAGATAAATATCAGTCGGCAAGCCGAATTCAGAGCCGCAGACAACGGCATTGTTCACTGCCACCTGTAAATTCCACCTGGATTCCTCTGATTCAGCTTCTGCTGCAACTGTCCAGTGGAAGCCGTAACCAACTGCCGGTACGTAGTTTGGATCAAGAGTGATAAGTACTCCTCCGGAAGGATCACGGTCTGTGTTGCCTGTAAGAGAGCACCCGCCTGTCAAAAGGGCTGCTGCAAATAAAAATAGACAAATTATAAACTTCATATCCACTCCTGTATACTGTATAAATACACCTTACACTAACATAGCATAAAAGAGAGAATTTTCAAGTGTACAGTCAAGGAAACCTTATTTTTTTTACTGTTACTGCACAGATATCCCATAATTTTTCAAAAA
>JAZSGI010000223.1:0-3010 GCA_045532655.1 Victivallaceae bacterium
GAAACAGTAAGATGGCGTTATAACGGCACCATCGGCAACCTCATTACAGAAATCAACTCCACTGGCAGCATAAGAGCGTTGGCAGGCAACACACAGCCTATGGCATCTTTGCAGCACATAACCCTTGACACGCTCCTCTGCGATGGAGCTGTTACTATTTCAGCAATAAAACAGGGAGCAAAAGGCGGTATACTCTCCAATGGAATAACCGAAACGATGCTGCGTGAACCTTCCGAAGCTCTCGCCTATTACCTGTCCACCTCGGAACAGATAGAATCGATCATAATTACCGATCTGGAATGGGCAAAATCCAGTGACGACCCGGCAGAATGGGCAGGAAGCATACTTTTGCAGGCCCTGCCGGGATGTGATACGGAAAAATTCGTCGCCGCACTTGCCGGAGCATCTGTCCCGCGACCACAGTCAAATGAAACTCCTGAAGATGCCCTGAAGAAATTTCTCGGCAGGATCTTCGGCGGAGTTCCGGTAACGGTATACGAAGAAAATGCTCCACATTTCAAATGTTCATGTTCCAGAGAACGTTTCATATCTGCGCTGCAGACTTTAAGCAAAAAAGAGCGGCAGGAAATCGCAGAAGGCAGAAAATATATTTCCATGAATTGTGAATTCTGCGGCAAAGTATGCCGTATCAAACCGGAAGAGTTCATATAACACCATTTTCAAAGAAGTGATGATGAATAAATTACTTGTTATTTTGACAGCAGTTTTTGCAAGTTTTTCTCCGCTTATTGCCGGGAGTGACTGGTTTCCGATCCTTGCCTGGGGACCGACCCCATGGTTCACTCCGGAAGGCAGAGAACTTGTGCAGGAAGATTTTGACCTGATGAAGGAATGTGGTTTTACCATTGCCGGATTTGCTTGTGATTCCCATCTGGATATGATTGCCCGGGCGGGTTTGAAAACTTATTACTGGGATAACGATTTGGCAAGTGTCAATTTGGAAACTCAAGATTATTCAGCATTTCCGGAAATGGTTGCAAACGCTGTAGCAAAAATAAAAAACCGTCAGGAAATCATCGGTATCTTTCTGCGGGACGAACCAACCGCCTATTGGTTACCTGCACTTGGAGCGTTGAGTGCAGAAGTGCAGAAACAGGCACCGGAACTTGTTCCGTATATCAATCTTTTTCCCAACTATGTTTCTGACAGGAGATTGGGCTGCACATACACAGAGTATCTGCAAAAATATATTGACCTCTGCAATATGCCATGGTTAAGCTATGATTTTTATTCACTGCCCAATGATCGCAATGAAGAGCTTTCCGACCGTTACTGGCTCAATCTTGAGCAGGTTCGCACTGCGACTTTGGGGGCAGGAATTCCTTTTTACTACTGCACTCTCGGGGTCACTCTTTTTGATATGCGGCAGCCGACATTGGATGATCTGTACTTTGAAATATATTCGGCTCTGCTTTACGGGGCAAAAGGTCTTGCCATATTTACCTACTTTACTCCGCCGATCGGCAATTACAGAAATGCCCCCATCAATGAATTCGGCGAGCGTACTCAAGTATGGTATGATTTGAAAAACGTCCTGAAGAGCGTCCACAACCGTGCCGAACTCCTTAACTCTCTTGATTCAACTGCCGTTTACCACATCCCGGTGATCCAGCGGGAAAACGGTACACGTGGTCCTGACAGCAACTCCCTGCTGGTGAGCGTTTCCGACCGGGAAGGTGCAAAATTTGCCGTGGGCGAATTCAAACACAAAGAAACCGGGGATATATACATTATGATTTTGAACAAGGATCTGAACAATTCGTATCCCATCGATCTCAAATGGCAGGGAAAGACACCGGTCACGGTTGAAATCAATCCAGCTTCACGCAAAGGAGAATGGCACAACTTTTCCGGCGAAGAAAAGTGGATCGCCCCCGGTCACGCACATCTGCTGCGGGTGACTTTTTAAAAAAAACAAAAGGCTCTATCTATGAACATACAGGCTGCCGTCCTTTACAAGCTGGGAGAGTATCTCGGCGCAGGAATGTTTGAAAACGAAAGTGCGACCATAGTTGAACGCTATGCACTCGGTATCAGGAGATATTTTGAAAATGTCACGCCGCCGCAGGAAACCGGTCTGCTTTATCCGGCGCCGGAGGATTCGATATGGTCCCTCGGAGGAAAATATATCCGTTATCATTACTCAAACAGCCTTGATGTAGATGGCAATGGTCTTTATGAATACGGCAAAAAAGTTCTCGGAGAGGGATTTGAGCTGGATGTGCTGGGAGGAGTCATCTCAGAATTAAAGTTTTTCGGCACCTGCTGTATTGCCCCGAAACACTGGGTCGGCGGCAACGGCTGGACACATACCGTACTTAATTATCCGAGAATTTTGCGGGAAGGACTGCAAAGTTATACGGACAGAGTGGGGAAAATGTCCCCCTCCCCGTTGAAAACAGCTTTGCAGGATACTCTTGCCGGGATAACATCGTTTTTGAAACGAGCCCCCGGCGATATTGCTGCAGAAGTTATGACTCCGGCAAAGGATTTCCGCCATGCCATCCGCAGTTTCAACTTTATTTTCGCCCTGGACAACTATGATTCTGCCGGAAGATTCGATGAATACATGGGTGACTATTATAAAGGAGAAGCCGATGCGGCAGAGTATTTGCAGGAGCTGTTCAGGGCTGTGGACAGGCATGACGGCTGGCACCTGCTTTACTCCGGGAAAAATCCTGATTTCACAAAATTGTGCATTGGTGTACAGCGAACTTCGCGTCCCAACAGCGGCTTACTGATCACAAAGGACACTCCGGTTGAAATCTGGGATGCAGTTTTTGCAAAATGGGCAGAAGGTATCCCCTGCCCCTGTCTTTACAATGCCAAAGAATATATCAAATCACTGCAATATTACGGGCCGGAGATTGCTGAAGCTGCAGAAAATCTGCTCTCCTTCGGCGGCTGCACAGAAACCATGTTCCAAGGCTGCAGCAATATAGGTTCAACAGAAGCCGGCATAAATCTGCTGAAAATACTCACCTGCAGT
>JAZSGI010000116.1:0-10648 GCA_045532655.1 Victivallaceae bacterium
GGCATTTACAAATGGGAACGATGATTTTTTACCAAATGCCAGAACAAGGACTTACCTTTGGCAAAATGAAAGACAGAGCAGAAGTGGCAGAAAACCAACTTTTGCACCGTCTATTTCTTACATCAAGTCCTTGCATTGCCATTTTTTATAAATCGTTGATAATAAACAATAATGCTCCAAGGACTTGCGTCCTTGCGTTTCAGAGACTTTTGCCGTAAAAGTGGTGCAAAATGCCATTGCTGGTATGGTTCAGCATTGAGAATGACAGTCTCTTGATTGCCCCGCAAAAGCCGCAAGTGCCTGCAACTGTAAGGGGTATAAAAAGAAAATTGCCAGGGACTTTATTTGTAAGTCCTTGGCAATCAATAAGTTCTGGTGGAGATGGCGGGAGTCGAACCCGCGTCTTGACTACGTCTGTTACCAGTTTCCACAGGCTTCTACGATCTTTATTGTTTATCGTCCTCCTGTTTGCCGGTCGTCAGGCTGACATTCAGACTATTTATCCTTTTATCTCGACCTTGCCCGGATAACAGAGGCGGCGGTCCAGGGCGCTCATGACGCCTTCAATCCCTTAGCACCCGTCAGGGCGAAGACGTGGCCGACTTAGGCAGCCAGTGCGTACTCTTCGTTCGCAGTTATTGTTTTAATCGATGATTTACGAGGCCAACGATCATCCTCGACCTGCTGCCGGAAACGTACCCAGCCAATCGAATACCGGAACATCCCCAGAGTTTTATTATAGTTTAAAATAGCATGAATTAACTGTTTTGTCAAATGTAATCTTTAGATTTTAACCAACAGATTGTTAAGTGGGAACTTGCTCGTTGAAATCGGTGAAGTACTGGCGGATGGTTCAGATATAATGAAAAAATACCGCTCAAAGGTAAATGAGCGGTATTGCAGTTTCAGTTTTTATAAACTGATATTATTGCATCATCATCATAGGATTGAACGCAGGGGCAGGAAGATTGTTGGTTACTTCCACGGTACTTTCATAGTCAGCCATTGCTTTTGCGCCTGCTTCAAAATTCCGGTTCAAAGTCAGAACTTCAATGAGTTTTGCTTCCAGTTCCGGAGTATAAACTTCTTTTTCTTCCGGAGTTTTCTTGGTACACATGATGATATGTGAACCAAACTGGGTTGTCACTACAGGAGAAATTTCACCGGCATCAAGATCCAATGAAGCCGCAAGGAACACGGGATCGATATTGGAAGTTGCTGAACTTAAGGACATACCGAGAGCACCGCCATCGGCACTGCTGGGGCATTTGCTTTCGGCTTTAGCTATTTCAGCAAATTTTTCCGGATTGGCTGTGACTTCTGCGTGGAGTTCGTTGATACGTTTCTCTACAGCGGCTTCGTCCATTTCGTCACTGGTTTGCAGCAGGATATGTGAAACTTCGACACTCGCAGGGGTCTTGATGAAATTTCTGGGATTTTCATCATAAAATTTCTTCGTATCTTCGGCAGTGATTGCAGGAAGATCTTTGTTGTATTTGCTGCCAAGTTCCAGAATACCGACATCCATTTGCATTGCCGGATTGGAAATGATCATCTTGATGAAATCATCCAACGTCATGTTCTGGGCTGCCAATTCCTGGGTAAGTTGTTCTTTCTGTTCTGCCGGAAGATTGTCCAATTCATCCTGGATCGTCTTTTTGCACAAATCTTCCAAAGGCCCGATGCCTTCTGCGGCGAGCTTGTCTTCAAGCAAAGCCTGTTTGATCAGCATCTGAGTCTGGCTGTACAGTATCATCATAACCTGATCAGCAGGGCAATCTGCCGGGATTTCGCCAAAAGATTCCATTGTTTTCTGCAAATCTGCTTTAGTGATCTGTTTTTCGCCTACCACCGCAACGATTTCGGGAACTTTGTCCCAGCTGAAAAACTCTACTTTTTCTTCAGCTTTAGGGGCACTCATGCCGGGAAGCATGGCTGGAACTTCAACTGAATCTTCAGCATAAAGAGCTCCACCGCAGGCAATGCCTGCAGCCAACAGGGTTTTCAGACAGTACTTTTTCATTTTCTTCTCCTTCTTCTTTTATCTGAAGCGAATTACTCCCGCTTCTCTGCTGTCTATGGTGGTGTTTTACTGCCTTTTTATAAAATTTTCATACCGGGCAGAAAACCGCCAGAAATTCAACTCTGTATCAACATAACTCTATATTATGAAAAATGCAAATTATTTTTTGTTTTTTGCCCAAGAATCTTTTAAAGCGACGATACGGTTGAAAACCGGAAGATCTTCTGAACTGTCTTTGTCAGCAATAAAATATCCGTTTCTTTCAAACTGCATGCGCAAAGATTTATCCTGTTCAAGAATTGCCGGTTCAACCATTGCATTGCGTACAGTAATTGAATCAGGATTGATTTCTTCAAGGAAATCAACATCGCCTGTGCCGGGTTCAGGAACACTGAAAAGTCTGTCGTAAAGACGAACTTCTGCTGCTTTTGCTGTCCGGGCAGATACCCAGTGGATAGTACCTTTGACTTTCCTGCCGTCAGGAGCATTGCCACCTCTGGTTTCGGGGTCATAAGTACAGTGCAGAACCGTAATATTGCCAGCGGCATCTTTTTCAAAACCTGTACATTTGATAAAGTAACCATAGCGCAGACGCACTTCAGCTCCCGGTGCAAGTCGGAAATAGCCTTTGACTGGAGTTTCCATGAAGTCACTGCGTTCGATCCAAAGTTCCTTACTGAAGGCAATTTTGCGGCTGCCTGCTGCTGGGTCTTCCGGGTTATTTACCGCTTCGAGCCATTCACATTCAGTATCCGAAGGATAGTTGTCGATCACTACCTTTACCGGATCCAGAACGGCAAGGAAACGCGGCGCTGAAGCATTAAGTTCTTCCCTGATACAGAATTCAAGCAAAGCAATGTCAGTTACGCCGTCAAACTTTGTAATACCTACCATTTCGCAGAATTTGCGGATGCTTGAAGCAGTATAACCCCGGCGGCGCAAACCGCAGATAGTCGGCATACGGGGATCATCCCATCCTGATACATGATTTTCTTTGACCAACTGCAGAAGTTTCCGTTTGCTCATCACTGTATAAGTGAGGTTGAGGCGGGAGAATTCAGTCTGTACCGGCGGTTCCTGCCAATCCAGAGCTTCAAGGACCCAGTCATAAAGGGGACGGTGGATTTCGAATTCCAGTGTGCAGAATGAATGAGTCACTCCTTCGATGGCATCTTCCAGGGGATGGGCAAAATCATACATGGGATAAATGCACCATTTGCTGCCGCTTTTGTAGTGATCGGTGTGACGGATACGGTAAATTGCGGGATCACGCATGTGGATATTCGGCGAAGCCATGTCGATTTTAGCCCGGAGAACTTTTTCTCCATCGGCAAATTCACCTTTGCGCATACGCTCAAAGAGGTCAAGATTTTCTTCGACGGTCAATTTTCTGCCGGGCGGTTCGCTGCCGGGGTTGCGGAGATCGCCTTTGCATGCGTTCCATTCTTCCGGGGTCAGGCTGCAAACGTATGCCTTGCCGCGTTTGATAAGTTCTACAGCACATTCATAAAGTTTATCAAAATAATCGCTGGCATGATAAAAATGTTCGCCCCAGTCCCATCCCAGCCATTTGATATCTTCTTTGATGCTGTCTGCATATTCCTGATCTTCTTTAGTCGGGTTGGTATCGTCCATGCGCAGATGGCATCTGCCTTTGAATTCTTTGGCGATCCCGAAATCCAGACATACGGCTTTAGCGTGCCCGATATGAATATATCCATTTGGTTCCGGAGGGAATCTTGTAATAACATTGCCGTTGTGTTTACCGGCGGCAACATCTTTTGCTACCATTTCGCGGATAAAATTGCTTCCGCTGTTGTTTGAAGAATTGCTTTCCATATATAAAACTCCTTGCTTAAAAATCGTACAATCCTAAAATATATCATCTTTTTGTGTTTTTTTCCACTAAAAAAGCAATTTTTTTGCAAAAACAATTTGCTTTTTTTACTTTGCATGTTAAATTATAAGTGTTGACAGGAAAAAGTCAATCATGGGGCGTGATAGCCAAGAGGTTAGGCAGCGGTCTGCAAAATCGCTAAGATCGGTTCGATTCCGATTCACGCCTCCATTTTTATTTTAAACGTAACAGATTGCAAAAATGCGGCATATCGCCGCATTTTTTGTGGAAACAGTCAGTATATTATTCCGGAGTGTTAATGTTGCCAGTGAAATTTATATGCCGGTTTCTGCAAGAAGGCGGAGAAGAGCACAACCGGTGACTGCGGCTGTTTCAAGGCGCAGAATATTGGATGAAAAGCAGATCCCATGCCAGTTATTGCTTAACATGAGGTCTGTTTCTTCTGCCGTAAAGCCACCTTCCGGACCTACTGCCAGTGCCAGCTTTTGCGGAAATTTTACCGATGTTGCCATTTCGCCGTTGATCGCTCCGAAGTAACCGGAACAAGCGTGGAATGCTGCATCTGTGATCATCTCTGCCGGTGTGAGTACCTTGCCAAGTTCCGGCAGAAACAGATTGCGGGATTGTTTGCAGCCCTCGATCAGGCGCATTTGCCATCGTTCGTTTGGAGATTCCGGTTTGGCTACTGAACGTTGGAAATTTACCGGAATAATTGCTGTTGTACCCACTTCTGCCAATGAGGTAAGAAGGGCGGGAAGAAGATTGCTGCGGGGAACTGCTGTATATAAACGTATGGAAATTTGTGGTGGTGTAAATTTTTTCAAAGCGGTTATCTGCAGGGTTTCGCTGCCTGTTATTTCGGCTTCGGCAAGAGTTCCCGCTCCGTCAAGGAGTTCCACACATTCTCCTTTTCTGGCACGCAAAGTCCGGAAAAGGTGTTCTGCCTCCCGCTGGGGAAGGCAAACTGTGTCATTCGGCTGTTTTGCTGCAAGTTCCGGATAAAAAAAAGCCCGCATTACGATTACCTTTCAGCTTGTTATACGGCGCACATATTCAAAAATGAGTATCGTTGCCGCTTGTGCCGCATTAAGGGATTCAAAATTTCCCGGCATGGGGATTTGTACTCTTTCTCCCGGCTGCGCTGGATCAACTCCATGGGCCTCCGAGCCTATTACCACCACAGAACGGTTGAAAAGATCTTTATCAGAAAAACAATTATATCCCGTATGCGGGTCAGAGATCCTTGTTCTGGTGAAACCTGAATCTGCTGCTGTCTGCAGCAGTTCCGGTAATGATGCAAAACGGGGCATCACAAGGGCAAACTGCGCTCCCAGTGCCGAACGGATCACTTTAGGGGAATAGACATCGGCGCATGCGCCGGAAAGCCACACTGTTTTCAAGCCTGCTGCAAGAGCTGTGCGCAGAATAGTTCCGAGATTGCCGGGGTCCGAGACCTGATCGCATACAAGCAGAAAAGGAGCTTCTGCTGCAGAAGATACCATTTCGTCCCGGGTGACTTCCCGTGGGTGCAGTACAGCGATTATTCCGGGGGCGGAAACTGTACCGGAAAGCTGCGCCATTTCTTCCTGAGTTACTGTGTAAACCGGGGCGGCAAGGTGGAAACTGTCGGCAAATTCTCTGTGTTCAGCCGTGACTGCGGCAAATTCAACCAGTTCCGGAGCCCGGGAAAACAGTTCACCGGCGGCACGTTTGCCTTCGCAGAGAGCTGAGTCACTGCGTTTGCGGCCGTGGCGTGAGGATAAACTGCGGATCAACTGTCTGCGGGCTTTGGTGAGCTGGAGTTCTTCTGTCATAAAAGGCTGTCAGTTATTGATTTTACGCAGAAGTTGTTTTGCCATGTCTGCATAAAGATTTCCGGAGGGAGTGCCGATGTTCATTGCTGCTTCCAGGTGTTCTCTGGCGGCTGCAGGATTTTCGAGGAGCAGGGAAAGACGGCCGGCATGATAAGCGGCTTCGGTTTGCACTGCCGGAGTGTATGCTGTATCGGCGGCAAGAGAGGCATAAGTAGCCGCAGCGTCGGCAACTGCACCGGTTTTTTCCTGCAATGCTGCTGCTGCCATAAGGGCAGAGGCCTTGAGGGCTGAATCCGGAGCAGAATCCGCCACTTCAAGATACAGAGCAAGGGCTTTGGCAGCATCGCCCTTGCCGGCGGCATCGGCTGCAATAGTTATACGGTAGAAGTTTGCGGCATCAGTATCGCCGTATTCCGGCATGAGAGCTTCCAGTTCTGCGATATCTTTTGCTCCGGATAATGCTTCTTCGGCATTATTTTCAATGCTTTGGTTCACGGTTACAATAATACCCCAGAGGATGATCGCTGCAACGAGAATCCCGGCAACAACGGTGACTTTGCGCCAGTTGTTTACGAGCCAGCGTTCAAAAAGAATCAGCTGATCGCTGAGATCGGTCTGAGGTGCGGTCTGCTGCGGTTCGCCTGCTTTAACAAGTTTTTTGGTTCCCATGGTAAAAAATCTCCGTTCTGGTTATCAATGGTGGGAAAAGATACGTTCAGGGGCATGATAAAGAGCAACTTTCAACTGATTTGCTCTTTCGATGACAGCTGCATCCTGCAAACTGCCTGCGGGGGCTATGATCGCTGTTACGCCTGCTGCTGCGGCAACTTCCACGCCGTCAGAGAATGGGAAGAAACCGTCACTTGCCATCACTGAACCCTGCAGTGTATCTGAACCTTTGAATTTTTCTTTGAATTTGACGACCGCCTGTTCGATTGCTCCCACCCGGTCCTGTTCGCCGGTACCGACAGAGAGTGTCTGCATATCACGGGCGATGATTACGCCGTTGGAACGGACTGACATGTTGACATACCAGGCAAAAAGCAGATCTTTCAGCTGCTGCGGTGTTGCTGAAAATTCACTTTTGCGGTAACCGATTTTTGAATTTTCCCCTTCGGCTGGTTTCAGCTGATCGATGGACCGGAGGCTGGTGAGGAGAGGTTCTGCCAGAACGAGTGAACCGTCGGCCAGAACTTTTACTGTACGGCAGAATGCGGCTTCGGCATCACCCATGTAACGGGGAAGGGCGGCGGGGGAACCACACTGCAGAATACGGATATGTTTATTGAGTTTGAAGCGTTCTCCGTCACAGAAAACTTTTACCGCATCATCATCATAAGCAGGCGCAACCACACATTCACAGAAAGTACTCATGATTTCTTCTGCTGTTTCGGCATCCACTTTGGTGTTGAATGCAATCACGCTGCCGAAAGCCGCCCGGGCATCGGCATCTCTTGCTTTGATATAGATGGCTTTGAGTGTATCACCGGGAAGGGCTGCTGCGGCTCCGGAGGGGTTGACATGTTTCATTACGGCGCAGGCTGGTTCGTCAAAAAATTTGACGATGTTGAGTGCGTAACTGACATCTTCCAGGTTGGTTTGGGAAAGACCGCTCTTGCCATCTTTCAGAACCTTCATGTCGGCAATTACTCCGTCACGCCCATTCTGCCGGTACCAGGCGGCCGGCTGGTGAGGATTCGTGCCGTAACGCAGATCGTTGATTCTGGAATAAGTGATTTCGCCGAAATTGATTTCCTCCGGGAAGTCACCGATATTTTTGGAAAGATAACTGTTTCTGGACAACGCCATGATATTTCTCCTTTTGTTGTGTTATTGAAAATCTTTATAAAATAAATGTAGCATCATTTGCTAATTTCTGCAAATGGGTCTATAGTTTAAACATGGAAAATTTTACTGAAAAACATCAAGATAAGCCTTTGAAAGGGATTTTTATCACTTTTGAAGGTCCGGAAGGTGCCGGCAAAAGCACACAGCTGCGTATGCTTCTTGACCGGCTGAACGCACGGAAACCGGGGTCTGCCATTGCGACAAGAGAGCCGGGAGGGACGCCTCTTGCCGAAAAATTACGGGAACTTTTCAAATACGGCTGCGCCGGAGAAGTGATCGACCCCAGAACAGAGATCCTCCTGCTGGAGGCCGGAAGGGTGCAGCATGTTGAACAGGTGATAAGACCGGCTCTGAGAAAAGGGATGATCGTCCTGTGTGACCGCTTTGCTGATTCTACTGTGGCGTATCAGGGAGCGGGCAGGGGGATAGCTCCTGAGGTTGTCGAACCGCTTAATGATTTTGCCTGTGGAGGTATTGTCCCGGATATAACTTTTGTGCTCGATCTGCCCGTGGAGGTCGGTTTGAAGAGAGCAAGAGCAAGAAATCCGGAAGCATCGGCCAATGACAGGCTGGAACAGGAAAAAGCGGTCTTTCACAAGCGGCTCCGTCAAGGGTTTCTCGATATTGCAAGTGCGCAGCCGGGCAGGGTGAAGGTACTTGATGCGTTGCTGCCGCCGGAGGATTTGCATGACAGAATATGGAGTATTTGCAATGATTTCGCTCTTTGATGATTACTTATCCCGATTCCCTGTGGCCGCAGCCGGATTGGTGAATGCTGTGAGGCAGAAAAGAACAGCTCATGCTTATCTGATTGCCGGTGACAGACGTTCAACGCTTGACGGCTTTGAGCAGCTTATTGCTGCCATGGCTGCTTGCCGTGATATTCAGGAAAACGGCTGTCCCTGCGGAGTATGCAAAAGTTGTACCATGCTGGCAAACGGCACAAGTCCTGATTGTATAACGCTGAAACCGGCCGGCAGAGCTTATATGATCAAAATCGGTGACCCGGTAAATCCGGAACCGAATACTGTCCGCTGGTTCATGAATCAGCTTTCTTTAAGTTCGTCTGAAGCCGGAGCTGTGAAAATCGGTATCATAAAGGATGTGGACAGACTTAATGCCGAGGCGCAAAATGCTTTATTGAAAACCCTTGAGGAACCGCCTGCTGATACAGTGTTGATACTTTCATGTATGCATCCGGAGAAATTGCTGTCCACTACCCGCAGCAGATGTCAAATCGTTCCGGCTGTGGAAAACCATGTTGATTTTGATTTTCCTGAAGCCATGGAGCTGCGGAAGCTGCTTTACAGACTTTTTACTCTGCCGGATGGGGATGTTGCATCCGGAGCCGGAGTTTGCGGAGCTGTGATCAAACTTACAGGGGAATTGTTTGCCGGTGAACAGGAAAGAATTTCCCGGGAAAACCGGATGCTTGTTGAGCAGGTGCAGGAGAATGATCCTGCTCTGGCAAAACGTATTCTTGCGCAGAATGAAGACACAGCCATTGGGGAATACAGAGGTAAGCGTCAGCTTTTTCTGGGGCTGATATACAGCTTTTTCGCCGCTTTGGTTCTGCGGTCGGAAGAGCTGCCGAATCTTGACAGGGCTTCGGAAAGTTTGCTGGAAGGGTTTGTTTTCGGCAGGATCGACAGGGGCAGGGCTTTGCGGGCCCTTGAGGCTTCTGAAGAACTGGAACGGGTTTTGCGATATAATATTTCTGAAGAGATCGCCTGGTATAACTGGATGTTGAAAATAATTGTTCCGGCTTGAGGTAAGTTTTTATGAAGTGTTTTTTTCTCATTATTGTTTTACTGGCTGCTGTTGCCGTAAAAGCGGAGACAGTTACACTTGAGGGTGTCAATGAAGTGGAGATCAACAGTGTTCTTGCCAGTGTCAGCGGTCATCCGGTAACACTCGGCGATATACTTTTTGAAACATGGGATGCGGAGAGCAGAGTATATGCTCTTGCTGATAAAGAGGATATACCTGAACTTATCGCCGGGATCAGAGCTGATAAACTTCAGGAGCTTATTGACCGCCGCCTGCTGATAGAGGAATTTGACCGCCTGGGACATTCTGTTGCTGTTGAATACATAGAAGATGCTTTGAATATGATTGCCCGTGATCTGGGATGCCGGACGAGAGAAGAACTTGAACTCCGGGCAAAAGATTTTCATACTGACATCAATGAATTGCGCCGTATGGCGGAAGAACGTATAAAAGTTGAAATGCTCATGAATGGGCTTGTTATGAAACGGGTGAACGTAACTCCGCGACAGACGGCTGAGTATGTGGAAAAACACCGCGAAGAGTTTATTGAGGCGGAAAAGATCCGCTTTTCTCTGCTCAAGCTCAACAGCGGCAGAGAAGATTGCACGGAGGTGAGAAAGATCGTAGACGAAGCTCTTGCGGCAGAGCCCTCAAGTGAAAAATTTGCACTTTTAGCCGGTAAATATTCAGATTGGAAACGTGAAAGCGGCGGCGATGTCGGTTTTATTGAAAAACGCCGTTTGCGGAGGGAATTTTCTGCAATTCTTGGCGATGAGCCGGAACCAGGTGTTGTTTACGGGCCGGTAGAGGTCGAAGAGGATGGCGTTTATTATATTCTTGTTACCGACAAAAGGGGTTCTGCAGAACCTGACTGGAATGACGTACGCAAACAGGCTGCCGCAAAATTGGAAAAAGAGGCCGGCGAAGCGGTCATTGAGGCATATTTGCAGAAGCTGCGTTCCAGGGCTGTAATAGAAGAAAGGTGACAAAAACTGATTTTTATCTGCCAAGCAGACCGAGCCAGAAGGTCTTGAATGTCCGGTTATTTTGCCATGACTTTAACTGCAGGGCCTTGCACAGAAGATCTTTGCGGTTGTATGAACTCATTCCTACTGTAATTCCCGGCATATTATCCTCCTTTCCGGGAAGTAGATACAAAAAAAGAAAGCAGGCAGTATCCATCTTGACGTAACAGAAAACTTTGAAGCTGTCAGTATATCGGAGCTTCTATGCAAATATTGTTCCAAGATTAACCTGCTTTCTGGTATTTAATATACACACAATGCTGATATAATGCAAATGGCTTTCCCTATTTTTGCTGCAGTTATTCTGAAT
>JAZSGI010000205.1:0-3404 GCA_045532655.1 Victivallaceae bacterium
AATCTCTCCGGCGGCAATAACTGTTCTCCATGCTTCCCGCTCCTTGTAATCAAAACGTCCGGCAAGATAATCCAAAAGAGCCGTTCCGGCATATTTACTGCCGGGACAGCTCCTGATCACACGACGCTCTGAAAATTCATTACTGACAAAATATGCCGGAGGAGGCAGATGCCATGACAATTATTACAGCAAAACAAACTGCCGGAATGCCTCACTTGCAGCTATCCCGCCACTTGATAAGTTCTGCTGCAGTACCTTCCACATCATAAATACGTTTAAGATCCTGAGCAGCCAGCATCTCTGTCAGCATCTTTCCTGCGATGCAATCCGGATAAGCGTCTCTGATACGCTCTGCTTTGCGGCAGTTTTCGGCAATCTCCGGCAACTCTTTCAAGGCAGTATTCAAACACTTGAGCAAATCGAATTTTGCTTTGTCATTTTTTATATTGTCATAAAGGCGAATACCGTTTATCGCAGCATTAAAGGCATTTAATCCGCCGAGAAGTATGGGAAACAATTTGGTCATCACTGTGGAAAATTCTCCCGTAACAGCAGGGTCATGCCCTTCAGGGAAGATATGTTCATGGTGAAAAGGCAATTCGTCTTCACAGTCATAACGGCAGAGTTCTCTATCGCCAGGATTACGCATATCCGGAATGCGAATGGATTTGCCACCCTGCTTTTCGCTGCGTACAGCCATAATACCTGTCATAGTAACATCGCATGATGCATAGATATTTCCCGGAGCCGGCTCACCGGTAAGTATCTCACGGGCAAAATAATAAAGTTCCCAGAAATCACCACCGCCATGAGCAGCATCAGCGGCAAGCTTTGCCAATTCATCAATTTCCGGCTCAACATCCATAAGGAGACCGCCACCAAATGCTCCGCAGCAGATATTCAGTTTGCCGGGCTCACGGCTTTCGGCAGCGGCTTTTGTTCCCCAGAAACGCATCCCGTTATGGCAATCAAGGGTGGTAGATCCCATAAGGTTGCGCACAAGAGCCCCATTACTCATCTTGACAATTGAGGGAGCAGCGGAAGCGTGTCGCAAGAACCCCGGCAAGGTCACTTCATCTCTGACAGCAGAAACACTCACTGGCCGCGTGCCGGTAATAAACATTGCAGGACCCAACGAGTGCGTACAATATAAATGAATATTCAAAGTACTGCGCCAATTGTGTACTGTCCACCCCGGTTCAACAGGCAATGAAACAGGATATACATTATAGCCGTATGTCAATGTGCGACATTCGTGGAGATATTCAAATTCTCCGTACATGAATTCACCGAAATACCCCTCCTGATAAAGTTTCTTCATATACATACAGGCCGGAGTAAAAGGATAGTTTTCCAACATATTGTAAACTTTGCCGCTCTTTTCCACAGCTTCAACCAACTTTACAGCATCTGCCGGAGTACTGAATGCGGTAACCTCGCACATAACATGCTTACCGGCTTCCAAAGCCATAATTGAATGTCTGGCATGATCCGGCAGATAAGTGGCAACCAGTACAGCATCCATATCATAAGCGAGGAATTCCTTTTCATCAGCAGTGCAAAATGCCTCCGGAACTGCATTCTGGAAACGTTCACGTATTTCCGGATGGATATCGCAACCGGCAACAACATCAATATTGAGAAATTTGGCAGATTGAACGAAATTTGCGCCCCTGCCAAGCCCCCATATTCCCAGACGGATACGTTTATCTGTATCAAATACTTTTGTACTCATAATGTAACCCTTTCTCTTTGATGTACAGCTATACAATAACATTTGATTATATATTTGCAAACAGAAAGAATTGTGATATTTTATATAAATATGACTAATAATTACAAAAAAGGGATATTTAATGTTTTTGGAAATTTTTCATGCAGGGCGGTATACATACCAACAACGGGGAAGTCAGACGGCTCATGCAGTTTTTATTTCGCTGCATTTATCTGGGGTGGAAAAAAACAATGTTTATTCACCGGATGGCACACTGATTATGAAAAACACGGAGCCGAAACTTGCTCTGCTCCCTCCGGGATTCCGTTGTGATTTTTCTTACTCTGAAGCAAGGGAAAATTTTGTTATTATATGCAATATACCGTCTCTGATTTACGACAGTGATGCCGGAATATGCAAAATACAACAGCATGACAGTATTCTGAATATTCCCATATTTCTGCAATGTTCACCAGTAGATATACTTCGGTTCAAAGAAATATTTCAACGTATTATCAAACTACTCACTACTCCGACTCCAGCCAATCGTTTTATGGCTGAACAGCTTACCGGAATACTTATCGGGGAACTTGCCATCGGCGGGAAACCACTCACAGATACCGCAAAAAATCCTTCTCTGGCAGAGCAATTAAAAAACAAACTGGATAATGATACGAATTTTGCAGAAAATATCAATCGGCACTGTCAGCAAATGGGATATACACAAGCACATTTACGAAGGCTTTTTGAGAAAGAATATGGTATATCCCCTGGAGAATACAGATTACAGTGCAGAAATGAAAAAATATTACAGCTTCTTGCTGCCGGTAATATCAGTTACAAAGAAATATCCTTCGTTACAGGCATGAAAAATGTCACTCATCTTAACGCTTTTATTAGAAAACGCTGGCAAATGACACCGGGCGAACTGCAGAAAAAACTGCTTCAAACCCCATCTTAAAAAAGAAAATCATCCGGTTTGGGAGCACAAACTGTTATTGTTTCGCCACTGTCAGGATGCGGAAATGCCAGCAAAGATGCATGAAGTGCCTGCCGTTTCATCCGCAAGGCAGCCAGTGCTTCTGACGGCAACCCATCTTTTTGCAGGACAAAGAAATTTTCATTCACCCCATAGAGCTTGTCTCCGACAACAGGATATCCAAGTGACCATGCGGCAAGGCGGATCTGGTGCATCCTGCCGGTAAAGGGCATTGCCAGAAGTTTGGATATGCCATTGCGGTAATCTATCCTCCGCAGAACAGTAGTTGCTTCTTTTCCGCACGGGATATCACAAAGCATCTGCTTTTTGCGGACTGCACTTGCAGTATCACGACGCATCCAGCCGTGTACTGTAACCTCATGCTGCGGGAATTCGCCTTCTACAAGTAAAATATACTCTTTCCGCATTTCCGGCAGCTTATTCTGCAATTCCGCCGCCCTTTGAGCAGTACGAGCAAAAAGCACAATACCGGACGTTTCTCTGTCCAGACGGTTTACCGGAAAAACTGCGCCATATTTCATGCGCAAAAGCCACCATAAAGTATTATGAAAATATGCCCCTGCCGGATGCGTGGGCAGATTCCCCGACTTGTTGACTGCTATTATATCCCCGTCCAGCAGGAGTATGCTGAACGAATTATCTGTTTCCGGTTCCGGAAGATCCTCCGGCGGGAACCATTCCACATCGCTT
>JAZSGI010000244.1:0-40896 GCA_045532655.1 Victivallaceae bacterium
ACCCGGAGATCCTTGAGCATTGCCAGTTGATCTTTGTAAGCCGGGGCAATGGTAATGAGGTTGACAGCAAAATTTCTGTCAGTCAGTGAACGGGTCTCGGCGATCTGTTTTTCCAGAATATCAACAGGCGCATTGCCGCCGGCAATACAGGCAAAACAGCCTGCATTACATACTGCAGAAACCAGTTTGGGTTCAGAAACCCAAGTCATTGCGCCGCAGATAAGAGGATAATCTGTTCCGAGGAACTGATTGCCTTTGACCATAAGACTCTGAAGTTTTGCAGATATTGTCATAGTTGCCTCCATTTTCAGCGGATCTGATATATCCACTTGCCATTTTCGGAATAACGCACCACATTGCCTTCCGGATGATTTACCGCTTTGCGGGCGAGGAAGCCGGAAACTGTGGAAATTTCGTTCTCCAAACCGCATTTGGCAGCGATTTCCTCTGCAGTACCTGTTGCCGGGGTGATCGCCGCAAGTTTGGCATCAAGTTCACCGGCAAGTTTGAGAATACCTTTGGCAGCAAGTTTGTAGGCCTGCACACCGGGCTGATGGAAGGCATTGATATTGATGAATTCAGCATAAACGGCAACTGCACGTTCGTAAAGAGCGATAATAAGACCGAGGTGGAATGCATCCACTCTGGTGATACGGCTCTTTATGACCATGCGGCCCTTGCCGGTAAGTGCCAGGGCAAGACCTTCGGCAAAGCCGTAAAGATAGTCACCGATGGTGAAGCCGTCGCCCATGGCAACATTTTCGCTGTCGCCCATGACTTCGATAAAAGTGGCAAAAAAGTCATCTCTGCCATCGTTGAGCTGCTGGATGAAGGCGTGGGCATCGGTACCGCCCTTGTTGCCGAAAACATTCAATCCCTGATGGACGGTGTTGCCTTCAAGGTCAAGTTCCTTGCCCAGACTTTCCATCACCAGCTGCTGCAGATAACGGGAGAGCAGCACCAGTCTGTCGCTGTAGGGCACGATGACCATGTTGCGGTCGCCTTTGCCCTTGCCGGCAAGATACCAGCAGGCTGCCAGCATCATGGCAGGGTTGGCAGCGGCATCAGCAGAACGGGTCCATTCGTCCATGGCGCAGGCACCGTCGAGGAAAGAGGCAAAATCTATGCCGGTGAGAACTGCAGGCAGATGACCGACAATACTGGTTTCGGAGGTGCGTCCGCCGATGGATTCTGCCATTTCAAAACAGGCGAGCCAGTGGTTTTCTTTGGCATGGACATCCAGTTCGCTGTTGGGCATGGTGATGGCACAGGCGTGACGGCCGAAGTCAAGTTTGCAGTTTTTGTAATAGTTTTCCAGTGCGATCATATTGTTGCGGGTCTCTCTTGTGCCACCGGATTTGGAAATGGTAAGCACGAGAAGCTCTTCGGGATCGGCACACTGCAGAAGGTCGGTGAGACCGGCGGCATCGGTGTTGTCAAGGAAGTAGATTTTCAAGCCGTGTTTGCGTTTGGTGGCAGAGAGTTCGTTCCAGTAAGGACCGTTGACTGCAAACTGCATAAGCTGCGGACCCAGTGCAGAACCGCCGATACCGTTGATCACAACTGCTGTGAAAGGTTTGCCGGTCGAACCGCGGACAACACCGTCACGGATGGCGGCGGCAAAACGTTCAACTCTTTCAAAAAGTTCGCTCTGACGATAATTGACCCGGTCGGTGAAGTGGGTCACTTTGCGGTGTTCATCGGGATTCTTGATTTTGCCGGCCTCAATGTCACTGATACCTGCGGCTGCTTTGGCGAAAAGCGGCTGCATGGCTGCAAAATCTGCATCCCATGCGGGCATACCGTTGAAGTCCAGAGCAAAACTGCCTTTTGTGAAAATACGTTCCAAAACAGCTTTCATAATTATTTCTCCTGTTGGTAATTTTGCTGCCTTATGGCTTCGTAAAGACCAATGGCAGCAGCGTTTGCTACGTTAAGGCTTCTGTAAAATCTGCCGATCATAGGTATAATGACCAGCTGAGAAGCGTATCTTGTATAAAAATCCTCCGGCAGACCGGAACCCTCGCTGCCGAAAATCAGATAACTGCCGCGGGGATATGCCGCATCGGTATATAAAGTTCCGCCTTTGGTGGAAAAAAAGTGCATGATTTGCGGTTTTTCCGCTTCTAGAAAATCTTCCCAGCTTTTATGTACCCGGCAATCCACGTGCGCCCAGTAATCCATACCGGCACGTTTGACATATTTGTCTTCCATGCTGAAACCAAGGGGTTCGATCAGGTGCAGACGGCAGTTGTTGGACACACAAAGTCTGCCGATGCCGCCGGTATTTTGTGGTATTTCCGGATGCACCAGCACTATGTTGAACTCACAATCCATTACTTATTGTCCCCGGCAGGTCGGTGAAAAAGTCCGCTTGTCCATTCACGCAAAGTTTCACGGTGTTCTTCGCGCAGTCCGAGAGAACAGAAAACCTTTGACAAAGCATCAAATTCACTGTTCAAAATCCCGGCAAGGGCTATGTAGCCGCCGGGACGTACCCACGAAATGATACGTTCCGCATTGGCAACCAGTATATGACCGAGGATATTCACACAGGCAAGATCGTACTGCGGACGTGCTTCGTATTTTGTGGCATCGCCTTCAAAGACATTTATGGCATCTTCCACCTTGTTTATGGCGATATTCTCCCCGGCGATCGTTACCGCATCGGGGTCATTATCAAAGGCATCTATATTCTGCCAGCCGAGCTTCGCCGCAGCTATTGCCAGTATCCCTGAACCGCAGCCGGCATCAAGAATACGCTCTATTCCGGCTTTCCCTGCCATCGCCGCAAGAGTTTCCAGGCAGAAAAGCGTTGTCGCATGCTGCCCCGTACCGAAACTCATCCCCGGATCGATTTCCACAACAGCACACCCTTCTGCGCCGTTATATTCAAGCCAGGAGGGCTTTATCGCCAGATTCGGGGCTACTTCTATAACGTGGAAATACTTTTTCCAGACTTCGCTCCAATCTTCTTTGGCAAGCTCAAAGTATTCCGGTTCATCCAGTTCAGCTCCAAGCTCCTGCCAGTCGAGCCTGAATTTGTCCATCATTTGCAAATTCCCGGCGGCTGTATCGGCATCCTGTGCATAAAGGACAACCATATTGGCGCCCCCTTCACGATCCTCCCAGCTTGACCAGTCTTCCCAAATGCCGGAAACCAGTTCCGGTACCAGATCGTGGTCGGCTGAACGGTCAACCAGTTTTACACAATATAATTTGTCACTGATATGCATGATTCAATCCAATTGGTTTTTACGCAGTATGAAAACTGCCCCCGGCGCAAAGAGATTCGGCATCAGACGTGCCGTCAGCCTGCCCCGTTGTACAAGGGGAAGTTCCTGCTTTATTTCAATGTCACGCTCTGCACAGAAGATTTGAAAATCCCGTAATGTGCAGAAATGTATGTTGGGTGTGTCATACCAGCTGTAGGGCAGACTTTCGTTGCGGGGCATCCTGCCGCCTGCCAGAAGCTGCAGACGGTTCGCCCAGAACCCGAAATTTATCAGACTCACTACACCGTATTTCCCGACTCTGACAACCTCTTCCAGCAACCGGTCGGGACGGCGCACAACCTGCAATGTGCGGCTGAGTATCACATAATCAAAACTCAGATCTCCAGCAAAATCAAAACTGCGGTCAAGGTCGGAGTGTATTACCCGTACTCCGTTGGCTATGCACTGACTCACCAGAGTTTCATCAAGTTCCACTCCGAGGGCATCTATATCATTTTTGGTTTCCTGCAAGTGACGCAGAAATCTGCCGTTGCCGCAGCCGAGATCAAGTACTCTGCTGCCGTCCGGAATAAGGTCGGCAATCACTTTCAAGTCCGGCCGCTGCAAACCGACTGTTGTCGTTTTTATCACTTTGGTCATGAGTTGCAGACTCCTTTGACGGCTATGCTGTATTGATTATCAAGGAAACTTTTCACCATGTGACCGAGCCTGTCTGTTTCCAGCAGAAAAGCATCATGACCGTAATCAGAAGCAATTTCACAAAAACTCACCCGGCAACGGTTGGCAAGCAGGGCATTGACGATTCGCCGGGAATCTGCCGTTGTAAACAACCAGTCACTGGAAAAACTCACCACCAGAAATTCACTCTTCACCCCGGCAAACGCATCCTTCAAACTGCCCCCGCAACGGCCTGCAGGGTCAAAATAGTCCATCGCCCGGGTTATGTACAGGTAACTGTTGGCATCAAAACGCTCCACAAAACGCTGACCCTGATGCTCCAGATAACTCTCTACGGCAAAATTGTAGTCAAAATCGTAACTGTAATCGCTTATCTGCTGGAGTTTTCTGCCGAACTTGCGGTTCATTGACCTGTCCGAAAGATACGTTATGTGCGCCAGCATCCTTGCTGTTGCCAAACCCCGTTCCGGCTGCTCCGTGTAATCACCGTTGTTCCACACAGGATCGTATTTTATCGCTTCCCTGCCAACCCAGTCAAAGGCGATACTCTGACTGGACAGCTGCGCCGTTGTTGCAATGGCAATGGCACTCTGAACACGTTCCGGGTACTGTATGGACCATTCCAGTACCTGCATCCCGCCCATTGAACCGCCTATGACCGCAAGAAGTTTTTTTACTCCCAAATGGTCAATGAGCCTTTTCTGCGCCCTGACCATGTCTGAAACTGTTATCACCGGAAAGTCAAGATTGTACCGCTTCCCCGTATCCGGATTGATGGAGGTCGGACCGGTTGACCCTGAACACCCGCCAAGCACATTTGAACAGATAACAAAGTATTTGTCCGTATCCACCGGCTTGCCGGGACCCACCATTTCTGACCACCAGCCGGGTTTGCTCTCGTCAGCATTGTGGCGGCCGGTGACATGGGCATCCCCGGTCAGAGCATGAAGCACAAGGACAGCATTGGTGCCGTCAGCATCCAGCTCACCGCAAGTTTCGTAGCGGATCACCACATTTTTCAGTTTGCGGCCGCAATCAAGGCAAAGGAGATCCGCTTCGTCTGTGCCGAAACAGAAATCCTTTGCCGTTACCCATTTTTCGTTTGAAAAACTCAAATATCAACCCTTGTTTACAACCCAGTCTTTGGCGCCTTCTTCAAAGTAGGCAACTGTCTGCTCGGCAGAACGCTTGGCGGCTACAAAGTTCGCTTCTTTTGTGTTTGCACCAAGGTGCGGGAGCATGACGTCGGCAACATCTGCCACTGACTTCTCTCCGGCTTCATCTTTGGGATAGACGTCGTTACAGTAAATAAGTTTTTTCTCTGCTTTGGCAGCACGGAGATCAGCCTCGTTGATGATACCGGCTCTGGCACAGTTGACCAGCATTGCTCCCGGTTTCATGACCTTGAAAAGATCTCCATTGATCATGCCGCGGGTTTTGTCATTTTCAGGAATATGCAGACTTACAATGTCACTTTCACGGAAAAGTGTTTCCAGATCAACAAGTTTTACTCCCATCGCCGCTGCCGCTTCCGCACTGACAAAAGGATCAAAACCCAGAGCCGTGATTTCAAAACCGGAAAGACGTTTCACCAGCAGCTGACCAATGTGACCCAGTCCGAGAATACCAACAGTCTTGCCGGTAAGTTCTGTCCCCAGAAACTTCTTCTTTTCCCACAAACCGGCTCTGGTACTGTTGTCCCCGGGAACCACAAAACGGGCTGCAGCAAGAATCATGGCAATCACTTCTTCCGCCACTGCATTGGAGTTTGCTCCCGGAGTATTCATCACATCAATATTCTTGCTTCTGGCATAGACCGTGTCTATGGTGTTATAACCCGCACCCGCACGAACCACCAGCTTCAATGCCGGCAGCATGTCAATAATCTCTGCGGTCACTTTTTCGCTGCGCACGATCAGACCTTCGGCATCGCTGTTGGCCTTTGCCAAATCGGCGAGAGGGGTTTCGGCATCAAGAACAACTTCATAGCCTTTTTCCCGGAGAAAGTTTGCAGCAAATACATCAAGTTTAGTCGGAATCAGGATTTTTTTCATTTTTTATCTCCATTTTATGTGTTTTCTATATTTAAAATACCACCCGTGGCGCAAAAAGTCAAATGATACGTTAATTTTCCCCCCATTCCATTTGACTTTTTTTATTTTGCCATATATATTAAGTTATTGCAACAGCCGAAGTGGCGAAATGGCAGACGCACTAGACTCAAAATCTGGCGGTAGCGATACCATGTGGGTTCGACTCCCACCTTCGGCACCATTTTTACAACGACGATCCTTATCCCCAGCCATGTATCCGGTCAGGGGATTTTTTGTATAAAGGTAATTGCAGGAGCCGTTCAAAAACCGGTGCGCCTTGGGATTTTTGAAAACTTTTGGAATTGTCGGCTGTTTTTACTTTTTTCTAATGGAGTGTTTTATGCAAAGAGAACTGCTTGATGCCTATGCCGAACTTATTGTAACCAAAGGACTCAATATCGATCCGGGGCAGGAAGTGATCATTGTCGCAGGACTTGATCAGCCCGATTTCCTCCGTATGACAGTTGAAAAATGTTATCAGCACGGAGCCGGCAAAGTCACCGTGGATTTCAGGGATATGCCTCTGGCAAAACTCGATCAGATATATCAGACACAGGAAAAACTTTCCGCTATTGAGGAGTGGAAAGTGGCAAAGCTCAAATGGCGGTGCGACAATCTGCCCGCTTTTCTCTGGCTTGATTCCGAAGATCCGGACGGCATGGAAGGTATTGATCAGGAAAAACGGGCCGCCGCTCAGAAGGCCCGCTATCCAATCATCAAGCCCTTCCGTGATGCCATGGAAAATAAATATCAATGGTGCATTGCCGCCGTTCCGGGTAAAGAATGGGCCCGGAAAGTATTTCCCGGCATTCCCGATGCCGCGGCAGAAGAAAAACTCTGGGAGGCTGTTTTGAAAGCCTCCCGTGCCGATTTGGATGCGGTTGAAAACTGGAACAGGCATAACACCTCCATGCACCGCCGGTGCGATATCCTTAACGCTCACAACTTTACCGCCCTTGAATACCGTTCTGCCAACGGTACTGATTTCCGTGTCGGCCTTATGTCTGCAGGAATTTTTGCCGGAGCAAGCGAAAAAGATCTTTCCGGGCGGGAGTTCAATCCCAATATTCCCAGTGAAGAAGTATTCACGACCCCCAAACGCGGCGAAGCAGAAGGCTTGCTTGTGGCAACAAAACCTCTTTCCTGGCAGGGAAGTCTTATTGAAGACTTTTCCATCCGCTTTGAAAACGGCCGTGCAGTGGAAGTGAAAGCGGCAAAAGGTCAGGAAGCTTTGGAAAAAATGATTTCCATGGACGAAGGTGCTCCTTATCTGGGAGAATGTGCCCTTATCGGCAAAAATTCCCCAATAAACAATATGGGAATACTCTTTTACAATACTCTTTTTGATGAAAATGCCTGCTGTCACATGGCACTCGGCCGCGGGTTCGATGTATGCGTAAAGGATTTCCACAAATACTCGCAGGAAGAATTGCACGGAATGGGCGTGAACGACAGTATGATTCATGTGGATTTCATGATCGGCTCCGATGATATGGAAATAACCGGTATAACTGCCGACGGTACCCGAGTCCCCGTATTCAGGGATGGCGAGTGGGTATTCTGACAACATCCCCCTGCGGCAAAAATAAGTAACGGATCTTCTGGCTGGATAAAATTTACCGCAGAAGATCCATTTGCACCCGGTTCAATCATGGATAAATTTTCTCCTTTTTATGAACCACCCTGTACCGGCAGATATGAAATATGGAATTTTTTTTCTGCAAGGGTATTGACAACAGTTATTTCTGTGCTATATTAATTGAAAATCCTGAATCTTTTTATTTTTTTAAGCAAATGGGCAACATGTTGCCCAGGCTGCAGGAGCGTAAAATGCCGGGTGGAAAAAAATCAAATATAAGAGATGTTGCCGCTTATGCCGGAGTTGCCGCCAGTACGGTTTCCCGCGTGCTTAACGGCCGGGAAGCAGATCGTCATACTTCCGAAGAAACCAGAAAAAAAATACTTTCTGCCGCAAAAGAACTTAATTATACACCCAACATCAATGCCAGGAGACTCTTCAGTCAAAAAAGCAATGTGATCGGTCTTGTTATGCCTTCTTATGAACGCAACAGAAAACATGCCCTTACAGATCATCATCTGGCTGGTATATTTTCCGGCATTGAAGAAAGCCTCAATGGTACAGATTACCGTCTGCTCATAGTTTTCAATGATGAGCATTTTGAATCCCGTAAAGAATATATTTCTCTTTTTACCGAGCATGCCATTGACGGTATGCTTATCTGGGGGCCATACTACGGGCAGAGGTTCGGTACAGAGATCTCGCAACGCGGTTATCCTGCTGTTTTTATCACCCCTCCGGGGCATGACCTTGACCAATGTAATTATATCATCCATGATTACGAAAGCAGCGGCCGGCTGGCTCTTGAATACACCATTGAGCGGGGACATCGTAAAATTTTATGGGCCGGAGCAAGCCGCAGCAATGCTGTATCGGAAATAATTGAGCAGGGCTTTGCAAAAGTGCCGGGCGAATTTGAGCTCATTTCTGAATACGGCGATTTCAGCAGAGAATGCGGACGTAAAATTGCATCTTGCTCCCGGCAGAAATATCCGGAAATAACAGCAATTATCGCAGCCAATGCCGAAGTTGCAGCCGGTATGCAAGATATATATGACGGCAAAAATCCGGAAATCATAGTTTGCGATTCGGTGGAGGAAAGCAATATGACCGATAATGTCAGGATTTGTGTGGATGATGTCACTTTAGGCAGACAGGCAGTCAGACATCTGCTGGATATGATCGATAACAAAAATTGTGTTGTACAGGAAAAATTACCGGTAAAACTTATAACGGCAAAAGAGGTGCAAAAATGAAATTTTCCCCGGCAATACTGCTCCCTTTTCTTATGTACTGCAGTCAGTTTGCCCATGCAGAGTATTTTGCCGCCCCTTATTTCAGAGAAGCAGCAGTAAATGTAGATGGGATACTGGATGAAGAGATTTATTCCTGTTTGGAATTTATTTCTTTCGACAGCCGGCTTACCCACAGCGGTAAAACTGATATAGCTATTGTCGAGGGCCGGAGCGAAAAAAACACGACCGGGGCTGCCGGAAACCGGTTTGCAGTATTTCACGACTGCAATGGCTTGTATATGGCAATCATTTCACCTCTTGACAATGCCGGAGAAAAGTTATCATCCTCCTGCGAAATGCCCGATGGATTATTTGAATTTTTCCGTTGCGATGATATGTTTGAAATTTATATCGACCCGGACATGAGCGGCCATGATTATTACTGGTTCATGACCAATCCGGAAGGCAATAAAACTGATTTGTGGGCAGAAGCCGATCCGGACCGTTCCTGGAACGGTATTTGGGAAACAGCATCAAAAGTCACAGAACATGAATGGATCGCAGAATTCTTCTTCCCCTACGGCACTTTCAACCGTACCCCTCTTGGGGATTCGATTTCCCTAAGCATCTCCAGATTCAAACCCGCAGGCATGCAAAGGCTGCGCTGGGGGGGAGAGTTCCGCATGCCGTCAACATGGCCGGAAATAAAATTGCAAAAATCAGGAGCAGATATTGCCCCGCCGGTAAAATTGACTGCAATGAAAATAACAGATGACAACACTCCCGGTAAAGGTATTCTGACCGCAGAGGTCTCAGGAATTCCCGCAGATATGGAAGTAAATGCAAAATGGCTGCTCATGCGCCCCATGGAAGCGGCTGGTTGGACCCCGGAAGGCAACGGACCGAGGTTTGAAATACCTGCAACTGCTGTATCATCTTCAGAAACACGTATTTTTGCAGATAAAACAGATATAAGAGATGACGAAGCATTGATCGCTGTGTTGGCACTGTATGATTCTGACGGAAAACTTTACTGGATGAGTCGGGATATGACTTTATCCAAGGGGCATATCATAGGCGGTCCCGGTTGTGAATTCAATTACTATACGGATGAAAAAGAGATCAATGTGCGGCTGTTTCTGCCTCCATTATCAGGCGATGTAAAATTGACGGCAGAGCTGCATGACTCCTGCGGAGCTATTACAGCATCCCGCAGCCTCTCTCCTTCTGCACAGACAGATTTTTCTTTTGCCGCAGAATCTCTGGAACCGGGGAAATATATCATACGGACAATTCTCTGCGATAAGGCAGAAAATCGTATAATTGCAGAACGGGAGTTCCCTCTTGTAAAATATGCTCCTTCAAAGAATAATGAAGTTAAAATATCATTTTTCAATAGATCAGTACAAATCAACGGCAATGATTTCTCCTCCATCGGCAACAGCCCGCAGCTGCATACATTCGACCTTGATTTTGCTCTGTTCAGAATGCAACAGTACAAAGAATTTGATTTCAATACACTGTTGATTTTCGGCGGCTACTATACAATCGACGAAACAGGAATATATTTTGATGAAGAACTTCTTGAAGATTTCTTTATCGCAGCCCGGGAAAATAATTTCAAAGTCATCATCGGCATGGGGGAATGGTTGGGCCATGCGCCTCATTCACCTTTTGTAAAACACCATTTCCCGGATAAATACCGTTTCAGTAAAGTACTTGAACTGGTGGAACTGGTAAAAGATCAGGAAAGTCTTCTGGGATACGAGGCTTATGATGAACCGGAATGGTTCATGGCTCCGGAGTATCTGGAAAATGTATACCGTATGATCAAAGAAAAAGATCCGTACCACATTGTAACTCTGAACGGATGCAGAAGTGCAAGAAATCTTCTGCAGTTTCTTCGCGCCTCTGACCTTGTAAGCATAGATTATTATCCCAGCGGCAAATGGCCGGCAAATACAGTCGTACCGGTGGTGGAAGAGATGCGCTCTTTTCCGGGGTACAAACCTCTGCGATGGTGGATACAGGCTTATGAAATATTCAATCCTGCGCCCCCGACCAGGGAAGAGATAATCGCCATGACCTATATGGCATGGGCTCACGGCACAAGTTCGATACTGTACTTTATCGGAGTACCGGCAGATGTTCTTGCTGAAGCTCAGAAAGAATGCGGCAGGGAAAATCTGCTGCTGACAGATGCCCTCACTGCGCCGTATCAGGAAAAATTGAATGTATATGGCAATACCTCCACTCCCGGCGTGTACGCATCTTTACGCATTAAAAACGGCAAAAGCTGGATAATCACCATCAACCAATGTGCCCAAACACAGAATGTTGCGATTGACATACCGGGAAATCCGAAAAGAATTTTTTCGATCTTTGAAAATCAGGAAATAGAATCGGCTGACGGCAATATCAGATGCACATACGCACCATGGGAGCGTAAAGTATTTGAAATATATTATTGAAACTGTCTTCAGGAAAACTGAAAGGAGTAAATTAAAAGAACGGATATTCACCTGTAAAAGAGTTTCTTTCACGGTTGCTGCAGGCATATAAATATAATATCCGGAGAAGAAACAATAAAAAACAAAAAACTTCAGATCGTTATTTGCAAAGGATTTAAGAAAACAGAAAACAAGGAGAAAATGAAAATGAAAAAGCAGAATTTTACACTGATAGAGCTCCTGGTGGTTATCGCTATAATAGCCATTCTTGCCTCCATGCTCCTTCCCGCCTTGAGCAAGGCCCGTGCCGCCGCCCAGCAGATCAAATGTCTCAGCAATCAGAAACAGCTTGGACTTTCTGCAGTTATGTATGCCAATGACAACCATGATTTCATTCCTGTTGTACCCGATATCTGGACCTACTGGTTCGCAAAACTGTATGAATACCACAACACACCCGGCCTCGTCCTGTGTCCCAGTTCCTCCAAACCTTATATCAACACAACAGCAAGTTCTTTTGAATGGAGGCTCAGCATCGCCGCAAACCACTTTATATTTTTCCATGATCAGGCGGGGCTCAAAAATCTCAGCGCAATGCAATCGCCCTCTCAAACCATGCTTTTTGCGGATGCCATAAATATAATCGACGGTGCTTCCGATCAGTGGGTGAATGCCACCCCCAATGCAGCATTTTACAACACACTGAATCCGCTGCATAACGATGCCTGGAACAATACTTATGCAGACGGTCATGCCGATAAACGTCACAAGAACGATATCGGAGCGTACAACAGCACCGACAGCAAGTTCCAGTATTACTGGCTCGGCAAAACGACCCCGTAATCAAAAAATGATGCGGCAGAGAAAATAGAATCTGCCGTAATTGTGTATCCGGTCATTCCGGCAAGGGATGACCGGTGCAGTTATTGAAGAGGAAAACAGGAGAAAAAATTTATGAGTGCAGACTGTAATGTCTATGAAACTCTTTACCGTTTTGCCCACGAACAGGCGGCTCTTATGTTCCGTCCTGCCGGCGGGTGTATGAAGTATTCGTTTATTGATCCCGGCGGCCCGTATTCGGAAAATCTCTGGGATTGGGACAGTTACTGGGCCGCTGTTGCTCTTTTTACAACAGCAGAAAAACTCAATGACAGTTCTTTGCTGGCAAAAGTCAGAGAACACGCACGGGGATCTCTGCTGAATTTTTTCGATCATCAGGGAGCTGACGGCAGTCTGCCGATCCTGATGAGCAAAAAAGATGCAGACTGGTTTGATTCCACAGATAATCCGCAAAATAATATGGCAAAACCGGTACAGGCTCTTTTTCTGCAATTACTGGTCGAAAATGATGCTGTATCTGAAGAACTGGCAACTGAGTTGCTGTATAAAATCAAATCGACGGCAGAATGCAGGAATCGCCGCTACCGTCACGAAAACAGCGGACTTCTGGTCTGGGCAAATGATATAGCAATAGGTATTGATGATGATCCGGCGATCTGGGGACGTCCTGATTTTTCCGGTGCACATATATATTACAATTCATTTTTGGCAATGGATTTGAAAGCCGCAACGCAGTTGTCGGCAAAATTCAATATTCCTGAGCTTGAAAATTATTTCCGGCAGGAATATAAAACCATTGTAGAAGCCATAAACACCTATTCGTGGGATAAACGGGATTCCTGGTATTATTCCTGTGATGTGCAATGCCGTCAGAATCTGAAACCGCATCGTTATTTCCCTCCACTGAATACTTTCCTGGAACCTTTCTGGAAGGTGATGCCGCTGCGGATAAGAAGTTATTCCGGTATTCTGCCCCTTACGGCCCAAATATCTTCCCCTGAGCAGGCACGGCTTGTTGTGGAAAAAATCACAGATCCGGAAGAATTCTGGTGCGACTACGGTATCCGGACGATGTCTAAAGCTGAAGACCGTTTTTATGAAGCGACCAAATTTCGCGGCAATCCCAGCAACTGGCTTGGTCCCGTCTGGATAATAAGCTCATATCTGGCTTTTGTTGCTTTGAAAAATTACGGTTATGAGAAAGCTGCCCGTCAGTTAGCAGATAATACAAGAAAACTTCTGGCAGAAGATTTCAAAGTCAATGGTGTTGTGCATGAATATTACAATCCTGATAACGGTCAGCCGATCTCCGGACCGGGATTTCTGAACTGGAATCTACTGGTTTTCTGCATGGACCTCTGAGTTATTCTGAGATATTGTTATGAGTGAAGTATTTATTGATCCGGTTTTTAAAGCTCCAGCCCGCCAAACTGTACAAAATAGTACAGACGGGGCTTACAAAATACTTTTTGTCGGCAACAGTATTACCAGACATGGCATACTGCAGGAACTGAATTGGAACTGTGAAGCAGGTATGGCCGCTTCTGCCGAAGAAAACGATTACGTACATCAGACAGGCAAATTGATCAGCAATGAACTTCCGGGCCGCAAAGTTGAAGTTTACTGCGGAAATGTCAATATACTGCTTAAACAAACAACAGATGATACCGGTGTTCTGCAGCTTCTGGGTGACAAGCTTCCGGCTCCTGATTTGATCGTTATCCAGACCGGAGAACACGAAGGACCGGCCAAAAGCCCGGAGGAAATAAGGTATAATTATGAAATAAAGATCATAAAACCCTTACTGCGGCTGAATGCACCTGTAATTGCAGTCGGCAACTGGGAACCTTGCAACGGACTCCCTTATCCGGCATGGGCAAAAAATATTGAAAATATTTACAGGGAAATTTGTGCAGAATACGGTATATTTTTTGTTTCTGTGGAAAAATATGCTGTCGATCCCTCCTGCCGCGGGTATGGTGATTATGATCCCGTCAGATGGCATCCTTCCGATAAAGGAATGGCAGGTTATGCCGGGGAGATCCTGTCTGTTTTCAAAAACTGCATAAAGGATAAAATCAATGGATAATTCTCTTTTAAGGCGTTTGGGAACAGTAGATGCAGATATAGTAGAAGCCAATCCGGTGGTGTTCCGCAACAGGCTTTACCGTTTTGAATACATCAGAAAAGGTGTTTACTGCAACAGTACAGATAATTCCTTTTTCCGGATGATCGATGTTGCATCAGGGCAAACTGCAGCATCTTTCGGAGCAGGTTATCACATGGGATGCGCTTTTGTCTGCGAAGATACGGTTTATGTAAGCTGTACAGACAAATGGGGCGGGCATGGAATTTATTTGTTCAGCAGCAGGGATCTGCTGAACTGGAGCGGGCCGGAACTGATTCTGAACGAATCGGAAAGGGGTATCTACAATACCTCTGTCTGCCGCAGCGGTAATGGTTTTTCTCTTGTTTATGAACTTGATAATCCGGAAACAGGCGATCAGGTCTTTACCATGTATTTTGCTTATTCCGCAGATATGATACATTGGGGAAAAATACCGGATGCAGTCTATGGCAAAGGAATTTATTGCGGAGCACCAATGCTGCGCTGTTTTGATGGATACTACTATCTCTTTCACCTTGCCGGATGTTATGAAGAAGGTTTCGATACAATGGTCGTGCGTTCCCGTGATCTTGTCAACTGGAGCTCCCCCAGGCTTGTTCTGTCTTACAGTGACACAGACCGCAAATGGCAGGTTGAGCCGCCGGAAACATTACGCAAAAAAGCAGAACAGACAGTCAATATCAACGTATCGGATCTTGATTTCTGCGATTTCGAGGGTAAATTATACGCAACATTCTCCTGGGGGGATCAGGCCGGAAATGAATTTCTTGCAACAGGAGAAGCCGATTGTACGGAAAAAGAATTCTGCCTGTCTTTCTGGCAGAACAGCAATGAATGAAAAATACAGGAGTTCAATATGGATCAATATCATGATAAAGTTGCCGGCTGCTGGATCGGCAAATGCCTTGGCGGTGGGATCGGTATGCCTTACGAAGGTGTGCCGTACCGTCCGCAACTTTCTGCCAAAGATATAGTTCTGCTTGATGTTCCCAATGATGATCTGGAACTGCAGTTGATCTGGCTGGTTGCCATGGATAAATACGGAGCAGGACTCTCTCACGAAAATATGGGGCAAATATGGCTTGATCATATTCCCCATGGATGTGATGAATATTCCATTGCCCAGCGCAATCTGCGTTACGGTATAATGCCGCCTTACAGTGGTTATTTCGATAATTTCTTTGCAGACGGCATGGGAGCAGCCATCCGTTCCGAAGTCTGGGCAGCCCTCTTTCCTGGCCGTCCTGAACTTGCGGTACATTTCGCCGAAATTGATGCTTCTGTAGATCATTACGGCAACGGTGTATATGGAGAAATATATATGGCAGCAGCAGAAAGTATGGCTTTCTGCTGCAACAATATTTATGAGTGTCTGGATAAGGCACGTTCATTTATTGCTGCGGATTGCCGCCTGAGTATGGGCCTGAATCTGGTTTTTTCGCTGTATGATGCAGGGGAAACCGCAGAAACTGCAGGTAAAATAATACGAGACCGCCTTAATCACCATAACTTTACCGATTGTGTAATGAATATTGCTTACGGCGTGTACGCTCTGCTCTGGGGCAAGGGTGATTTACTGGAAAGTATAATCCTTTCAGTGAATATGGGGCGAGATACGGACTGTACCGCAGCCAGTGTCGGGGCTTTCCTCGGTATCATAAAAGGCAGGAACGGTCTGCCGCAGGATATGATCAATATGGTAAAAAACGAACTTACAGTATCTGACTTTGTATCTGCCGTTCCCGGCGTTCCGCTGACTTTGCAGGATACTGTGGATATGACCTGCCGCCTCCGTACCCGGCTGGCGGCAGAAGCAGATAAACTTGTCCCGGTTCCTTACCGTCCGTTATCTGACCTGGCGCGCCCGGAAGTGTTGCCGAAAGCCCGTTTTCTGGTACTTGATGACAGGACCGATCCGGTTGAAAAAATCTGCGAAGCCTTGCGTTCAACCGGGAAATGTCCGGAAACATGGCGGCATAAAATAATAGAAGTAAGCGATCTGCAATTTGAACTGTCAAATTTTGCGGGAAATGCCAATACCCTTCACCTGCTGACTTTTATGGAGTGCAGTAATCCTCCGGCAGAAGGCGTGGTTGTTTCTGCTGCCGCCGATGTGGGTTCAACATTATGGTTTGACGATGAGCGTGTATGCAATCATCACTCCCGTCAGCTGAGTATTCCCAGTTTTCACCGGGTCGAAGGAGGATGCAATTTTGTCTGCAAATTCAAAGACGGCGAAAGAAAACTGGTACACTGGAAACTTTACAGTTGCCTGCCTCCCCTCAAAGCAGCACTTATGTTCGGTAATTGTTTCAATGATCATCTTTCCTGCTGTAAACTTGACATCTGAGGCCCTGTGATGAAAAAAGATTCTACCGCCTGGTATGCATTGCGGCGGACATTGCCGCCATGGAAATTCGATCAGCTTCTTGCCGAACTGAAAGAACTTGCCCCCCGGTTCAAAATCGATGAGATAATAATAAAAATCGATACAGAAGAGTTTTCTCACGGTCATCCGCCGGTAAGTATCGCCCGGGTGTATCAGCCCAAGCTGCTTGAAATCAAAAAAACGCTGGCTGAACTCGGCATTACGTATTCTCTCAACCCCTGGATAACAGTCGGCCATTGTGACCGCGGCCGTGATGACAGAACAAAACTGCCCGGCCTCGGTACAATGGTCGGGCACGATGGTGTTGCAACAAAACATTGCGCATGTCCGCTTTCGGAGGTATGGAGAGAATATCTTATTGAATTGTGGTCCGTTTATGCCTCTACCCATCCCCATATAATGTGGATAGAAGATGATATACGCACCTTCAATCACATGCCTGTACGTTTCGGCTGTTTTTGCGAAAAACACATACTCAGGTTTTCGGAGCGAATCGGAAGAAATGTCACCCGGGAAGAACTTGTGAAAAAAATTCTTCAACCCGGCACACCCCATCCATGGCGCGCCGAATATCTGGCAATGCAGCAGGAAATAATGATTGAAACAGCCGGTTTTTTAGGCAGAACAGTACACCGTGTATCGCCTGATACCTGTTTGGGGCTTATGTCCAGCGGAGCCCGCCAGCACTGCCTTGAAGGCCGGAACTGGCAGCGTATGGCCGCAGCTCTTGCAGACGGCAAGACTTTATACAGCCGTCCGCCTATGGCAAATTATTACGAAGACTCATTGCGCGGACTTTATTATTCGCAGGATTCCATAAAACTTACACGGCATGTTCTGCCTGCGGGAGTGATCGAACAAACAGAAGTAGAAAATATTCCCTTTTACAGGTACTCAAAAAGTATAAATTTCACTTTTCTGGAAACAGCCTTATCCTTTGCTTACGGTTCCCATGGAGTTACTCTGAACCTTTTCGATCATGTGGGGACACCGCTTGCAGAACAGAGTGAATATGGAGAAATGCTGGCGGCCCGGAAGGATTATTTCAATACTCTTGCCGCCGCATGTCAACAGCAGGGCAAATTCTGCGGCGTACAGATTTTACATCATCAGAATTCTGGATACGATAAACACCTTCCTGCCGGAAGTGATTATTCAAAACTGGCAGAAGACGGTTTTGAAATCATGCAGGCCTTTGAGTGTCACGGCATAGCCACCACTTATGACACTTCCGGAATTGTTGCGGCAAGCGGTCAGGTTCTGCGCAGCTTCAGCGACAGGGAATTGATTGATTTTCTTTCGGGAGCAGTATTTCTGGATGCAGCCGCAGCAGCAGTGATTTACGAACGTGGGTTCGGAGAACTTGCCGGCTTGAAAGATATGACACCGCCTGCCCACAGAAGTCAGCTGCCATTTATTTTCAGTGCAGAAGAATTTCATAATGAAAATTTCGGCGGGAAAAAACGTGACTACATGACTGCGACCATTCCTTTTCTGGATTTCGAAGGAGAATTTTCCCTGCTTACACCTCTGGAAGGCTGCGAGGTCATTTCCAGCTGGGTCGATCCTGATACAGAAAGATTTGCACCGGCAATGATCGCATTCAGGAACCGTCTCGGAGGAAAAGTCATTGTCCACAGTATTGATTACACCACCGGATTCGGTGTTTCTTTCTGCAATCCACAGAGAAAGAAACAACTGCATGAAGCTGTCCGCTGGCTCTCAGACGGCAAGCCGGACATACTCTTTGATTGCGACGGAGTATATCCCCTTGTCATGCGTAAAAATACTGCAGAAGCAGAAATAATCGGAGTCTTCAATTTCAGTATGGATGACTGGCAAAAAATCCATTTCCAACTGTCATGGAAAAAATCGCTGCCGGAGGTGGATATCCTTTCCTCAGCAGGAACATGGGAAAAATATGACCGTTTTGAACTTGAAATAAAAAATGGTATCCTTATTATTTCCGGCAGCAGAACCGTAAGCTACCGTGAACCGTTGTTCATCAGGCTGCGCTGAAAGTATTTACAGAAATAACTCCGGCAGGCGGGCTGTCTCCCATACCGCAGCCCTCCGGAGTTCTTTTATGCAGCCATGCAGCAACGGTACAGATATTTGTCTTACCAGCCTGGCGGTAGCGATACCATGTGGGTTCGACTCCCACCTTCGGCACCATTATCCCCCTTGGGGCATCTGTTTTGATTCCTTATTCCTGCGTTCCAGTTGAGTTACGTGGCATCTGTTTTGATTCCTTATGTGCAAGAGGTATTTCTTTTCAAATCACAATTGATACCCATGACACCGTAACTATTGCTGCAATACTGATATAACTGTCCTCAATACTGTTCAAACTCTTGCATTTCCACATTAAACTCTGTCTGCATATTGTCGTACCTGATATCTGCACGTTTGCCCGCTTCCAGTATCGGTAAGCCGGCTTCTGTCGGTACGTAAATAACATTCTGCGGATTATCATTGAGTGTCTGTATCCAGAGGTAACGGAGATAACTCCCGTTATTCTTCAAACTTTCGCCGATTATCATATTTGCCTTTGCCACTCCCTTTGCCCTGATTATTTCTGCTTCCGCTAAAGCTTTTGCACTTTCCTTTTTGGCTTCTGCCTCCTGAACTGCAATTTTCCTGTTCTGTTCAGCCCGTGCCAACTCTGCCTGTCCCTCCAGCCCCTGCTGCCAGACCTTGTAGCGTGGATAACCATATAATATAATAGCGATTATAATGATTATTGCTGCAAAAATCACAGGGACTGTCCAATTTCTTTCTTTGTTTTCCATGGTTTTCTCCTTTTTTTATAAATTAACCCCGGCAAGTGGACTTTTTGTGTCCACTCCGGTTTTTTTCAGAAATTTTCCAGCATTTTCTGCAGCTTTTCTTTCAGTTCCGCCTTCAACTCTGCCGGTTCAAGAAGTCTGACATTGCCTTCCTGCGACAAAATGAACGGAAACAGCACTTCTCTGGCTGCTGCCGGGACTTCCACTGTGCCGTCAGCGTGGATCACCTGTCCGCTGTGCAGCGGGGCGGCATGAAGACGGTCAAGAGCCTGTTGCCCCGCATGAAGTTTTATATTACGGACTTTTTCAAAGCCGAGAAACTCATCCGGATTGACCGAGGCAATTATTGCTTTATCCGGTTCAAAAATATAATTCAGCAGTTCCGCACTTTTTATCCTGCGTACCGCAAATGTCCGGGGCTGACCTTTCAGACGGCAGAAGCCCTTGGTATACCACGAATTGTCCATGAAGACAAAGGTATGGGGTTCAATGATCCGCTCTGTGGTTTCGCCGTAACGGTCGGCGTAGCTGATTTTTACACACTTCCTGCTTTGCCACCCCTGAAAAATAACCATGAAAATATGCGGGTCAAGGTTTGCATACAGTCCGGAAAGAATATTAAGACTCTCCATGTTTGCCGTATTCAGAAACTCCGGATTATTATTCTGCAAAAGATAATCCACTGCGTTGCGTATCCTGTTTTTCAAGGGCGGGGGAAAAATTGTTTCGGCGATCCGGGCGCCGATGACTGCGGCGAGCATCTCGTTTTCGTCAAGCAGAGCCGGAGCGATAAAATCCCAGCCGTGATGTTTAAGGTAATAGCCGTTGCGTTCCCGGTCAAAGGCCAGTGGACACCCGAACTCCTCTTCCAGAACTTTCATATCCCGCAGGATGGTTTTTTTGCCGCATACGATTTCAAGTCCTTCCTCCAGCGAAATGCGGTGGAACTCCCGGATCAGAGTCCGGGAGTTGGGGTAACGGTTTTCTTTCAGTAAAGCAGCGATCCGCATCAGGCGGTGCATTTGTAATTTCTGCAGTGGCATAGGTTGTTTTTCCAGTAATTTTGCAAAAAAAGTTGATTTTAAAACCTGAGTGGACGCAAAATGTCCACTTGTCTGTAATATATTATGAACAGAAACAAAATACAAACCGTAAAAAGATGAGAAACAAAAAAATGTTCAAAATAATAAGGAAAGGGAATTGACTTATGTTGAAAAAAATAATTTCACTGTTTCACCGCCATGCCGTTACAGAGCCAAGTGTCATGAGTAATCGTCCACGCCGTTATCAGCCGGAATTGCCTTTTGAGTGAATTTGTATCCAACAGGTTTTCAGGCAAAATGACACCTAAAGCAGGAATTACCTATGCTCTCTTTATACAAAAATGACACCCCGCCTGCAACCAAGGTTACTGCAGTTATACTCCCCCCAAAAAAAATGGCGCCCCGAGCAGGAATCGAACCTGCGACCAACGGCTTAGAAGGCCGCTGCTCTATCCTCTGAGCTACCGGGGCGCAAATACAAGGGAAATGATCAAAAATGATATTTCCCTATAATATAGTACAAATTTTTAATATTTCAACTTCAAAATGAAAGGTTATTTAAAGATTCCATGCTGTTTACATTCAAGCCTGTGATTTCAGGCAGAGTGCGCTTCAGCAAACCGGTCAAAACTGCACCGGGTCCGAATTCAATAACACTTCCGGCGTTCAAGGTGGAAATCATGCTGCGGATGGAATCTTCCCAACGGACAGAACCGGATATCTGATCAGCAAGATTCTGCTTGAGGGCGGCAAGATCTGCTGCGGGAGCGGCAGTATAGTTGTGCCAGACGGGGATCGCAGGCATGGATATCGCTGCCCCGGCAAGGTGGGGAACCATACCGCTTGCTGCAGAATTCATGCAGCTTGAGTGAAAAGCTCCTGCCACTTTCAGAACTATTGCTTTGCGGATACCACGGCTTTTAAGCAAGGCAACAGCGGCTTCAACGCTTTCTTTGCTGCCGGAGATCACGATCTGACCGGGGCAGTTGTAGTTGGCGACCTCGCAACCGGCTTCTCCGGCGGCAGCTTCCACGGCAGCTGTTTCGGCGCCAAGCACAGAGGCCATACCGCCGGGCTGTTCCTGACAGGCAGCATCCATAAGTTTGGCACGGGCCTCCAGTAATTTGATTCCTGTTGCAAAATCAAAGGCTCCGGCACAGGCAAGGGCTCCGTATTCACCGAGGCTCAAACCGGCACAGGCTTTTGGGGCGGGGGCGTTGGGGAAGCGTTCACGGAAAGCGGCAAGGCATGCCATACTCATGGTATAGATGGCAGGCTGGCAGTTGGTGCTGGCGGTGAGATCTTCCATGGTGCCTTCAAAACATATTTCGCTCAATTTACGTCCGAGAGCGGCATCGGCACTGTCAAAAACAGCTTTGGCTGCGGGGCTGTTATCGTAAAGATCTTTGCCCATGCCGGGCTGCTGGGCTCCCTGTCCGGAAAATACATAAATCATAGAATATCCTTTCAATTCGGTTCTCAAGTGATACGGCACTGTAAAAAAGTGAGGTACAAACCGGCCGGTAACGACATCAGCCTTCTGCTTTCCACCGCTGATCACAGTCCTGTGTTTCTGGGGCAAATGACAGGAACGATTCCATGTCATATATTTAAAATACCACGCTTTGCCGGATTTTGCAAAAAAAATAGAAAAAAAGAATTTGACAACAGCTTTACACAGTGTTACATTATACCATTATGCCAACGATGGCAAAAACTGTTTTTATGATCATCCCGGAGAAACTCAGATGGCTGTTTTCGGAAATACCCTGCAGGAATATTTTGTTAAAACATTCCGTGAAAATATGAAACTCAGGCGTGAACGTCTCGCCGGTATCGCCAACAGGGATGAGGCTTTGGCTTATATTGCGGAGGTCCGCAATAAAATACGTTCCTCTTTCCGTTTCCCTGCGCAAAAATGCGATCTTGCCCCCCGTATAACAGGCAAACTGAAGATCGACAATGATATAACAATGGAAAAAATTATCATTGACAGCCGCCCGGATTTCCCGGTAACTATGAACTTTTTCAAATCCGGCAAATTTTCCGGCAAGCTGCCGGGCGTATTGATCCTTTGCGGACACGACCCTGCCGGGAAGGCCGCTTTGGCGTATCAGACTGCTGCCCGTTCGCTTGCGGCGCAGGGGGCGGCGGTGCTTATTGTTGATCCCATACATCAGGGTGAACGCAAACAATTTGCGCCGGAGGAGGATCCCGGATTGTGTGCCACACATAACCGTCTCCACCGGCGGATGCTGGCTTATGGCGACAATTTTGCTTCATGGCGCACCTGGGATGCCATTCGTGCTGTTGATTATCTTATTTCCCGTGATGACGTGGACAAACGCAGGATCGGTGCGGCAGGATGTTCAGGCGGCGGCACACTTGCGTCTCTTTTGAATGCCTGTGATGACCGTATTACAGCAGTTGCGCCCTCCTGTTACATTACAAGCTGGCTCGCCAACATTGAAAATGAACTGCCTGCTGATGCTGAACAGGCGTTGCCTGGGGTGGCAACTGCCGGATGTGAAATGGCAGATCTGCTGCTTGCCGCTGCTCCCAGGCCGGTACTGATACTGGGTAAAGAGGATGATTTTTTTGATATGCGGGGCACCATGGAAGTGTTCAGAGAGATGCACAGCATTTACAAGATACTCGGCTGTGCCCAGCGCCTTAATATATTTATTGCTCCCGGAGCTCATGGTCTGTGTCAGAGCAGCAGAGAGCGTCTTTATCAATTCTTCGGCGAAAACATCGGCACCTGGGCGGCTGCGGAGGAAGAACAGGAAATCATACCTGAAAAGGATACTTTCTGTTTTCCGGATGGCAAAGCTGCCGGCAGAAGTGTTGCGGAAATCATAAAAGAGGAAGCGGAACTTGCAGCGGCAAAACGCCCTGCCATGTCGGATGAGGAAATACAGGACGCCCTGCGTAAACTCCTTGGTATCGGGGAGGTGAATGTGCCGTATTACAGGCAGCTCCGCCCGACAGAAAAACCGGGTAAACTTTTCAGCCGCTTCGCCATTGAGCATGGTGACGGCCTTATTGCAGTTATGAAACACCGCAATGACAGTGAATTGTTTCATATTCCCTATTATGCTCAGGTTGAATTGTATGTGCCGCATCAGGATGCGGGGATGGAGATGGCGGCGCGGGAGGAAAGTGGAATTTCCGGCGATCTGCCGTTTTTCGGCATAGATTACTGCGGTGTCGGCGAATGTATGCCGGAGGGATGTGATCAGTGGGCAGGTCTTGATTTCTTTTCGGAATATCATTTTGACTACCATTTTGCAGCGATAAGCTGGCTGGCCGGCAAATCAATGACTGGTATGCGTGTCAGGGATATACTTGCGGCAATAGAGTTGCTCAAGGATCACGGTATCGGCAGGATACGTTTGACAGCCTCCGGGATCGGGGTCATACCGGCTGTACTGGCGGCATTTCTGTCGGATGAAAGTGTTACATTTGTACCGCCGGAGGAAATACCGGAGGGATTTCTGGCAAATGCCGGTGATCAGGCGGCTCCCATTCCGCAGTCGATGATTCCGGACGGAATATTGAAAATCACTGATATCGGCGAAATGCTCAGAATAATGGCTGAACGATGATAACGCTGAAACGTCTTGCTGAATTATCCGGCTGTTCCATCCGTACCGTCAAACGTGTACTTGACGGGGAACCCCATGTCAATCCGGAAAAACGCAGGACGATCATGGAACTTGCTGCTGCTGCCAATTATGTTCCGAATATGGCTGCCCGCAGTTTGCGTATGCAAAAGAAAAATTGTGTCGGTATCATATCTGACTGCGGCAGCAGCAGTGCCGCAGTTCGCAAACTTACGGCTTTGAATACGGCATTGCTGGCACATGGTTTTTCGCCTATGCTGGGAGAAATACGTCCCGGGCGTGAAGAGGAATGCAGAAGTATGTTTGCGCGCTGGGCAGGGGTTGCTGAATATGTGGTGGTCTTCCCGTTTGCGGAAAAGGTCCACAGCAATTTTTTCCGGGAGGCGGCGGAGAGATTTCCACTTAAATTTATCTTTGTAGACTGTATGCAGGAGGGATTTGCGGCTGTACCTGTTGACCGGGCGGGAAGTGTCGCAGATGCCGTATGCCGGATCGCTGATATGGGCAGGGCGCATCTGTGTTATTGCGGATCATTACCCAACAGGCAGGAGGGGGTGAAACAGGCTTCCGCAGCAGTCGGAAAGAGGATGAGGATAACAACCATTGAATGTGGATATGAAGCCGCTGATGCTGAAAAATCCGGAAGGGAGATCATGGCAACAGGTGCCGATACGCTGCTTCTGGATACAGACCGGGCGGCAGCAGGATTCTACCGTTATGCTCATCGCAACGGTATCAGAATACCGGAGGATATCGCTGTTGTTGGCTTTGACAACGAGGATTTTGCAGAATTACTTACCCCGCCATTGGCATCTATTGCACACCCTGTTGCGGAGATCACTGCAAGAATATGCGGGATAATCATGGGGGAGAAGGTTGAAAGTAAACCGCTGCTTATGCCTTTGATAGTGAGGGAAAGTTTGAAAAAAGTGTGATTTTAATTTTTTATTGCTTTTTAATAAAAATTGCCAACGTTGGCAAACGTAAAAGAAAGGGAATTATCATGAGAAGAAAGTATGTTCTTGTTGGTTGCGGTTCACGCAGTTCCATGTTTCTGGATGGCATTGCCGGTGAATTTGCTGATACTGCAGAAATTTGTGCTTTGTGTGATACCAATAAGACCCGCATGGTTTTCCGGCGGGATCAGCTGTACAGTAAATACGGTATCGGACCTTTGCCGCTTTATATGGCACATGATTTTGACCGTATGATCGCAGAAATCAAACCTGATACCGTAATAGTGACCTCCATGGATCGTACCCATCACAAGTATATTTGCCGTGCAATGGAACTTGGTTGTGATGTTATCACCGAAAAACCCATGACCATGGATCTGGAAAAATGCCGTCAGATACTTGAAACAAAGAAAAGTTCAGGCCGCAATTTGACGGTGACTTTCAATTACCGTTACAGCCCACGCAACAGCAAAATAAAAGAACTTCTCATGTCTGGTATAGCCGGAGAAATCACTTCGGTTACTTTTGAATGGCTTCTTGATACCTCCCACGGTGCAGATTATTTCCGCCGCTGGCACAGGAACAAAAATAATTCCGGCGGGTTGCTGGTTCACAAATCAACTCATCACTTTGATTTGATGAACTGGTGGCTGGATTCATGTCCGCAAACAGTTTTCTGTATGGCGGATCTTAAATTTTACGGCAGGGAAAATGCCGAGAAAAGGGGCGTGACAGAATTTTATTCCCGTGCCAGAAACAGTTCTGTTGCCGCCATGGACCCTTTCGCCCTGCATGTTGATGAAAATGACACTGATTCCGAGATGATGCAGCTCTATTACAATGCCGAGCATGAAGACGGATATTACAGGGATCAGAGTGTCTTCGGGGACGGGATATCCATTGAGGATAATATGAATGTCATGGTACGTTATGCCAACAATGTCGTCATGAATTACTGCCTGTGCGCCCATTGCCCATGGGAGGGATACAGAGTGTGCTTCAACGGCACCAAAGGCAGACTTGAATTCAATATTGTGGAAAATGAATGGGTAAATGCCGGTGTGCAGGAGGATTTTGCCAGACCGGGAATGAGGGAACTGGTTGGCGGGAAATCATCTCTTGTGCCCGAAATCATCTTTCAGCCCCTGTGGGGCAGGGCGCAGGAAATAAGCTATGACCGGGGTGATCTGGCAGGACACGGCGGCGGAGATACGAGACTGCTGGCACATATCTTCCGGGGGGTGGAAAGCGATCCGCTCGGCCTTGCTGCCGGATTTGCGGACGGGGCAAGATCCATAATGACAGGCATTGCTGCAAATATTTCCATGAAAACAGGTTTACCGGTCAATGTCAATGAATTGCTTGACATGGAAAATATCTGATACTGCTGCGGGACGGGGTCAGGAAATACCGGTTTCTTTCTGCAATCTGCGGAAAAAATCTTCCATATAAGCCGCCCGTTCCTGTGCAATTTGCCTGCCGGGAACCGTCAGCATACGTTCCGGCAGGTGGCGCAGCTTGACAAGGTATTCACGCCATGCAGTATCTTCTTTGCTGTAGGCAGGGCTGTTGACAGCCTTATCCGCAGAATTGTGCAGTTTTGCGCCCACCTTTCCGGCAAAGAGAAAGGCTCTGCCGATACCTGTTGCTCCGAGACTGTCCAGCTTGTCGGCATCGTAGAGAATGGCATCTTCTATTGTCACAGGTTTGTTGCCGCTGCGGAAACGGTGGCGGGCGATTGCTGCAGAGACACGCCCGGCAAATTCTTTGCAGCCGCCCTCCTGCAGGATTATTTCCTCCGCCCTGACTGCTCCGGCAGCAGCATGGCAGGGCCCTTTACCCATGGCGGCATCCTCTGCAGGCCGGCAAATATCATGAAGAAGTGCCGCAGCTTCCACGATCTCTTTATCTGCCTGTGGAAGTTTGCGGCATAATTCAACTGCGTTACGCACTACACGCAGTGTGTGATCAAAGTCATGACTGCCGTCGGCACCGACCAGAAAAGATTCAACGATTTTTTCAAGTTTTGCCGGAGGGACGGTTTTCATTTGACGATCACATATTTTTCAGGTTTGCGGCAATGCGTTCATGGACAGAACGTTCATAGCTTGCAAGGTCATCTATGACCAGCTGTGCAACTCCGGTTGTCATAGCGGCTTCTGCCACATAACGGGCGACACGGGGTACGACACGGGTGTCGAAGGGTTTGGGGATGACATAATCGTTCTTGAGGGGATTTTTGCCATCAAAGATGCCTTTGGCTGCATCAGCAGGATATGCCGCTTTAAGAGCTTCCAGCTCGTCTGCGGGGATTTCCTCTGTGGCGATCTCTGCCAGAGCTTTGGAGGCGGCAAGCTGCATTTCGATATTGATATCTGTGGCACGGACATCCAGTGCACCACGGAAGATGCCGGGGAAACCCAGAACATTGTTGATCTGATTCGGGAAATCGCTCCTGCCGGTACCCACAACAGCTGCACCGGCTTCACGTGCCAGATCCGGGGCAATTTCCGGAGTGGGGTTGGCCATGGCAAAGATGATAGGATCAGGAGCCATGGTCTTTATCATGGCAGGAGTCAGACAGCCGCCGACAGAAAGACCGAGAAAGATATCGGTACCCCTGATGGCTTCTTCAAGAGTTCTGGCATCGGTATCTGCGGCAAAACGGGATTTTTCTTCATTCAACCCCGGACGGCCCTTGTATATGACACCTTTGCTGTCACACATAATGAAGTTTTCCCGGCGGGCACCGGCAGTAATATAAAATTCACTGCAGGAGATACCGGCGGCACCGGCACCGTTGACCACAAATTTGCAGTCTTCGATTTTCCGACCTGTCAGTTTCAGTGCATTGATTATGGCGCTGAGGCTGATAATAGCAGTACCGTGCTGATCATCATGAAAGACAGGAATATTCATTTTCTCTTTCAGTTCAGTTTCAATGCGGAAACATGCCGGACTGGCAATATCTTCCAGATTTATTCCGCCGAAACTTGGCTCAAGACACATGACAGTGTCGATTATTTTACCGGCATCGCTTTTGCCTTCTCCGGTAAACACATGTCCGAGACACAGTGCGACAGCATCAATATCGGCAAACCTCTTGAAAAGGACAGCTTTGCCTTCCATGACCGGCATCCCTGCTTCAGGGCCGATATTACCAAGACCCAGCACGGCGGTACCGTCAGAAACTACTGCCACAGTGTTGCCGCGGTTGGTGTATTCCCAGACATTTTCCGGAGAATTTTTTATTTCCAGACAGGGAACCGCTACGCCCGGAGTGTAGGCAAGGGAAAGATCCTGTGCCGTGGCGCAAGGTTTTGTGGGGTGCATGGCTACTTTGCCGGGAACGGGATTTGCATGGTATTCGATCGCCCGTTCTTTTGATGTGTCTATGCTCATAAATTATTCCTTATGGTTTGCAAAAGCCCCCTCTCCTGAAACGGTTAGGGGGCTTGGATTTACTGATGGTATTCAGCCTCAGTCAAGTTCTGCCAGGGCTGCCTTGCGTGAGAGACGGATACGGCCGTTGTCGATGTCAAGGACTTTGACAGATACCATGTCGCCGACATCACAGATGTCTCTTACTTCACGGACACGTTCACGATCCATTTCGGAGATATGCAGCAGACCTTCGATTCCGGGGAGGATTTCGACAAATGCGCCGAATTCCTTGACGCCGGTGACTTTTCCGCGGTAGATCTGACCGATTTCGGCTTCTGCAGTGCAGGCAAGCACTTTGGCCTTGGCTGCTTCCATACGAGCCTTGTCGGTGGCCATGATCTTGACAGTACCATCTTCGGCAATGTCGATATTGGCAAGGGTTTCTTCAGTAATGGCACGGATGTTTTTGCCGCCGGGACCGATAAGGGCACCGATTTTGTCAGGATTGATTTTGACAACTTCCAGACGGGGGGCTCTTTCGCTGATCTCTTCACGGGGCTTGGCAAGGGCAGCTTCCATGACATCAAGGATCTTCAGACGGGCAACACGGTCACGTTCCATACCTTCGCAGAGCAGGTCAATGGGGATACCGGGCAGCTTGAGGTCAAGCTGGAATCCGGTGATACCGTCACGGGTACCGCAAACCTTGAAGTCCATATCGCCGAAGTGATCTTCTGCACCGATGATGTCGGTAAGCAGCAAAGCTCTGCCGTCGTCATCAGTTACCAAACCGCAGGAAATACCGGCAACAGGAGCAGTGATGGGTACACCGGCATCCATAAGAGCGAGAGTTGAACCGCAGACGGTTGCCATAGATGTGGAACCATTGGAACTCATGATTTCGGAAACGCAGCGCACAACATAGGGGAAATCTGCGGGGATGACCTTGGAAACAGAACGTTCTGCAAGATTGCCGTGACCGATTTCGCGGCGTCCGGGACCGGCAATACGGCCGACTTCGCCGACAGAGTAGTTGGGAAAGTTGTAGTGCAGATAGAAACGCTTCTGGCGGGTCATGGGGTCGCCGTTGGCAATGAGTTCATATTCCTGAGCGTCGCTGTCGCTGCCGAGGGTTGTGATAACAAGGGCCTGGGTTTCGCCGCGGCTGAAGAGAGCAGAACCGTGGACAACGGGTAGTACGCCGGCTTCGGCAGAGAGCGGACGGATCTCATCAATGGCACGGCCGTCGGGACGGTACTGTTTGTCGAGGATGGTTTTACGGGTGACATCTCTTACCAGATCATCGAAACCTTTGTTGGTTTCCAGTTGGAAATCATCATCACTCATATCGGCAAACTGTTCACGAAGTGCGGCACGGGCATCGGCAATAAGGGCATCCATTGCTTCCAGACGGTCAGCCTTGCCGGGGACGGTGCAGACCCCTTCGATACGGTCGGCGCAGAAATCCCGGAGAGCTTTGTCCAGAGCTTCGGGCACAAGATGCAGTGTCGGGGTCTTCTTCGGCTTGCCGGCGATCCGGGCGAGTTCTTCCTGTGCGGCGCACTGAGCCTTGATGACTTCATTGGCAAAGTACATGGCATCACGCATCTGTTCCTCTGAAACAAATTCAGCTTCGCCTTCGATCATGATGACCTTGTCGGGCAGACCGGCATAAATAAGTTCCAGCTTGCTTTTCTTCATTTCTTCAATAGTGGGGTTGGCGACAAATTTGCCGTCAATAAGTCCGACCCGCACAGCACCGATGGGGCCGCCGAAGGGCAGATCGGAGAGCATGAGAGAAGCACTTGCACCGAGCATGGCAAGTACGTCAGGATCGTTCACGCCGTCTGCGGAAAGCAGCAGTGCCTGTACCTGTACCTCGTCATAAAAACCTTTTGGGAAAAGGGGCCGCAGGGGGCGGTCGGTCATACGGCAGGTAAGGATTTCCCGGGTGGAGGGGCGACCTTCACGCTTGATATATCCGCCGGGGAAACGTCCTGCAGCGGAAAATTTTTCTCTGTAATCGACCTGCAGCGGCAGGAAGTCGGTTCCGGGGCGAGCCGGACCTGAACATGCTGCAGCAAAAACGATGGTATCACCCATACGGACGGTACATGAACCATTGGCAAGATTCCCCATCTTGCCGGTGGAGATTTCGATCAGCTTTCCGCCGTCGAACGTACACTGGACTTTGTGTTCAGCCATTTTTAAATCCTTTTTTGTCCGGCTGTTCTGTAATTCAGACTTTTTCCTGCGGACGCGCGCCGGTAATGCGCCGTGTGCGGCGGTACATAGTTTTCAGCGAATTGCACGGAACCGGAACGGAACCGCGCTCCCGGTGCTTTGAAAATATACTCAAAACAGCGGGAGCGTCGACGCTCCGTATCATTGGTCACGTGTCCAAAAATTTCTGAATCCAGTGGTACCCGCCGAGCCTGATTTAACTATAATCACCTTAATATAGCACAAATTCAGTCAATTTGCAAATATCTTGCAATTATTTAATTGATATTATAAGCCGATTTGTGTGAAGTGCTATCATAATGAATCAAACATGGTTTTCCACAAAACGCTGATTTTTTCCGGGGAGAAGCGTTTGCTGTTCTCTTTAGCTGCTGCACCGAACTTTTGCCGCAATTCCTCATTGTTTGCAAGTTTTACAACTGCATCTGCAAAACCGTCGAGATCACCGGGAGGAATCAAAAACCATCTACTCCATCGGTTATTATATCAGATGGGCCGCAGTCACAATCAAATGAAACTATCGGCAATAGTTCAAATGAAAATACAGATTTATTTTGCCGGGCATGGGGTATATTGTATGGTGGTCACTGACGGGAGGAACGGATTATTTGAAATTTCACTGTCTCTAGCCTGCCGCTGGATGGGAAAAATGCCGTAACGGTATAATTGCCGGGGGGCAGCCGTACTGTGAAGTTTTCACGTTCCCCGGTGAATTGCCCGTTACGGTACCACAGTACTTCTGTCGGGCATGTTGTTGAAGTAACCTCAAAATCTATCTTCGCTGTGCCGCCTGCATCCGTATAGAATGTACCGTGACGGGGTTGAAGCAGTTTTTCTGCTGCCGGTGTTTCTGCCAGTGTTGAACATTTGCGGCAGGGGCGCAGCGGTATATCCTCTGCCGCCAGTGCTTTTATACGGCTGCTGCAGCCTGTCCATGCCCGCAAACCTGTTGTGCCGCATATATCTGTCATGCCAACTCCGGCATCTGATGCAGGAGGCCATGGCGAAGCTGGAACACTGTTATGCAGCATGGTCAGGATACTTCCGGCCAACGGAGCGGCAGCTTCCACTCCCACAAGTCCGGATGCGGCTGTTCCGGATTTATTCCCTACCCAGACTACCACCGTAAAATCCCTGTCCCAGGCTGCGCACCAGGCATCACGTCTGCCCTGTGATGTGCCGGTTTTCCACGCCGCATCTGCTTCCGGAGCCCCCGGCAGCGGACGCCGCAGCATTGAGTTGACCAGAAATGCCGCTGATTTGCTCCATATTCTGCTTCCCTGCGGCGGAAGTGTACCGGTTGTGAAGCGTAATTTGCCGTGGACTCCTCCATTGGCAAGAGCTGCGAATGCTTCTGCTGCTTCAAGGGGAGATATTTCCATGCCGCCGCCAAGGGCGGCACTCAAGCCCTGATTGGCACCTTGAGGTACTGTAAAGCCGAAATCCCGGAGTTCTGCCTGCCATTCAGGAACTCCAACCTCAGACAGCAGGGTTACTGCCGGAATATTAAGTGAAGAGGCAAGGGCAAGGGCAGCTGTGGTACGGCCGGTAAATTCCCGTGAGAAGTTTTCCGGTACATAACCGTGAATATTTGTCTGTTCGTCAAGAACGACAGTTTCCGGCACAATGAGACCCTTTTTTATGGCGCAGCCGTAGATGAAAGGCTTCAGCAGGGAACCGGGACTGCGGCGGGCTGTTGCTGAATTGACCATGCCCGCTGCCGGAGAATCATACTTTATCCCGCCGGTAAGTACTGGAACTGTCAGATCGTGATTATTGACAACGACTATGGCGCAATCGTTGACATTTTCCAGGGCGGCAATATGTTTGCGGGTCAGTTCCACAACGGCGTTTTGCCATTCGCCTGTCAGCGTTGTTTTTATTGCAGTGCCGGTTGTGTGCTGCGCTGTGATACGGCAGAAATGTTGACTTTGCAGCCGTGATGAGGCTGCTTTGCCGGAGTAGTCGCCCGGATCGATAAACAATGGACGTGCGGCGATCTCTGCGGCTGCAGCGGGAGAAATCACATTGTGATACACAAAAAGGTTCAGTACTTCCTGACGGCGTTTTGCCGCCGCATCCGGATACTTGTCTGGGCGGAACGCATTGGGTCTCTGCGGGATGCCTGCCAGTACGGAAAGTTGCGCCCAGGTAAGATCTTCCGCTGTGGCGGAAAAATAATATTGTGCTGCAGTTTCTACACCGTATATCCTGCCGCCGAAGGGTAGATTGTCAAGATAAAGACGCAGGATGGTATCTTTTGACAGATGCCGTTCCAGAGCCAGTGCCCGCAGGCTTTCCCTGATTTTGTTTTGCCATGAGCGGCCCCGGTAATCCAGGCAGCGGGCAAGCTGCATTGTAACTGTTGAGGCCCCGGAAACGATGCTCCTGCTGGTGAAATTCTGAAACGATGCACGCAGGACAGCGGCAAAATCTATGCCGCAATGCTCCCGGAACCGCCAGTCTTCAACGGCGGTGAATGCCAACTTAAGTTTTTCCGGGATCGTGCCGGGTATGCGCATGCGCCATTCACCCTCTGCGGTCGGGAATGTACCGATGTGGTTTCCGGAGCTGTCGGAAAAACGTATGCTGTAACTTCTGGCGGCAAGCAGACGGAAGACTGCTATCCCGGCTATTGCTGTGGAAGGTGGAAGCAGCAGACTGCCCGTGTAGAGCAGGAGAACGGCAAATGCGGTTATCAGCTTTGCCGCTCTCGTTAAAAAAACTTTTCCGGGGCAGGGTTTCACCGCAACATCCGTTTTACTGTACGGTCAGGGGTGTTTCTGCGGAGGAAACAACGGCCCTGACTGCCGGAGCGTACATATCTTCTGCAATCGCCGCCGGAACGGTATAAGTACCGCGGCTTGTCGCCCTGACCGGGATATGGATAACTGTTCCGGCAGGGGTCGCACTGTCAAAAACGAGCACTCTGTCGGCAAGCAGTTCGCTGCGGCGCGGGGCATGATTGCGGTTTGTGCCGTCAGCTTCACGGGTGACAAAACGGACATCTTCGGCTTCTACGCCTCCCGGAAGCAGGGCGGCGATGACGATATCATCTTTGACGCCGTCAAGTGAGGTCAGAACCAGTTCCATAGTGAAAAGGTCACCCCGTTTGACTTCGGTTACGGCTGTTCCGTTACGGTCAAGGAAGCGGCGGGTGAGGCTGATACCGTCGGATACGCTCTGCATATCGCCGGTTATACCGCGGATGACTCCGGTCACTGTAATGCTGCCGGGGCCGTCATTACGTATCTGCATGGGAACATTGCCGGAATTTTCGATAACGGCCTGTTCGCCTGCGGCAAAGGATCTTTCGCCGTTTTGGTCCGTTACGGTAAAAGCGGCTTTTTCTGTGCCTTTGACAGAAGCGTAACCGGCCAGGGCAAATGCGCTCCATGCCATTTCCTGTGTTGTGGCGGAATCGGCAAGGGAAATAGTTTCCAGCTCTCGTGCCAGCTGTATGATATTTTCATCATCAGGGATCATTTCTGTTCCTGCGGCAAGGAGCATGCCCATACGGCGTACTTCGCTGCCGGTCCATCCGGAGGAATCGGCAGAGGAGAGCCACGGTTTGCCTTCAAGACCTTCCCGGAAAAATTTGAGTCCGTCTTCGCCGTTGCCTGCGGAATAAAGAGCGTAGCCGCACAATGCCATGGCGAAATGCTGATCTCCGGCGTCTTGGGCTTCATAAGCGATCTGACGGAGTTTGGTTGTGATCTTCCTGCCGTTACGGGCGAGGACTGTACCGGCAAGGGCACGGCGTTCCAGTGCAGCTGTGCCGGAGGAATTCATTACAGTATATTCCAGATAATTGCAGAGGTCGTTCAGCATATTTTCCGGCACCTGTATCCCTCTTTCTTGAGCTGCGGTAAGCAGAAGTCCGCAGTAAACAGTTACATCAGGGGAAACTTCGCTGTCGCTGTCCCACATCCTTATGCCGCCGGATCTGTTCTGGCGAGTCCGCAGGGTCGCCAGTGTGCCGGTAACGGCATCAACCGCTCCGGGGGCGAAACTTTCCGGGATAAGTCCGAGTTTGATCATGGGGGCGGCGGCCAGCAGCGGCAGGGCTCTGGAAATCAGCTGTTCGCTGCAGCCGTAGGGGTATCCGCTGAGCCACTCGAGGCGGCTGCCGAGATTGGTGCCGGGAGTTGAACCGATGGTGACAACGGCATTGAGTATTGTCTGCATTCCTGCTTCGCTGCAGTTGACTGAAACAGTTTCACCGGGAGCGGCAGTTGCTGCTGTAAAGCGGGTTTCCGGCAGTACAGGCGGTCTGAAGGTTATCTGCCGGTCAACGGTTGCAGAGACATCATTGTTTACAACTGTTGCTGTAATGGTGCAGGTACCGTCAGCATCGGGGGCGGCTTGGAAAATGAGTGTTTCGGTGCCGGAAGTACCTGCGGCAACATCCTTTTGACCGGAAAGTGTACCGGAAACGACTTCTGCGGCTCCGTCCACTGTTATTGTCCACTGGAATCCTGTATCGGATGATTTATGGTTGAAAAGTTCAAAAACAGCTTCAAAAGTGTCACCGCCTGCAGCGGCACGGGGAAGAGAAAGCACAGGGGTGAAATCTTCCCGCACAATAAATCTGCCTGCTGTTTCGCCTATTGCATCATCGCTGCCTGCGGCAATAAAGAGTGTATATTCGCAACTTTCCGTATCCGGGACATCTATGGTCAGGACACAGTTACCGTCGGCATCGGTCACAGCCGGTACGGCAATGATATCGCCATGATCTTCCGGTTGCTGATTGAGGGTCAGAGTCTGCAGGGCTTTGTTGAGCATACTGTCACCGCCGGGAAGTGATGAGGCGGTGAGTGAGAATTGGGGATAGAGATCGCTGTAACAGTCAAAAAAGTTCCATGTATTCAGGCGGGGGCCGTGGAAATGTTTGAAGAAAGTCGTTCCGGTAAGTCCGGTCAATGCCAGTGTGCCGGAATTTACTGCCCAGGCTCTGATTTCTGTTCCTTCGCCGCTGCCGGTTTTTACGGGGATGGTCAGGCGGCTGCCGGGGGTTGTTTCAGCGGGGATCTCTGCGCTGACGGAGAGTTGTCTTGCACTTTGATCCACATTGAGGGAGGCTATCCCGAAACTGCGGCGCATTTCTGTGGCGCCGGAGGGATCAGCAGTGAGTACCGTGAAGGCGAGACGGACTGCGCCGTAAACGGTATCTTCAGGGATGGTATATTCAAAAATATTTGTTCCGGCGTTGCCCTGGAATTCATAAATATTTCCTTCTGAATCTGCTGTGCTGACCACTGTTACGGTTGAAGGCTCATCCAGTTCAAAAGTCACCAGAGCCACATCGCCGGGTTTGTAACTGGCGGCATCGCTGGTAAATGGTATCACCATGAGATTCCCGGAGTGTATACCGGCATCCTCGTTGACAAGGGCCACTTCGCGCACGCACTGCATACCTGTTGCCGGATCGGTCACGGTAAGCAGGTAATTGGTTTCTGCGGCAGGGCATGGGATTGTAAATGAACCGCTGCTTGCTCCCGGATCGATCCTGACGGAACCTTCGCCTGCCGGATAATGACGCTGTACCCACTGGCGGCGGATATTGTTGCTGTAGGTGGAAACAAATGAATATTCCCATTCCAGCCGTTCCAGTTTCCAGTTCAGGGAGTCACATTCCATAGGTACGGCATCGTTGCCGCTGTCAATGGATATCCACTGCACGGTAAGAAGTTCAGGAGCGGTGAGTGAGACAAGTGTTCCGAGATAACCTCTGTCGGGGTATATGGTGAAATTTTTTGAAGCGGAAACAGGACGGCTTGCACCGGGCATGACTGTAACTGTTGCCCGCTGTTCCAACACGGCATTCACCGGAACACTGCCGGTATCGGGTGACTGAAGGACAAAGGAGAATTTGCCTGTTTCAGCGGTGAACCCGTTTACCGGGGGCTGATAGGCGGAGATATCCGGTTCGGCACCGAAGACATAACCGGGGAAACCGTCCGGTTTGAAACGTTTGTATTCATTATAGAAATTTACGGTTACCGGAACCTGTGACACCGGTTGTCCGAAAAAGTAACCTGCGTAACCGGAAATCATTTCCTCCGTGTCATCCAGTGTGATCCGCACTGTATCCGGTTTGAAATCTGCCGAAAGAACGCTGGCACTGCCGTAACAGACCTCCATTTCGCTGCCCGGTTGTCCGGCGCAGATGGTATAAATCCCCTGTTGGGAACCTGCCGGAAGGTGAAAGTCAAAGTCGGCAAATCCGTTTACGGTACATTCCAGAAGTTCCCGCTGCAGAAGTTTGCCGTCAGTGTCGTAAACAGCTGCACCAACTGGCATAATTCCGGGGGATGTACCGGTAATATCGTCCCGCAGAAGCATCACGATTTTTATGGTTTCGCCGGGACGGATCAGGTCACGTACAGGTTGTATTTTGGCCCGTATTGCGTTTTCAGAGGCTTCTGCTCCTGAAAGATCAAATTCGCTCAAGTTGAGGCTGGAACTGAAATAGGAACAGGGCAGGGTATTGCAGTCGTTTAGGTTGTAGACTTTGATGAGTTCAGGGTAATCGCCGGGGTCTGCAGAAAGGTCGAACCAGAGCGTAACTGAACCGTTACTGTCGCTTTCTCCTTCGGCGAGATCCTGCTTCTTGCTGCTTACAAGTTGTACTGTCGCTCCGGGAATGGGGGTGCCGTCGGTAAGGGAGTGCAGACTGACGATAACTTTTTCGTCGGCAAAGGCACAACTTATACCGATATCGGAAACTGTGAGCGGATATGCTTTGCCCCAGAGGTCGGGATGATCGGCTTTGAGTATATAGAAGCCGGGTTCACGGCCGGGCAGCAGCAAATCAAGATCAAGGTCAAAATATCCGTATCCGTCGTCGCTGACTGCAGGGAGTTTCACTGTTGTCTCGGATACTTTACGGCTCATGCTGCAGCTCTGGGTATCGGCTGTGCCCTGATTATTGGCATAGCCTTCATAGAGAGTGAAGTTTATTTCATTCATCTTACGGTATTTGAAAGGCAGTGACCAGATATTGCCGCAGGGCGGGAATATACGGCCCTCTGAAAGCAGCTGCAGGTCGGGACTGAGTGGGGCGGTCACTATGTTCAAATTGAAATCCCTGTCCATCATCATCACGCCTTCGGCATCGGCAAGACCTTTGCCGATGGTAACTCTGTACATCGTGTCAGGTTGGAAAGCGGGCTTGAATGAGTATTTTGCCGACACATAACCTGCCGGATAAATATCCAGTCCGGTATCAGTGACTGGGTCTGTAATAATATTGGCGGCGAGGCTTTCTATGGAAACGGGACTGTTGAAAGTTATTTCGATCTCATTGTCCCAGCGCCAGTGATATGCGGAAACAACAGAAAGCGGGGGCAGTGATGGCAATATGTCACATTCTTGCATCGCCGGGATCGGTTCCGGGACGTCCGGGGCGGTAACTCCGGTGGTTTTGAAGTTGAAAAACAGGCTAACAGCCAGACCGGCGGCCAAAAGAAGTGCCGCTCCCGCAAAAAACTTTGACTCTCTTGATAATGACATATTTACCTCCCGTTTGTCAGATGGGTAATATATAACATATTTATGATAATTTCCAACTGGTTTTTGTAAAAAAAACAGAAAAAATTTTTATTGATCCAGGAAATGCCTTCTTCCCTGATTTTCCTGGAATTTTTCCGGCACTCTTCAACTTTTTTTCAACTTTTTTACTTTTTCCATTTGCCTATTTCCAAAACATAAGCTATGTTATCCAATAAGCATATCTTAATTCACAACTTTTCAGGAGGTTTTTTATGAGCCGTTTTTTGAAGACAGCCGTTCTTGCAGTGCTTTTTGTTACCGCTTTTTCCGCCTATGCCGTTCTTGATTTCCTGCAGCCTTATCAGGGCCCCGGCAAGGATGTTGTTACCCTTGTCATTACCGGTAACTACAGAGTTCCCCGCCTGTTGGCAGATCTTATCCAGAACGAGAGCCGTCAGCCTTATCTACTTCTGCCCGCCGTTCAGGATGTCGATCAGAATACCCTCTATTTCTGCCCTGTAAATCCCAAGAAACCCGCTCTCCAGATCAAAAGAGAGGATTTTGCCAGATTTATCCGTTTTGTCAATCCCGACAAGGTCGTTATTCTCGGCGATACTTCCTATGTCGCAAAGGAGTTTGTTGATTCCATCAGCCCCAATATCCCCGTTATTACTGTTACCGGTGACTGGAACCGTGCCGCCGAAACCCTCGGCACCGCTCTCAACCTCAGCAACCTCCGCGGCGATTTCAACTACCTTTACGGTAAACTCGAAAAAACCGACGGTCTCTATATCCCCGAAACTGCTCCCACCAAAGTGACCGAAGTCACCAGCCGCCCCGCTGCCGCTGATGTTGCCGGAGTCGTTGAACCGGAAGTGGAGCTCCCTGCAGAAGACCCCAATACTCCTGTTGAATCAGAAGTTGAAATTGAGGTTGAGGAAACCCCCGCTGAATAACCCGCAGCATAAATTTTGTGACAGCTATGCGTAACTTTTTTGCCATCACCAGAAATACGTTTACTGAAGTCATAAGAGAACCGATCTTCTGCATACTTCTCCTTTGCAGTGCTTCTCTTATTGCTCTCCTGCCCGCCCTTTCTCTCTTTGTTTTCGATGCCCAGATCAAAATGGTCATCGACAGTTCCCTTGCCACAACCACCTTTATCGGTCTTCTGACCGCTGTGCTTTGTGCCAGTCAGACAGTCACAAGAGAAATGCGTGACGGAACTGTGCTTCTGCTCCTGGCAAAACCTGTGGCAAGAGCAAGTTTCGTCCTCGGCAAAATCACCGGTATCACATCCGCCGCTATGGTTTTTGTCTGGATCTGCAACGCTATGACTGTTATCTCTCTTTATGTCGCTACAGATCAGTTCTGGTATAACTTTACTTTGCTCTATTCCACTCTTGCAGCTATCATCCTTGCCGCAGTTATTGCTCTCGCAGCAAACTTCTGGCGCGATTACAGCTTTGCCGGAGTTTTTTCCTTCGTTCTCCTTATCTTTGCAACTGCTATCGTCGCTTATTGTCTTATCTTCCTTGAAGAAGAACGTTTCAAGCTGCAGCAGGGATTCTCTATGGTCGAGGTCGCCAAAGTCCTCCTGCTGATCTTTTTCGCAGTCGCCGCCATGTCTGTTATCGCTGTTATCTTCGCCTTGAAGTTTGAACTCGTGGCAAACCTCTGTATCTGTACTCTCATTTTCTTTATCGGTCTTATTTCAGGACATATTTTCGCTCCCGTTTATGAGTCCCAGTTCCTTAATTTTATCTGCTCTTTCTGTTATGCCGTTGCTCCTAACTGGCAGTTCTTCTGGCTGGCCGATGCCCTTGCCGGCGGCAGACCTGTACCATGGAGCTATGTCGGGGCTGCCGCTCTTTACGTTGTCCTGTATATCTCTCTCGGTTGTCTCTGGGCCGTTACTCTCTTCCAGACTCAGGAAGCCGCCAAAGACGCCCGTGTCTGATCCGGTTGGCGCACGTTATAATCTCCTCCGGTTTGTTGATTGGTGGGGAGAGGATCTCCATAAGGTATCGCTCTTTTGCTGATGCCTTTTTTTTATGTCTTTTTGAGGAACTTTGTTTTTCCTTTTTTGCCGCTTTCACTGTATCCCCGTTATCACCGGAGAAGTATTACGCTTTCCTGATGCTTTTTACTTCGATAAAAAATTATTGAAAACAATATTGGAAAATTTGATTTTTCACGCTCTTATGCTATATTTAAAAGGTGATCTTAAACCTTAGCCAAGGAATCTTTTAATTTTATGCGTTGCGGTAATTTATCTTTTTTGCCGGATAACAGTTCCGTCTGCCGGCAATTTCAACCCTTACCACAACTGTATACCGGCGGCAGACGATGTTGTCTGCCTCACCGGGTCTGAATCAGTGTCCGATCCCGCTGCAGCGCAGAATCCTCCAAGGCATCTTGCCGGTTTTCTCTCTGCCGGGTTATAAATATTAAATTGTCAACAGAACATAAACAATTAACAGGGAGAAAATTATGTGTTGTTGCAAAAAATTGTCAGAGGGTGCAGCAGCCAAGTTTGAAGAACTTGATGCTTTCATCGCTTCCCTCGGCATTGACAGAAACGACGAACGCCGCCGCGGAAGACTTATCCAGGTCCTCCACAAGGCTCAGGCAATCTTCGGTTATCTGCCCCGTGAAGTTCAGCAGTATGTGGCACAGAAACTCTTTTTGACCGAAGCTCAGGTCTCCGGCGTTGTCAGTTTCTACAA
>JAZSGI010000032.1:0-18037 GCA_045532655.1 Victivallaceae bacterium
TTTTTCAGCATTTCAACAACAGAGGTATTTTATGGATTTGGAACGATTGTCCTTTTTAAGGGAGAAGATACTCAACAGCAATAACAGAGCCGGTTTTATTGAACGGGAAACGATACGCGCCGCAGCTGCGGCTGAACTTGCTGCACTCCCTCCTTCCCTGCAATGTATTTGCGAAGTAGAAGAGATTCTCGGGAAAATATCCACCCCTCTGCTTCCGGAAGATGTATTTGCCGGTCGCATGCTCGAAGCTGAATCCCCCATCGGGTGGCCGGATGGTGTTCACGGACACGTCCACTCTGCCGGTCACATTACTCTGCCTGTGGACAAAATCGTCACATCAGGATTGAATGCCATAGTTACAGAGGTACAGACCAATGCCCGGAACAATGGGGATGAGGAATCCTTATTTTTTTCCGACTGTACCGCAAGATTTGCCGAAGCGGTAAAAAACTTTTCACTGCGCTATGCCGATGCAGCGGAAAAAGCCGGAAAATCACAGCTTGCCGCGGCATGCCGTGTTGTACCGATGCAGCCGGCATACGACCTTTTTTCCGCCCTGCAAAGTATCTGGATGATACAATTTATTTACAGTACAGTTATAGGAGCAAGAGATTTTGCTCCCGGAAAAATCGATGATGTGCTGGAAAAATTCTGTACCGGCACAACAGATGAGATGGTTGAACTTTTTGCACACTTTTTTATAAAATTCAACGAAATCACCGGCACAGCGACCCATGACTATGAAACCAAGCCCATACCCTGTTTTGCCACAAAACAATATATAACCATCGGTCCCGACTTCGGTAAATGCGCCAATCTTATGGAAGAAGCAGCAGCCGTTGTCAAACTCCCCCAGCCGACACTTAATTTCCGTCTCGACGGAGATTATGAACTGGCAGGGAAAGCCGCAAATCTGCTTGACAGTCAATGCAATTTCTGGAACTATACCATGCAGTACAACAAATTGCTGCAAAGCGGGATTCCCGGTGAAACTGCCGCAAGCTATACCTATACTGCCTGCAACCGTGTTGACCTGCCGGGTGTACTTTACAACAAAATGGAACTTATTGATGTTTTTGACAATACAACAGAATGGTTCCGGCAGGCATTGTTTGCCGCTTGTGATTACGAAAGCATACTGCCGGCATTGTACAGGATAGCAAAGGAAAATATCCAAGATGATCTGACCGCCAAACAGAGTATGCTTAACAAAGAAAGATTTTTTGCTCCCGACTCCCTTGCAATTGACAGCTGCATAAAAAAATGCCGGGATATACGCTGTGGCGGAGCAGACAATATTCCATGGGTCCACCGTATGTTTTCCGGCATAGCAACAATGGCAGACTCCCTTGCGGCAATGAATATACTGCTGCAGGAACGTACTTATGGAGAAATATTGCAAATTCTCGCCGATGACTTTGCCGGGCATGAAGAATTGCGCCAGCGTATACGCAATTCATTCCCGAAATTCGGTAACGGCTCACCAGAAGCCGATAAGGCTGCCGCCTCTATTGCCAATACCTTGATCGACGCCTTTGAAGACGCTGCCGGCGAAACGGGATTTCTGCCTATGGCCTCCCTTTATTCTCTTACCCGGCATCACAGCTTCGGCAGTAATCTCGGCGCAACTCCTGATGGCAGAAAAGCCGGCACACAGATCAGCGAAAATCAATCTCCCGTCCACGGTATGGATACAGAAGGCATTTCTGCCATGCTCCGCAGTGTTGCTGCACTGCCGCTACACCGCTGTATCAGCGGGGGGCTGAATGTCAAATTGACCTCACGCCTGAGCAGTGAACAGTTTGCCGGAATAATCAAGAGTTTTTTTGAAATGAACGGGCAGCATATCGGCTTCTCCGTAGTCGATCAGGCAACGCTGCAGGCAGCATTGGCTGCTCCGGAAGATTACAAAAGTCTTTGCATCCGCATAACAGGGTATTCTGAATATTTCAACAACCTGTCGCCGGAAACAAAAAAAGAGGTCATCGCCCGCACAGGGTTCTGACCTCCGGCAACATTCAGCTGTCAGGGCTTTTTCACGAGATCCACAGTTGGTATCCAAACCACATCAGGATCCTGAGAAAGCCTTCGCAGTTTATCTTCAAAGTCATCCCAGAGGGCTTTATCATCTTTCATTTCGTAACTGTGCCCCCAAAAGTAAAACACGCCATCCGTTGTTTTGGCTTTTTCAAAAATATTCCAGAATTCAGGATTCAGGAAGTGACAGCTGGGGTGAAGTATCATGGGATGCGTGAAGTCAGATACCCTGTCCGTATTGGCAACAGTTCTGCCGTAGGCGAATCCGGCCTCAAGAAGCATATCTGCAGTTTCTTCTGTATATATACCGCAAGGCCAGGCAAATCCGGGACACTCTTTCTGAAAAAGATCTTCAAGTATTTCTCTTGCCGCAACAGCCTCTTTAACAAAAACGCAGGCATCAACATCATTTGCGTTGCTGTGACACATGGCGTGGGAAGCCACATCAAAGCCGTCATAAACGCTTCTTATTTCCTTCCAGGCAAGTTTGCCGGGAGCATATTTATTATTGTTGTAAGCCCAACCGTCAACTTTGCCTTCAGGAACTCTGCGTACGGAAGCAGAATGTAATGATGGATTAAGATTAAAAGTTGCTTTGGCATTGTACTTGCGGCAAAGCTCAGTCAAAGGGATATCGTTCAATACGCCGTCATCCCAGCATTGTGCGACTTTGATCATGTTTTCTCCTTGATATTTTATTTTCTTTTTCCGGCAGCAGGCAATCTGATTTTGAAATGTATTGCGAGAAGCCGTATTGTCGTTACCAGACCGGCAACAATAAAAAATTCAGCAAGAAAAGGCATTTTCAAGGGAATAATAAGGTAATACACGATTCCCCCAAGCAAAGCAGCTGTAGCATAGAAATCACTTTTAAGCACCACAGGCACTCTGTTTGTCAAGACATCTCTGATCATGCCGCCGCCGATTGCAGTAGATACACCGCAAAGCACTATACCGACAAAGCCAAGGTCATAAGCAAAACCTTTGGCGGCTCCGAGAACAGTAAATACCCCCAAACCTACAGCATCACAGATTTTCACAATATTGCGTTTTTGTATCCAATAACCGGCAGTGCAGAATGTTATCAATCCGGCAAGAATACATGTCATAAGGTAATATTCATTTTGCAATGCGGCTGCCGGAACGGCCCCGATAATAGTATCCCTGATCATGCCGCCGCCGACACCCACACAGCATGCCAGAACAGTAACACCGAAAATATCAAATTTCCTGCGTACCCCTTGCACTGCTCCGGAAACAGCAAAAACGGCTGTTCCGAAAAGATCAAGAAACAATATTACAAAACTATCCATACGTTCTTCCGTACTTTTGAAAACTGCTTTGGGAAATATAACACCTTTTGGGGAGATTGACAAATCTTTTTGCCCATATATCCGGCATTTTTATTACACAGGCACGCCTCCCCTTTTATTTGCAAAAAATTTATCCTAATGTATATTACCATATTATGTCTGATTATGAATGTCGCCACAAATGCGGGGCCTGTTGTATTGCCCCCTCAATATCATCCCCCATCCCCGGCATGCCAAACGGCAAACCGGCGGGAGTTCCATGTGTACAACTGGACGAAAACATGAATTGCCGTTTATTCGGCTCTGCATCACGTCCTGAGGTATGCAGTTCACTGCAGCCGTCAAAAGAAATGTGCCAAACATCCAGGGAAGCAGCATTGACATTCCTTGAATGGCTGGAAAAGGAAACGGCCCCAGAATGAAAAAAAACGCACCCGGATCGTTACGGGTACGTTTAATTTCAGGAGTGTACCGCAGCGTCATTCCCCGACCATAAGGTCAGAAATCACTGCTGTACCGTCCTTATAAACTTTCGCTTTCACAACAGCCCTGCCCTCTGCTGAAGCCTCTCTGACACGTCTTTCCATTTCAGGAGCATCTTTTTCGTTCAAATAAAACCGGTCAAAAGGCAAAGCTATAATACATTCTGTTTTGCCGTCATCACTGAATGTTTCATACATGTACTTTACCCGGATAAAATCTTTTCCTGCAGGGGGAGCCGGCACGAGTTCAGTCACAACCGCAAACCCTTCAGCATCCCGTTGGAGTACAGCGCAGCACTCCCGACTGGACGCCAACGGAACGTAGTTTGTCTGTACAGTCATTGTATTATTCAAAGCGACATATCTGCCGCGCAGAGGATCGTACGGGTCATAAAGCTCAAGTTTAAAATTATATTCCGCCGGAGCCTGAGCCGGAAATTCAAAGCGTAATATCTTGTTGACCGGATACCAGAGTATGGCAACCAGAGTAAGACTGAAAAATACAAATCTTATCACATCACTTTTCTTCATGCTCCACCTCTCTGCGTGCTCTCTTTATTTTGCGGGCAAAAATGATATTTGCAACAACAAATGCGATACCGGAAATCACAAATCCTGCGGCTCTGGCAAGCACTCCGAAATTTTCATCAAAGAATCGGCATATCAAAAGCAGCACCGCCAGAATCATACCAACATTGAAGAAAAGCGAAGATTGTTTTTTACAACCAACCACAAGCAAATACACACTCCAGATGGCAATAAGAAGTGAAAAAAATATTTCGTACGGCAAAAAATACCCGGCTGAACCGGCAACAGCCATCCCCAGGAACACTGCAAGAACTCCGTCTATTACGGTAAATCTTCTATTCATGGCCCTGTGTACCATAATCACAACGGCAGCCATTATAATAAGAATAATCCAAACGAGACTCATTGACAGCATTCTACCATCTTCATATCCGACACCAACAAAAAGTTCTCCGCCGACACAGGAAGCGGTAAGAGCAAGAAAAACAAGTACTGCAACAGATGTCAACAACCACGGATTTTCTGCAATGCTTTCATTCTTCCTGAATATCTCCATTGCAATCAGCATAAACAGTACACATGCGGCAACAGTCATAAGCACAGGATATTCCGGATAAATGATTAAAAAGTAAATTACCGCCGGTACAGTCATATATCTGGCAAATACCATGTTTTTGCCGCCGTCATACATCAATTTCACGAGATAAGCCGCATAAATCACAAACAGAAGCAGAGCAATAAGATTGGGGCCCTGTGAAAAAGTTCTTTCCAGCGACATGAAAAGCCAGACAGGAAAAACAAAAGCCAACGCCCTGCTGTTAAAAATAAACATCAGTGGAAAAGTTGTAAGAAACATAAGGGTTGCAAAATCACCAAGTGTCCCGCCGGTATGATAAATATGGGATATCATTGCCGCCGCAGTATTGGCTCCGGCAGCAGTGATAAGCGCAGATGCCTCCCGCCATACACCTTTTTTACCGCATATAAGAGTATACCCGCCCAAACCGGCACCAAGCAGAAGCGGCAGAAAGGATATTGCGATCCGTGTCGTCTTGCTGAACATATCCCAGTTGTAATTGAAAAATAGAATAATACCGGCGGCAATAAGGATACAGCCGATACCGGCGAGCAGCCCGATAAAGTGTTTATTCAAAGATGTATCAGTGATGCATCCGCTGCAATACATTCTCAACCGTTCCGCATTTTCAGCGTCCAGTATGCTCTTCTGCTGCAAACCGGGAATTTCCCGCTGCAGCCACAACCAGTTTTTTTTATTATCAGCCATAATAACCTCCAATGGAATTTACTATAATACAGGTTATTCAAAAAGTCAAATATTTTTCCAGCTTTTCATAAATAGCCTTGCGTACCCTGTAAAGTTCCGGAGCAGTACCGGGATAAACACTTACAGACACCTGAGTTCCGGCAGCATTATTTATCACATCTTCAGCAGTCTTTCGCCCGGCAAGCTGCTCAAGCAATTTGCATGCCCGGTGATCCTGAAAAGCCTCCCGCAATATTTCATGCCTTATGGAATCCTCCGGCCCATCTTTTCCGGGATAGACCAAAAAAGGATCGCCTGCCGGGAAAAGACCGTTGGCATCTGTGGTTTCATAAGGATTTATCACCTCTTTTGCCAAACGTGAATACCAGAAATTATATCCCCAATGCAGAAAACCATCACAATCATACATAAAAAGCTGTATTCCGAGACTCCTTGTCCTTGCCGCCGGGAAATGAATAAAACGGTTTGTTGCAACATGTTCAGGGCCACAGCAATAATATACCCACAACGGCTTGACTCCATCCTGATGGAAAGCCGGAAGTTCCTCTATTCCAGCCACAGGCACAGCACATAACCCCTGCTTGTAGAAATCAAGGTTGGAAAGTGCATCTGTAACAGTATATTTCTCTCCCAGAAGTTCCTTGAGCAGTCCGGAGGCATATTTGTAATTATCAAGATGTTTCAACGATGGTTCATCGGAAAGATGAAAAACAACGATATCGCTCCAATCATGTCTTTCAAGAAAGTTCAGCAATTCCGGAATAAATGCCTCAAGAAACTCCTTGTATTCCCGGCTGTCACTCCTGACCTTCCAGCCGAAAACATTCACACCGTCAACAACTATTTTGGGAGCAAATTCCGCCCCCCATTGACTGAAAAGATGAGCAAATTCAATTTCAGAATACCCGCACTGCAATGCAAGCTGTATCCAGCGTTCAAGCAATGAAAAATCAAAAGAATATCCATTCCCGCTATTTCTGCTTACAGTTACCAGCTGTGTTGTCAGGCGTTCACTGCCGACTGCTGTATCCAGCGGCGGCGTAAAAAGAGGTGTCAGGATCCTTGTACAGCCATGATCTGTCTGATTACGGAAATATTTTTCAAGCACCTGCCAGTGTTTTTCGCTCCACATTACGGTATCATATTTAAGCGAAAGACATTCAGCATAAAACCATTCTGTCCTCTTTATCTCCTGAGGCGGCAAAACTCCGTTAAGGACATTCAGGGAAAAAGTTCCGCTGCATACCGGTTCTGCCCCATGCTGACTCACAGAAAAGGTAAATTCATACTTCCCGGCAGTGATTTCCCGCGGAACGCTTACAGTTACCCACAGTGTCCTGTACTGCAGCGGGGCAACCGCAAAACCATCTTCCGGGTTCCACGGTTTCAGCAAATCAGGCAGCAAAGCCGCTCTCCGGGCAAGAATATTATCATCACGCTCAACCCATGTTGTCAGACGCACCGGCATATCCTGTACCACCCTGACGGTGACCGCATCCTCAAAACCTTCAGGCAATACACTGTGCAAATTCCATGGTACGGCATCACCACATTCTTCCCGGCGGGAAAGTGCTATCTGAAAAGAAAATATTTCACCTTTTAATGCCACATCACTGCAGTAATTTTTTATTTCCGGACTCCATTCCCTGTCAGAAAGTACTTTTTCCATAGAATTTACGAAACACATATTGAGCATAGCAATTTATTCCCTGCCATTTGTATCCTGATTATTTTCAACAATAACCTGTTTCATGATTTCAAAAAGAGCTTCAGCAAAAAACTTGTGTCCCTCCGGCGACAGATGGATACCATCACAGGCAAGAATATATTTATTCATGTCCCGGCGCATCTCTTTGCCGAGATCCAGCACCGGACACCCCTGGCGGGAAAAATGTTTACGGGCCTCCTCCCGTTCGATTTCCATAACTTCATCCAAACCGCCGTATTGCTGCAGCAGCGGCTGCCATGCCGGATCATGGGTTACAAAGTGGAAGCTGTTGATAACAGGACTGCAGATCACACCTATCCGGCGGCAGGCAACGGGGAGTTTACGCTCAAACTCATTCATCAGTTCCTGCAGTTCACCATCTTTCAGAATACGTTCAGGATTATTTTGATCGTGATTGTTTGCCCCAAACATAACAAGACAGTAATCAGGAGCAAAACGCAAGACTTTTTCCTCAAAGCCCTCCATCAATTCACGTGTCGACCATCCACCTGTGGCACCATTCACAACAGCAAAACAAACTTCCGGGAACTCCTCCGAAAGTTTGCGCTGCAAAATATTATAGTAACGGTCCTCCGCTTTTTCAACCCCGATGCGCCCCTCCATAATGGAAGAACCGAAAATTGATATTACGATATTCCGCATGCCCCATGACATAAATAATTCTCCTTTGTAAAAATACTGCACCTGCTGTCCGCAAGAACAACAGATGCAGTTGGAACTGTTATTATTATTTGTCTTTATCCCGGATCGCCGCCCGGCGTATCTTGCCATTTACTGTTTTGGGCAAATCTGCCACAAATTCAATAATACGGGGATACTTGTACGGAGCGGTATGAGTTTTGACATATTCCTGGATCTCTTTTTTCAACTCATCGCCGGCTTCTTTACCCTTTGTCAATACCACTGTAGCTTTGACAACTTTTCCACGGACAGGATCCGGAACACCGGTTACGGCACATTCAAGAATGTACGGCAATTCCATCAGTACACTTTCCACTTCAAAGGGACCGACACGGTAACCGGAGGTCTTGATGATATCGTCAGCACGGCCCTCGTACCAGAAGTAACCTTCTTCGTCCCGCCATGCCTGATCGCCGGTGTGGTAATAGCCGTCATGCCATGCTTTGAAGGTATCTTCCGGAGCATTGAGGTAACCGCAGAAAAGTCCGCAGGGATGATTTTCGCAGCTTTCCGCCTTGACGCAGATTTCGCCGGTTTCGCCGACAGGAACCGGATTGCCGTCCGGATCAAGGAGTTCAATACAATATTCAGGGTTGGCTTTGCCCATTGACCCCGGACGGGGTTCCATATCAGCCAGAGTTCCGATGAGCATTGTGGATTCCGTCTGCCCGAATCCTTCGTAAGGAAGCTGACCGGATGCACGCATAAATGCTTCACTGACCTCCGGAGGCATTGCCTCACCGGCAGTAGTAACATGCTCAAGTGTGGAGAAATCAATGTGGGAAAGATCTTCTTTCACCAGGAAACGGAATATTGTCGGCGGAGCGCAGAATGTTGTTATACCGTGCTCTTTGAACATGGGCAGGATCTCATCGGCATGGAAACGTTCAAAGTCAAAAGTGAACACCCCGGCCTCGCAGAGCCACTGCCCGTAAATTTTTCCCCAGAGCGCTTTCCCCCAACCGGTATCAGCTACTGTAAAATGCAGTCCTTCGGGATTGACTTTGTGCCAGTGTCTGGCTGTCATGATATGGCCAAGCGGATAAGAGTAATCGTGTTCAACCATCTTGGGATAACCGGTAGTACCGGAACTGAAGAAAACCAGCATGGGGTCGCGTGTATAAAGATCGTCGGGACGGTCAAACTGCGGCTGGAACTTCGGATAAAGAGCATCAAAGTCAAGCCATCCGGCTTTTGTGCCGTTACAGGTGAACTTGTGCTGCACGCCGGTATCTTTGCTGCCTGCATCGATTTCATCGGTTATATTTCCGTCGGCACTGGCAAGAACAAATTTGACTTCAGCCCGGTCAAAGCGGTATTTGAAGTCATGTGCCGTCATCTGGCATGAAGCAGGCACAGCAACAGCGCCGATCATATGCAAAGCATTAAGGGCATACCAGAATTGATAGTGCCGCTTGAGAACCAGCATTACCCTGTCACCTTTGCGTATGCCCATGGAGTAAAGCATATTGGCACAGCGCATGGAATTCTCGTACATATCCTTGAAGGTTATATCACTGCAAACCTTGTCTTTGGAAACCCACCGCATGGCGATTTTATCCGGATTCTTTGCAGCCATGCGACCGAGAACATCGTAAGCAAAATTGAATTTTTCCGGAACATTGAATTTCACGGCACGGAGAGTGCCGTCAGGATTCCATGATTCCTCCATGTAATCCTGATACAAATATTTGCGATCCTCATCCTGCCGCTGGATATCCTGCACCTTGGGCACAGCAAAACGATCCTGTCCGCCAGCTTCATGTTCACGATGCATGACAATGGAGAGGAATTTACACGGCTTGCCGCCAACGGCAACCATACCGTGGGGTTCGAGCCCCTCCAGATACATACTGTCGCCTTCGTTCAATATCTCTTCCCTGTCACGGATGGCAACCTTCAAAGAGCCCGACAATACCAGTACATATTCCTGACCATTGTGTTCCGAGAAATGTATTGGTTCTGCATCACCGCGGCTTGGGGCAGTAACGATAAAAGGTTCACCGGTACGGTTCTTCATGCGTATTGCCTGATGCAGATAAGAAAATTCAGGATTACGGACAAGGGGAAATCCCTCCCCATTGCGGGTGATTGTATACAATGCAAGGTTCGGTGCCTCGCCGCTGATAATGGAGGAAACATCAATCCCGAAATGTTCAGCCATATTGTAATAAATGAAAAACGGGGCCTGTTTGGTGCCGTTTTCATACTGAAGATACTCTTCGGCCGGAATACCGAGTACTTCTGCCATGTATTCAGGAGTGTACTCTTTCTGGGTACGTAGTTCACGTACTCTCATTCCGATTGCTTGATTGTGTTCTGTGTTCATTTTCTTTCCTTTTGTTTTATAAACATCTGAACACACAGAACGTCATGGACATCGCCGATCATCACCGGCGTGACCATTTGCGTTTCCGTGTACTCAGAAAATACGCAAATGGCCTTAAATAATGCTAATTCGACCGGCGAAGACAATGCCGGTAATGATAATAATGGAGGAAAAACGACCACAAAAAGTAGCAGCAGTGCTGGCAAATGATTTGCCGGCTTCAAATTTTACTGCATCTTTCATATCAGACATATTTTTCTCCGATTTCACTTCTGTTTCTATTACTATACCACCTTGAAACATACTTGTCAAGTAAAGAAAAGCACCTTTCAGTAGATTTTTTTCTTATTTGTGGTATATTAAAAGGTAACAGGAGATTTATTGATGGCAGAAAAAGTTCTTATATCAGCAGAAAATATCAAATTGTCTATCGGCAGGCAAGTCCTCTTCAACGGTGTTACAATGGCAGTTAATGCCGGTGAAAGGGTCGCCCTGATCGGGCGCAACGGTTCAGGAAAATCCACCCTTATAAAAATTCTGGCAGGACTGGAACTCCCGGCGGATGGCATTGTCGCCCCGCAGCGGGATCTGCGTACAGCAATATTGGCACAGGATTTTCAGCTGGATGAGAATCTCACTGTCTCCGGCAATGTCCGTACAGGATTGGCGTGGTTTGAAAAACTTCACGCCCTTTACTCCGGTACCGGAAACAGTGTCGATCATGATCATATCGAACACCTGTTGACTGTTCACGATGCATGGCACCTGGAAGACAAACTGGGCAAAGTGTGCAGCCGTCTCGGACTGCCGGATGATTCACACCCGGTATCGTCTCTTTCCGGAGGAGAAAAAAGGCGGGTGGCTCTTGCCAGAGCGATCATTTCGGAACCTGATCTGCTTTTTCTGGACGAACCGACAAACCATCTGGATGTGGCAACGATCGAAGACATGGAGGATATACTTGTCAACTGGCGGGGTTCGTGTCTGTTTGTCACCCACGACCGGTACTTCCTTGACCGGATCGCAACAAGGATACTTGAACTTGATCATGGCGAGATATACAGTTACAACGGCAGTTACGGCGACTACCTTGAAGCAAAAGCCGCCAGGGAAACACTTGAAGATATTATGGAAAACAAACGCAGGAAATTTCTGCGTGATGAAATAGAGTGGGTGCGCCGTTCGCCCAAGGCACGCTTAAAGCGAAACATGGGCAGGATAAAACGCTTTGAAGAAATTTCCGCCATCTCCGCTCCGGAACGTACCGGGGAAATAGAACTTGTCATTCCGCCGCCGCCCCATCTCGGCGACAGAGTTGTGGAAATGAAAGATGTTTCCCATGCTTTCGGCAGCAAAACAATATTCCGCAATCTGGATTTTGAATTTCTCCCCGGATGCCGTATGGGGATTGTCGGCGGTAACGGTGTCGGCAAAACAACACTGCTGCAGCTGATATCCGGCAAACTTGCACCTGATTCCGGCGAAGTAAAAATTGCTGATACAGTGGTTTTCAATTATGTGGATCAAATGCGACTTGCCCTGGATCAGGACAAAACTGTGGAGGAGGAGATCGGCGAAGGCAAATCCTTTGTGGAATTCGGCGGCACTAAAATCACTATATGGACATACCTTAAACGCTTCCTCTTTGAAGATGAAAGGATACGTACACAGATAAGGTATCTTTCCGGAGGCGAAAAAGCCAGACTTATTCTGGCAAAAATACTTAAACAGGGCGGCAATTTTCTTATACTTGACGAACCGACCAATGACCTTGATTTAAGTTCGCTGCGCCTGTTGGAAGAAGCCCTTGCACAGTTCCCCGGCTGTGTTGCTGTGGTAAGTCATGACCGGTACTTTCTGAACCGTGTCTGCACCCATATCGTCGCTCTGGAGGGTGATGGAACAGTATTCTCCATGCCCGGTGATTACGATTATTATTTAAGCAAACGGCAAACCCGCCTGCAAGCGGCACAAACACCACGGCAGCCAATCAAACAACAGGTAAAAAATACACCACAGCCCTCCCCCGTCAAAAAACGCAAGCTGACCTACAAAGAGGCTCTTGAACTGAAGGATATGGAGGAAAACATAGCCAAAGCAGAGGCAGAGGTGGAGACACTTGAAACTATGTTCTGCGATCCGGATTTTTTCCGGACAAACGGCAGCCGCACCGTCCAGCTGCAGGCAGAACTTGATGCGGCAAAGGCAAAGGTCGAAGCCCTGTACGCCCGCTGGGAAGAACTGGAAAAAATCAGCTCCGGTCAATCCTGACCATCGGTTTCAGGTTCAGTAAATATTTCCCCGCAAGCAGCAGGTTCAGGCAATACAGATGCGGTTTCTGCCGACGGCAGTTCCTGTACATCACGCAGCTGGCGTTCCAGCGCACGGGAACGTACACCGATTTTATCCACGTGATTGACAACGGTCTGCAGACTCTTGCGGGTAGCCTCCATGGCGTCACCGAATTTGTGGAACTCTGTTTTTACTGCACCCAATATACGCCACACCTCATTGGAACGTTTTTCAAGAGCAAGAGTTTTGAACCCCATTTGCAAAGCATTGAGGAAAGCAACAAGGTTTGACGGCCCCAGAACTACAGTTTTGAACTCGTTCTGCAGCTGCTCAAAGAGACCGGGCTGGCGCAGGATCTCGGCATATATACCTTCGCTCGGCACAAACATCATAGCAAAAGCAGTAGTTACGGGAGGATATATATATTTTTTCTGAATATCTGCGGCACTCTTCTTTATTGCTTTCACAAAAGCCTCCTGACTTTTTTTCAACTCTGCAGACATTCGCGGATAAATCTCATAGGCTTCCTGCAGCCGTTGATAATCCTCCACCGGGAATTTGCTGTCCAGAGGCAGCAGTACAGGTTCTTCATCCTTTTTTCCCGGCATTTTTATGGCAAATTCCACCACTTCACGGCTGCCGGGGACAGTAATAACATTGGCAACATATTGTTCCGGAGCAAGATATTGTTCAAGAATTGCAAGTAATTGTATTTCGCCGAGATTACCTCTGGTTTTAACATTGGTAAGGACTTTTTTCAAATCCCCCACCCCGGCGGCAAGATTCTGCATTTCGCCAAGACCTTTATGTACCTGTTCAAGTCTTTCGCTGATAAGTTTGAATGACTCATTGAAATGCTTTTCCATGGATTCCTGTAATTTGTCATCCACAGTCTTCTTCATCTCATCAAGTTTTGCGGCACTCTCCGCCTGGATTTCCTTCAAGCGCAGATCGACAGCATTGCGATTCTGCTCAAGCTGCTGGTTCATGCAGCTTTGAAATTTGCTTTGAAACTCGATCTGTTCACGTCTGAAATTACGGTTTTCCTCCAACACTGCATTTTTCAGAGAATTGATTTTTTCTTCAAGGGACTGCACCAGTTCGCCAAAGCGGCGATCATTGCGATCGGCAAAATCCTGTAAATTTTTTGCTGTTTTTTCGGCTGCAGCAATATCATTTCTGGTTGTGCTTTCGCGCATATCCTGCAGAAATCTGGTAAAATCAGAGAAAAAACTCCTGTTCAACTCAGTTTGATTGGCAAAAAGGCTGTTAAGTTCCTGACGCTGCATCTGCTGATTTTCCGCATTTTCCCGGCGGCTTACCGCAAAAGCGTCATCAATATGTTTTGCTGCTCCGGAATCACCGTGTTTACGCAACAGCAAAAATACAACAAGAATAAGAACCGCAACACTGCAGACAACATTTACCGCCAACAACATAACTCCAACCCCTTGTTCAATTTGCATTTATTACCATACCTGCATGACCGGTTACGACCTTGCAGGAGAGAAAACTTTTCAAATATTCACATGCCGCATCCCCGGTACAATGCAACAGTAAGATTTCTTCAAGATCAGACTCTTCAAGAAAAGCTGCCGTCTCCTGCAATCTTTTCCGTCCGGCATGAAGCAGATGCAGACCGCCGATAATTCTTTTTACCGGAATATCTGGACAGATTTTTTTGAAATAACTCATCGTATTCACTATCCCTGCATGACAACACCCCTGCACAAGGGTACCATTATCAAGCAGTACAGCAAGTTCATCGGGGATCGCATCTGCATTACAGCATGCCGGATCGGAGAAAAAAGGTCCTCCGGCATCTTCACCGGAAACTCTGGGTATTCTGCCGGATAACCATATTCCACCGGGAATGAGTTCCGGCGCATCCGCCGTTTTTTTATGCGGCCAATTTTTCCACACCTTTCTGACCTCTTCCGGCATGGAAATATCACGCACAACCTTGCCGGGATGACAGCTGAAATGCGGAAGAGTTATCCCGGATGTACTCCATACCTCAGCTCCGGCAGCATGTTGCAGGAGCCAGCCAAGCCCACCGCAATGATCATAATGTCCGTGCGAAATAACAATATCTGTCACTTCTTCCGGAAAAACTCCGGCACTACGCATATTGTCAGCCAGCACCTCACCTGATCCGCAATCAAAAAGTATCTTTCTGCCGTTGTATTCAATATACAAAGCCAGCCCGTGCTCTTCCTGAAAAGGCAAACGGGCACTATTGTCAGTTATAACAGTTATTTTCATAAACACATTCCAGGTAATAATGCTTAATATAACTCCGCAAGCAGAATTTTCAATACCGGACAAAAATATTTTAAAAAAGCCGCAGTTTTTTTTACAAAACTGCGGCGCAACGGAACCTCTCTTCTCCTCAGGTTCCTGATTTTTTACTCCTCACAGGTTATAGTTCCTGCACTTCTCTTTGCTGCAAGTACCGTGACAATACAGCTGTATGGTTTTTATCCGGAAACTTTCCGGCAGTCCGGGGATCCCGGAAACCATCTGCGCTCCTTCCGGCGGGAAAAGATCGTAGACTTCTCCACAGGATACACACTTGAAGTGCCCATGATCACGCATATCGCCATCATAGCGCAACTCACCATCCTCGATTCTGATCTCCTGAACCAACCCTTTGCTGATGAGCAGTTTCAATGTATTGTAAACTGTCATCAACGAGAGAGTTGGCATTTCTGCACGCAGACTTTTGAAGATCATATCCGCTGTCGGATGCACCGGATTATGCCGCAAAAAGCCATATATTGCAACTCTTTGCGGCGATGGCGAAATACCGTGTTTTTTCAGTATTTCAAGGATTTCCATTTTCAGAAATACCGCTTGAGCAATCCGGCAAATGCCGCACCGTGACGGGCTTCATCCTTGCACATCTCGTGAACAGTGTCATGGATGGCATCATAACCGAGCTGCTTGGCTCTGGTTGCGATCTCCAGCTTTCCGGCACATGCACCGCCTTCGGCCTCAACACGACGGGTCAGGTTGGTTTTGGTGCAGGGAACCACAACTTCGCCGAGGAGTTCTGCAAACTTAGCTGCATGTTCAGCCTCTTCAAAAGCGATCCTCTTGTATGCTTCTGCAACTTCAGGATAACCTTCACGGTCAGCCTGACGGCTCATGGCGAGATACATTCCGACTTCGGTACATTCACCGGTGAAGTTGGCACGGAGACCTTCGATGATTTCAGGATCTATGCCTTCAACGCTGCCGATGGTATGTTCTGCCGCCCACTTGATATTGGTGAGATCAACACTCTGTTCATTGAATTTGGAAGCGGGAGCTTTGCACTGGGGGCAATTCACCGGAGCTTCATCACCTTCATGGACGTAACCGCAAACACTGCAAACAAACTTTTTCATTTTTATAACCTTTCTTTTTTTGTTGGTTTGTTATTTTTTGTTTTGTTATACTTTTGTATTGACTACAATATTAAAATAACTCCATTTTTATAAAATGCAAATGAAAAAAGACATTTTTATGAAAAATTTTTGTTTTTTATGCCAAAATGGTGTTTTTCTTGCGGAATTCTCCCGGCGTCACCCCGGTATGAAGGCAAAATTGCCGGTAAAAAATCTCTATATTGTTGAATCCGCATCCCTCTGCAATATGCTTGAAAGGCATTTCCGGACGCTGGATTATAAGCTCTTTTGCAGCCGCTATGCGTCTTGTAAGCAAATATTGATAAGGCGAGCATTGCATGTGCTTCTGGAACAGAGCAAAAAGTCTTGATCTGCTTACTCCGGCTTTCCGGGCAAGCTCATCCACAGATAAATCATCAAGGATACTGGTATCCATAATATGGCACGCAATACGTACCGGGCGCGGTACGGAAGAATTGTCATTTGACAGCATCTGACATAACAGGCTGCCCAAAGTATAGGCAAGCACACCTTCCTCGGCAAGACGGTTTCTCCCGGCAAAATAGAGCATATTTTCAACAAAACTGCTTAATTCAGGAGCGTATCCCCACTTGCCGTATCTTGGAAGCGGTCGCAGCGTGCCGTCAGTATCCAGAGCTATACAAAGACACCTGTACGGATCTTCCGGAGATGTTTTATATATGGTATAGTCACCGCTTTGATGCCAGAATATACTTCCCCTGCGAAAGGTGTCATATTCCGGAGAATCATGATATACCACCCCGCCTGTTATTATTTCCAGATATTCAGTATTGCGATCTATACAGAAAGGGCGCAATGGAGAACTGGGCGCCTTAAAGATCCCGCAGTAAGTGATCCTCTTGTAATGGCGATTGAATAATTCATTCATTTTAAGATTTTTTCATAAATAACAGGACTTTTTATCAATTGCAAAATTACTATATCACTCTTAAATTAAAAAAGCAAATGCATTTGCCGGAATTTTAACACAAGAACTGTAATTAACAGGAAAGAACAAAAATGAAAAAGAAAATCTCCGTTCAGCTCTACTCTGTACGTGATTATGCCAGCAAAGATTTTATCGGCACTTTGCAGAAGATCGCCAATATCGGCTACTCTGCAGTCGAACCTGCCGGGTTCTGGAACATCCGCCCATCAGAGTTCAAAAAAATCGTCAATGATATGGGTATGGAGATTTCGTCTTCACACTCACCCTGGGCTTCAAACCCGGATGCTCTCGGCGAAGTGATGGACACTGCCGATGCAATAGGACTTAAAACTATTGTAACCGGTTACGGCCCCGACAACTTCAAAGATATGGATGCGATCAAACGTACAGCAGAAAATACCAATAAAATTCTGGAAGTACTCTCACGCAACGGTTACTCCCTGATGCAGCATAATCATAACTTTGAATTTGAGCGTATAGACGGCAGACTCAAATATGATATTTACCGTGAGCTTTGTCCGGGGGTGAATTATCAGCTTGACTGCTTCTGGTCCACCAGTCTCGGCAACGAAGATCCGGTGGAAATGCTGAAGCTTTTTTCCGATAAAGTTGTTTCCATACATATGAAAGACGGTGTATGCCGCCAGCAGACAAGTATTGATGGAACCAATAACGGTTTCCTGAATTGCAAAGTAGATCTGCTGCCTCTCGGCACAGGCGAATTGCCGATACCGGAACTGATCGCCAATGTTCCTGATCGGGTCGAATACATTATTGTTGAGCTTGATTATTGCGAAATCGAAATGCTCGAAGCACTCAAGCGCAGCTATGATTATCTTACCGGAACTGGTCTTGTTTCAGGCAGAAAATAACATCCAACACTGGGAATGATACTATAATGAAAAAAGCACGCATAGGTATCGTCGGGTGCGGTATGATCTCCGGAGCATACGTTGAAGCCTCAAAACGTTTCCGCAATCTGGAAATAACCGCCTGTAC
>JAZSGI010000177.1:0-13100 GCA_045532655.1 Victivallaceae bacterium
ACACTCAAAGTTGTCGGAGCCTTTCTCGGGCTTTCCCGTGAACGTTCCGATGCCCGCCGGTATCCGGCTATCAATCCCCTTGACAGCTGGAGCCATTACAACAGTCTGGTGGATGCCGGGGATCTTGCCGTTGCCCGCAATATCCTGCGCCGCGGCAACGAAGTCATGCAGATGATGAAAGTTGTCGGTGAAGATGGAACGACCATCGACGATTATATCATATATCTGAAGAGCGAATTTCTGGACTATGTGTACCTGCAGCAGAATACCTTTGATGCAGTTGACGGCGCAACCCCCCGTTCCCGTCAGCAGTATGTATTCACTAAGGTTGCATCGGTTCTGAAGAGCGGATTCAATTTTGAAGAAAAGGAAGAGGCACGACGCTGGTTCCTGGAACTGCGCCAGCTCTTCATTGACTGGAACTATGAAGCAGTTGACAACGGCGAATTCAAAACTACTGAAGCCTCAATAGATGTCAAGATCCGGGAGCGTGCGGCAAATGTATAAAGTGTATCACAAAATAATTCAGATCATCGGCAACGTGATTTGTGTCGAAGCTGAAAATGTCAGTAATAACGAACTTGCAGAGGTGAAATCTGCGCATGGTACTTCTCTCGCCCGTGTCATACGTCTGGATGGGGAAAAGGTTTATTTGCAGGTTTTTGCCGGGTCGAGGGGTATCAGTACAGATGACGAGATCAGGTTTCTCGGCCGTCCCATGAAGGTTTCGGAATCAGAGAGCCTTCTCGGACGTATCTTCAACGGCAGGGGTGAACCCCGTGATCACCGCCCGCCTGTTACGGAACAGCTTATTGAAATCGGCGGTCCCTCTGTCAATCCTGCAAAACGTGTCATCCCCAGAAAGATGATACGTACGGGTATCCCTATGATCGACGTTTTCAATTCTCTTGTGGAATCACAGAAACTGCCGATCTTTTCTGTGGCAGGAGAAGCATCAAATCAGCTTCTCGCCCGTATCGCCCTGCAGGCGGAAGTTGATGTCATCATTCTGGGCGGAATGGGGTTGAAGTATGATGATTACCTTTATTTCAAAAACACCCTTGACCGTTCCGGGGCTCTTTCCCGCACAGTTATGTTTGTCCATACTGCAAGCGATCCGGTTGTTGAATCCCTGCTGGTTCCGGATATGGCTCTGGCGGTTGCCGAAAGTTACGCCATGAAGGGGAAACGTGTATTGGTGCTTCTGACTGACATGACCAACTTTGCAGACTCTCTCAAAGAGATTGCTGTTACTATGGATCAGATCCCCGCAAACCGCGGATATCCCGGTGATCTTTACAGCCAGCTGGCAAGCCGGTACGAAAAAGCCGTTGACTTTGACGGAGCGGGATCAATCACGATCCTTGCTGTTACCACTATGCCGGGCGGTGATGTTACCCATCCTGTACCTGACAATACAGGGTATATTACAGAAGGTCAGTTTTATCTTACCGGGGGAAGAATCGAACCCTTTGGCAGTTTGAGCCGCTTGAAACAGCAGGTGAATTCCCGCACAAGGGGTGATCACCGGACTCTGATGGATGCAATGATCCGTCTTTATGCGGATTTCAAAAGCACTCTGGAAAAACAGTCGATGGGATTCCAGATGAGTGCCTGGGACAGGAAACTTCTCAAATACGGCAAACTTTTTGAGACCAGAATGATGGATCTTTCTGTCAATATTCCGCTTGAGGAGGCTCTTGATCTGGGATGGCGCACCCTTGCAGAATGTTTTGAGCCGCAGGAAACCTCTATCAAGAGTGATATGCTCAAAGAATTCTGGCCCTCCAATACTGATATCTCCGCTGAATAAGGTGGTTGGATTATGGCCAAGATAAAATTGACAAAAACCCAGAAAAAAGCAGAACAGGATGCTTTGCGTCAGTATTTGCGTTTCCTGCCGACGCTGCAGCTGAAGAAACAGCAGCTGCTTGTGGAATTGCGGCAGAGCGCAGACCGTTTGCGGGAAGCCCGGGAGGCCTTTGACAGGGAAAATGAACGTCTTGCTGTCTTTGCCGGTCTTTTCGGCGATGACGCACTTGCTGCAAAAGCAGCGGCAAGGGTGCGAATGATCGCAGTTCACCGTGGTGAAATGAATATTGCCGGTATAGAAGTGCCTACTTTTGACCGTGTGGAATTTGCTGATATTCCGGGGGATCTTTTTGTTGATGATCCTGCGGTGGAAGATTGCATTGAGGCGCTCAAGACAGTTATAAGCAACCGGGAAGCATATGCCATCCTTGAGGAACAGCACCGGATGCTTGACCGTGAACTGACTGTCACTACCCAGCGTGTGAACCTTTTTGAAAAGGTGAAGATCCCGGAAGCGAGGGAGAATATCCGCAAGATAACCATTTATCTCTCTGATCAGGATACAGCTGCTGTGGTGCGTTCAAAGATCGCCAAAGGCAAAAATACGGAGGCGGCAGCATGATAGCACCAATGAAAGTCATAACTATAGTTACTCTGGATGAGTACAGAAATGAAACTCTCAATTCTCTTCAGCAGCTTGGTGTCATCCATGTTTCAGGCAGTATCATTGAAGAACGCAGTGACCGCAGAGCTTTGAAACAGCGTATTGATGACATCGGACGGCTTTTGAGTGTGCTTGCGGAGCGGGAAAAGGTCGAATGCCGCCGTCCGATGGATATGCATGGCAAAGCACTTGCTGATTATGCTGTATTGCTGATGCAGGGCAGGGAAGAGATGACAAAAAATCTTGAAAATCTCTCCCGTGAACTGGATAAATTTACCGCATGGGGCCACTTTGACGAAGGTGTTTTGGAGTCTTTGAAGTCCCGCGGGATCACTGTTTATCTGTGTTGCGGCAATGAAGCGGATGTTAAAAAGTGTGCTGACCTTGACGGAGTTGATGCCCTTGAAGAGGTGTGGCGCGCAGACGGAAAAATCGGTTTCGCTGTGATAACAATGTCGAAGGTTGATGAGCATGAACTCCCGCTTGTACAAATGCCGGAGGAACCGATCCGGCGTTTGCGGGAACGGGAAAAGGAAATACGTTCCATGCTTGTCAGTGTGGATGATGATCTGGACGAAATGGTTTCGCACACGGCGGAATTGAAAGATCATCTTGCCGGACTTCAGGCGGAATTTGAGTTGCTCACTGCCCGTGATACCATGTTCAATGATGGTAAACTTGCCGTTATACAGGGTTATGTCCCTGCTGATGATATGGGGAAAATTGAAATTGCCGCCGAAAAGGAGGGCTGGGCCTTTGCCGTGCGTGATCCTGAACCGGAAGATGCTCCGCCGGTTCTCTTGAAAATGCCCAAATGGGTCAGACCGGTCAAGCCTCTTTTTGACTTCCTTGGTATTACTCCCGGGTATATGGAACTGGATGTTTCTCCGGTCGTGCTTATATTTTTCTCCATTTTCTTCGGTATGATCGTCAATGATGCCGGATACGGCATCCTTTTCGGTGCATTAACAGCTGCAGGCTGGTGGAAATTCGGCAGAAAAACCAGTGTAAGACCGGTATTGCTCTTTGCTTCCGTACTCAGTACTGTGGCGGTCATCTGGGGTGCACTCTGCGGTTCGTGGTTCGGATGCGAAGCCGGAGGATTGGAGTGGTTTACGGCGGCTGAATCAAAAGATCAGCACGTGCAGCTTATCTGTTTTTCCCTCGGTCTGGCGCAACTGGGGATCGCACGGCTCTGGAAAGCATGTATCGACAGAAGCTGCCGGGGAAAACTCGGACATCTCGGCTGGGTGCTTGTCCTTGCCGGCAATTTCATCATGGTTACAAACATGCTTTCTGTAATGGTAATTCCTGAATGGGGATTCCACCTTATGTACGGATTGTACGGGGCGGGTATTCTGATGGTTATTATCGGCGGAGTCAACTGGCTCGATATCGGTGATGTATTTCAGTTCCCCTTTGCTGTAGTCAACAGTTTTGTTGATCTGCTGAGTTATATCCGTATCTTTGCGGTCGCTCTTGCCGGTTATTATATTGCAGCCAATTTCAATTCCATGGGCAGCGATCTTGCTGCTGACGGATGGTATCTCTGGCTGCCCGGAAGTCTTGTTATCGCTTTCGGACATGCCTTGAATATCGCTCTGTGTATGATGAGTGTACTGGTACACGGTGTACGGTTGAATACTCTTGAATTTTCCAACCACGTGGGAGTGACATGGACAGGTGTCCCATACCGCCCCCTCGCAGTAAAAAAAGAAAACAATTGAAAATTTATATTTAACAAATAAGAAAGGATTGAAAAATGATGCCCTTTGACCTCAACCATGCATATCTTATGAATGCTCTTTCCAATGCCGGCGGTTATCTTGCCATCGGTTTTGCCGCCATCGGTTCCGCTTATGGTGCCGGTGTTGCCGGTCTTGCTGCCATTTCCGCATGGAAGAAATGCTATGTACAGAACCGTCCGGCTCCGTTTCTGCTGGTCGCTCTTGCCGGTATGCCTCTCTCCCAGACTATTTACGGCATGATCCTTATGATGGTCATGCGCGGCAAGGTGCAGGCCGCAGCTGAAGCCGCACAGGCTGCTGTTGCCGCAGGCGAAACTGTTGCCGCCGAGATCCAGGCTGTTTTCCAGCTCTGGCCCTTTTACCTCATCATGGGAATTGCCGCCGGTATCGGCTGCATGTTCTCCAGTTTCTGGCAGGGCAAAACCTGTGCTTATGCCTGTGATGCCTACGGCGAGACCGGCAAAGGTTTTGCAAACTATATCATGGTTGCCGGTGTTATTGAAACCGTCTCCATTTTTGTATTGGTCTTTGCATTGATGGTGATCTGATGTCTGATGCCGCCGGGCGAATAAAAACAGCCTTTTTAGGCTCAGGGGCAATAGCAGTGCCTGTTTTGCAGGCATTGCTTGCCGATTCCCGTATTTCAGTGGATTGTGTGGTGACCCAGCCGGACAGACCGGCTGGCCGCCGCCGTACTCCAACACCCACTCCGGTAGGGGCGCTGGCAGATTATTCACAGACTGGTATTGCAAAAGTGCCGGATATAAATGCGCCGGTGGTAGTGGATCTGCTGCGCAATTTAGCCTGTGATATGCTGGTAGTGGTAAGTTTCGGGCAGATTCTCCGCCGCGAGATACTTGAACTTGCCCCCTATGGGGTGCTGAATGTACATGCTTCGATTTTGCCGAAATACCGCGGTGCTTCGCCGATTTCTGCTGTGATCGCCAATGGTGAAGCGGAAACAGGGGTCACTTTCATGGATGTTGAACTTGGTCTTGACTGCGGCGGGATCTATGATATATGTACCTGTCCTGTTACTACAGATGATACAACTTCAACACTTACTGACAAACTCGGCCATCTTGCTGCATCACGCATCGGCGACGTCGTTTGCGGTATAGTTGCCGGCAAGCTGCACAAAACCCCGCAGGAGGAATCTCTTGCCACCATGACACGCAAAGTCCGCAAAGAACATGGCAAAATGGATTTCCGGCGCAGTGCAGTTGAACTTGACAGGCAGGTGCGCAGTTGTGTGCCCTGGCCGACAGCCTTTTTTGTTATGAGAAATCCTGCTAACGGCGAAACACTGACCGTAAGCGTGGAATCCGTTAAAATAAGTGAAGAATTTACCGCCGTTTATGAACCGGGAAAGATGCTGCGCTGCGATAAGCACGGCTGGGTGATCGCTGCCGGAGAAGGAGCTCTGGAAATCGTTACAATGGTGATACCCGGCAAGAAACCCATGCCCGGAGCGGCTTTCTGGAACGGCAACGCCAAATGGCGTGACTCCGTAATTGATTTAGGATAAAAAATGAGAAACAGCGAAAAGATCCGCAAACAGATATTGCTGAATTGCGAGAAACTTGAAACCCGTTATGCCCAGCTTACAAATGGAAGGCTGGAAGAGTATGTTATTGAGCGGGTAAGCAATGAACCGGTTGTCGGATCGATTTATCTTGGCAGGATTGTGAATCTTGCCCCTGCGCTGGAAGCGGCGTTTGTTGATATCGGAGCGGATAAAAATGCATTTCTGCATTATCAGGATATGCTCCCCGGTGCGGATGAGCTTCTGGAGCAGGTGAGTGATCCGGTAACTGCAAGACGGATAAGCGGAAAAAGTGGAGTGAAAGCTGCATCCCTGCGTAAGTTTGTGACCAATCTCAACGGAAGAAAACTCCGTGCCGAAGATATTCCGGAAATATTCAAGCCCGGTATGGAGATACTTGTTGAGGTTGTCAAAACTCCTATCGGGTCAAAAGGATGCCGTGTATCTACAAATCTTTCCATTGCCGGGAGATATCTTGTGCTGCTGCCTTATTCGGAACATATAGGTCTTTCCAGCAAAATAGACAATGCTTCAGAGAGGCAGCGTCTTAAAAATATTCTTTCTGAGCTTGAACTGCCTGAAGGTATGGGGCTTATTTGCCGCACTGCAGGGGAGGGCCGGAAGGCCGCTTATTTCAAAAGCGACCTCGAAATGCTTCTTGACAACTGGCGCAATATAGAAAATGCCATAGAAAAAGGTGTTTGTCCGCAGGAGGTATACCGTGAACCTACTCTTATTGAGCGCACTGTACGGGACTCCATGACTGACGAGATAGACGAGATCATCGTTGATAACAGCGATGCTTATAAAAAAATTTCTGCTTCGCTGAAAAAATTCGGCGGCAGAAAAATGGCATCGAAAGCATCTTTGTATAAACAGAATACCGGTTTGTTTGAGTATTATAATGTTACAGCCGAGCTGGAACAGGTTTATCAAAGGCATGTCCCGCTTCCTTCCGGCGGCTGGATATGTGTTGACGAGACCGAGGCCCTTATTGCCATTGATGTCAATACCGGCAAAAGCCGCAGATCGAATGATCAGAATGAACTTGTTCTTGCCACAAATCTTGAAGCTGCAGAAGAAATAGCCCGGCAGCTGCGTTTGCGTAATGTCGGCGGTCTTGTTGTTATCGACTTTATTGATATGCGTCTGACCCGTGACCGTGATGAAGTATACAAGACTATGAAAAAACTGGTGAAAGATGACCGTGCCAAGACGCGGGTTCTGCCTGTAAGCAAACTCGGTTTGATGGAGATGACAAGGCAGAGAGAACACGAAAGTGTTCAGGATACTGTCTTCAACCCGTGTCCGTATTGCGGCGGAACGGGAGTTATCAAGTCACCACTGAGTATGAGCGTGGAGATTCAGCGCAGACTTAACGGAATACTCAAGGATCGCCGTTACAAAGGCGCACCGGTACGGGTGATAATGCATCCGGAAGTTCTCGCAAGGTTGAAAAATGAAGACGCAAAGCTGCTTGAAGAACTGGAAAAAGAGTCACAGCATGTTTTGAGTTTCCGGGCTGATCCTCTGCTTCATTATGAAGAGTTCCGCTTCGTTGATCCGGATACGGGAGTTGAGTTGCAGTAATGACACTTTTTGAAACACAGTATCTTATTTTGAAGCGAACCCCTTACCGGGAGAGTGACTGGATACTTGCCGGAATAAGTCCGGATGCCGGGAAATTGACCCTTCTGATCAATGGCGGGCGCAAGGCTGCAGAAGGTAAATTCCCGGAAGCGGATATTTTCCGGGAGTTTGATGTGGAATATTCCATGGGTGAACGCAGCGAAATGGGAAATATCAGAAGCATGGAACTTATTGCCGATGCTTCAGCCGTGGCTGATGATCCGGAGGCTTTCCGCTTTGCCGGGGCAGTTGGAGCGTTTGCTCTTGCCAATTCTGCTCCGGAGCTGGGAATGCCGCTTTCCTATGATGTTTTGCGTAATATAATGCTTAATTTTGCCCGAAGCAGGAACGAACGTCTGTGGAGTACGGATGAGGCTTCTGCGCTTTTTAAACTGACATGGCTCATGGAGAGCGGACTGCTTCCCGATCCCGGCAGAAATGCCATGTTTATTGAATCGGTCATTGATTGCGGTGTAAATGGTGACCCTTTGCCGGAGACCCGGAAAGGATATTGGCAGGAGCTTATCAAGTATTTGAACAGTATAATGAAAAGTTCAAATCTTAAATGGAAATAAAATTTATTTGCGAGGTGGATTTTTTATGAAAACAGCTACAACGTTAGGTTCTTTGTATGCATATGGTCTGACTCCTGCCGAAGCCGTTACCGCCGCAGCCGGAAGCGGATTCCGGTACATTGATTATTCCTTTTACAACTGCTGCAATGCTGATTCCCCATTCATGGCAGATGATGATTCCATCTGGCGCAAAACTGTTGCTGATGCAGCGGCTGCCGCTGCCGCTGTCGGGGTGAAATATGTTCAGGCACATACTCCAAACTACAACCCTGCCGGCGAATGTGATCACGAAGCGTGCCTGAGAGCGGTCAGACGTTCCATCGAGGCTTGCGGTATTCTTGGAATACCGAATGCTGTTATCCATACAAGTTACAGCAGGCAGCATCTTTATCCGGGCGACAGGGATGCTTACTTTGAATACAACAGGGAGTTTCTCCGCAAACTTCTGCCGGTTGCAGAAAAATACGGGGTGACTGTCTGTGTGGAAAATAGTACTTCCGGCAACATGCAGGGAATGTATTTTTTTATGACAGCAGGCGAGATTAATGATTTTATCGCTTACATGAATCATCCCCTTATCGGAGCCTGCTGGGATACCGGTCACGCCTTGATAGAGGGAAAACCTGACCAGTATGCCGATCTGGTGGAACTGGGCAGCAATCTTAAAGCAGTTCATATCCACGACAACAATGGTGCCGACAATCACCTCAATCCATATGCAGGTTCGCTGCAGCTTGACAGTATTATGAAAGGTCTGCTTGATATTTCTTTTCCCGGATATTTCACCTTTGAGGCTGACAGTTTTATCAGCCGCTGCAACGGCAGCGGTCCCTTGAGCCGGGTTCCGCTTGATATTCACCTTGACGGCATTGCAATGTTGTACAAGATAGGTCGTCACGCTTTGGAAACATACGGATGTTTTGAAAAATGATGCCGCACAATGAACTTTGGCAATTGATCCGTTCAGCCGGTACAGATGCAGTTTCTCTGCATAATCACAGCAACTTCAGTGATGGAGCGTCACCCCTTGAAGAAATGTGCCGGGCGGCAAAGGCGGAAGGATTCAAACTGTTCGGGATCTCCGACCACTGGGTGTGCCGACCATGGGAGAATGATGAGGAAGTATGGTGGCTCCTGCCGGAAAAACTTTCTGCTTACATCGGTGAACTGCAGCAGCTGCAGGCCGAATTGAATGATGATACTTTCCGGCTGCTGATCGGTCTGGAAGTTGATTTTTTCTTTGAAAATTGTGATTCTGTACTGGCTGAACTTGCTGGATATCCGGTGGATTACCTGATCGGATCAGTACATTATGCCGGTGAATTTGCCATTGATTATGACATTTCTGACTGGAAAGATCTGACCGTTGCCGGGAAGCAGGATATCTGCCGCATTTACTGGGAAAAACTCACGGGGGCTGCAGAAAGAAAAGAATTTGCCTTTCTTGGACATCTTGATCTGCCGAAAAAATATGCCCTTATAGACAATCGTATGTACTATGGCGAAGCCCGCCGGGTGTTGGATAAACTTGCCGCCAATGGCGGAGGGATTGAACTGAATACTGCCGGCTGGTACAAAGAGTGTCAGGAACAGTATCCGGCACTTCCTTTGCTTGAATATGCTGCGGCATGCAGGGTTCCGTTAGTTATTTCTGCCGATGCCCATCACTTTTCCCATGTGAAAAGGGATTTTGAACGGGCTCTTGATATTACAAAGCGTGCCGGATATTGAGAAAGTCCCCGTTCAGATGTATATCTGACGGGGAAAAGTTTACGAACGCATTTTTTCGATGATCGAGGTCGTTGAAAAACCTTGGATAAAGGGAATAAAACGTATCTCCGTATTGTGTTTTTCCAATGCCGCTCTTTCATCCTTATCCAGTTTTTCGACAGTGTAATCGCCGCCTTTGACATAAATATCTGGTTCCAGCAGGTCAAGTTCATGATCGCAGCGGCTGGACATAAAGACAACAGCAGCATCAACAGAACGCAACGCTTCCAGAACAGTAATTCTGGCATATTCATCATTCACCGGACGTGACGGCCCTTTAAGAGCTTTTACTGATTCATCTGAATTTACAAGTACAAGCATGGCATCGCCGCAATTTCTTGCCGCCGCCAGATATTCCACATGACCCCGGTGTATGATATCAAAACACCCGTTGGTAACAACAAGTTTTTTCCCTTCCCGGCGGAGTTGTTGCCGCCATTCAATAGCAGCATCAAGATTCATAGCATGAACATCCTTCTGCGGTTTTGTTTTCTTCCTCAACGGCACGTATCTTCACTCCTGCTTCCAAAAGCAGTCTGGTACTGACATCATCAATGGAATAGTGGCGGCGGTAAACAACCTCTCTGATCCCGGCATTGATTATCATTTTTGCACAGAGAAGACATGGACTGAATGTGGTATACAAGGTTGAATCTTTGACTGCAATGCCGTGATACGCTGCCTGCACAATAGCATTTTCCTCCGCATGACTGCAAAGGCAGTCTGTCAGACCGGAGCCGGAGGGAACATTAGAGTTACAGCGCGGGCAACCGCCTTCATCACAATTTTTAACTCCCCGCGGTGTGCCGTTGTACCCTGTAGATATGATCCGTTTATCCTTGACGATTACAGCAGCGACATGGCGGCGGGAACAGTTGCTCCGCTTTGCTGCCATTTCTGCAATATCCATAAAATATGTATCCCAATCGGGTCTTTTGTGTTCAGACATTATCTTTTCCCTTCTTAATAAAAAGTTAAATTATGATTTTTTTTTTGTTTTTCAGTTGCATTTTCACGAAAATGTGTTAAATTATCTTTCACACACACAGTGGATCCGTAGCTCAGCGGTTAGAGCAGGAGACTCATAATCTCTTGGTCGCTGGTTCGAACCCGGCCGGATCCACCATTTTTTTATTTAAAACTACCATTTTCAAGTTTTCCCCTTTCTCATCAGCAACGGGTGAAAATCGCATTACCTTTTGCCATATCCACATAATCAAGTTTAAGGTAAATAACATCACCAGCCTGATATCTCGGTGTATTGTTTTGCTTTATATTACCATTCCCTCTCCGGTTGCGGTTGATGTTGGTTCCCGGCAAAAATCCGAACAAGCCGATTTCGGGTATATACACCGATATCCCAGCCTGCAGAACCTTTGAGATGTACCCTTCGTAAAAATTTTCTTCAGGATGGTCTTCCAGTCTTTCCGAGATATAACGCAGCTTCAACCTGTCACATGCGGCAAAGTATGCATTGTCGCAGATATCTTCACGGACAGTGATTTTTTCTGCAAAACGTTCCATGGTTCCCTTGTCCCGCAGACGGCAGTTAGTGTCCAGATTCCACAACTGCTGGTGAACCGCAAGGTCGGCATACCGGCGTATGGGACTTGTAAAATGACAGTATTTGACCTTGCCGAGACCGTAATGTTCTCCCGGTATTGCAGAATATACGGCTCTCGGCATAGAACGCAGGAGAGCATTCAGCAATATGAATTTTTTGGAACTGCGGGCCAAATTTTCCACATAAGCGAAAACATCACTCCGGTGGAGCAGAACACCGCAAGGAAGACCGCATGATTCGGCGAAGATTTCAAAATCGGCAAGTTTTTCCTGATCCGGTGCTGCGTGGATCCGGTATACAGCCGGAATGTCTTTTGCATAGAGTTCTGTTGCCACTGCGGAATTTGCGGCGAGCATGAATTCTTCTACAATTTCCTCTGCCTGCCGTTGTTCCCGTATCTGGAACCCGTTGATTGTATCGGCGGCTTCATCGCACAGAATTCTTGTTTCCGGCATTTCCATATTCAGGAATTGTTCTTTCTCCCGGCGTTCTTTGCGCCATATTGCTGCAATTTTTGCCAGTCTTGTAATACTCCGTCTGGTTGTTTGATCCCAGTTGTCAGGTATTTCGCCTGCTGTAAGGAATTTTTGAACAATATCATAATCAAGACGCAAACGTGTCCGTATGATAGTGTGCGCTCGCCGCCGGGAAAGTATTTCACCTGTTTGAGCTTTTACGGTAAAGAAAATGGAATGAGCCGGAGTGTCCTGCCCGGCCTGCATACTGATCAACGCTGTCAGGGCAGGGGGCAGCATCGGCAGTGTTCTCCCCGGCAGGTACGATGTCATCCCCCGCTTTGCCGCCTGTTTGTCAAAACGGGAATTGGGCGTTATCCACGCTGCAGCATCTGCAATATGAACACCTATTTCCCAATGATCTTTGTCTATGGTTTTTATGGAAAGGGCGTCATCAAAATCTCTGGCATCAGCCGGATCTATGGTAACTGTGAAAAGTTTGCGGCAATCCTCCCTTTTGATATCTCTGGGGGACAGCTGCAGGGCAGAGACATTGTCTTCTTCTGAATACGGTTCGGGTAAAGCGTATTCTCTGACAATGGCATCAAGATCTCCTTGTACAGTTCCTGCTTTGCCGATACGTGAAACGATAGAACCCCGGAGAGGAGTTTTTTCGCAACTGTCAGTATTGCGCTGCAGGCGGATTTCCACCCAGTCGCCGCGTTTGGCTCCGCATCTGCGGCCGGATACATCGATATCGTCGGTGATGCGAATATTAAGCGGCCTGATTTTCCGTCCGGCTATTACCTCACCCACGATTTTGGTCTGCCCGGGAGTCAGGACTCTGATTATGTGTCCGCACGGCCCCCGGCCCTGATCACGGGATGACGGCGGCAGGATACCTACAAGGACTTCATCGCCATCAATAGCATTGCCCATCTCTTTCGGCGGTATGAATATTTCCTCCGGGAGCTGTCCTGGAAGTACGCTGTCTTCATTGCCGGTCATGACACGGGAAAGTACAGTCACGAATCCGTAACCGGAAACAGTTGCCCGGAGCGTTCCGCGGTAACGCTCGCAGAAACGGTCATTTCTGGCTTCAATCCGTTCACTTTTGCGTTTTTTCAAACGTTCCAAACGATGTTTTTTCTGTTTTCTCATAATACAGTAAAGTAGCACAGATTTGTATTTATTGCAAGTCGTAATTTGACAAAAATAGACTTTGGATGTATATTACTTTTAAGTTAAAACTAATTTTCGGCGGTTATGGTAAGTTCAGTAGTAAAAGAATTGGCATTGACACAGCGTTTGCTGGCATCTCTGCATCGCAGTCTTGA
>JAZSGI010000207.1:0-9413 GCA_045532655.1 Victivallaceae bacterium
CAGTGGAATATTTTTCTGCAAATATGCGGTTATTCGTTTAAGCATTGGACATATCCGTTAAATTCAAATTACTGTAAACACTCTGTCTGCAACAATCAAATGATTGTGCGCAGCTATTTACAATGCAATTATAATATTTTCATAATATAGCATAAAAGAGTTTTTTTTCAAAAAAATCTTTTGATGATCAACGGTTGCCAAAACCGTAGGGATTGGTCTCCCAGTGCGCAGGACGATTCTGCGGGATGGTGCTGTAACCACGGCGTTCATGCACAGTACAGCCGGTAATTGCCACCAAGATAAACAAGAGCAAAAATATCCAAAGGTTTGTACGCATAATTTTCCCTGTTCCTCCTTAAAAGAAAAAAACGCCCCGCAGGGCGTTTTTTCACATATTAAAGTATCAGAAGAATCTGTCTTTAAGAACTCCGAAGAGTTCATAGTGCTGCATCTCCAGAACCTGGAACACTACCATCGCGATAAGTGCCAAGGCTGTCAGGGAAAGCATCACTGTCATAAATCTTGAATTGAACATTTCAGTACCTCCTTAGTAAACCCTGTGATTACTTGGCGGCATCTTCAAGATCTTCTTCGGCGATCACAACAAAATCACCGACTTCGATATCCTTGGAAGCATCTTCCCGGACGATTTCTGCAATGGAGCAGGCATCATCAACACGGACGATCTTGAGCTGTGCGACGTATTCAGCGTGGCCATCGGAATCAGTTCTCATAACCACGAGTCTCAGATTGTCCTTATCAAGCTGTTCCACCAGAGGATCAACATCTGTCCAGATACGGCCGACCAGCTGACGGACACGGGTATTCTTGCCGAGATCGATGGTCACGATACCGAATTTTCTGTTGATATCGATGACATTACCACGCATGGCACGACGGCTGTTGACACTGCCGGGAGCCCATTCTTCGGGATTGAGACGGCCGTTTTCGGAGTTGATAACGGCATTGAGCTTGGCAATTTCATCTTCTCTGGCAGCAAGAGTGCTGTTAAGTTCAGCAACATTCTTTTCAAGACCGGAGATTTTGGCATTCTGAGTACGGATGGTATCATTGGCAGCATTGAGATCGCTGGTAAGTTTGGCAGCTTTCTTAACAAGGGCAGTAGCTTTGGCCTTGACCTGCTCAACAGCAGATTTGCTGGTGGCGGCATCCACAGGATCGCCTTCCCATGCATACCCATCACTGCCGAGAGCATTGAATACTTCTTTAACACCGGAACGGAGAACCTTGGTTTCGTCAACCCAGCCTTCGGCCTTGGCGATCATGCCGTCATACGCCTTTCTGCTCTGTGCAGGATCTGAAAAGAAAGCAGCATCGGCACTGAGTTTGGCGGGATATTCAAGCGCCTTGGCAACGCCGACAGTCTGACGGGCGATAGTATCGACCTGATTTTTGACTGAAGCGGCAACATTTCTGGGATAATCGATAATGGCAGGATAGGTTTCAACATTCTGGAACTTATCAAGGCTGTAGAGATCACCGACGGAGTTGCCGGTGGCACTGATGACTTTGACCAGAGCTTCGGCCAGAGCATCACGCTGTGCTTCAAGGCCAGTCACCTGATTCTTGAACTCATTCATCTTGCCGGCAAGATTTGCAGCCTCAAGATGGGAAAGGCTCTTTTTATCAAGTTTACCGGCAACCATGGTGCCGGAGTCTTTGTCCATGATGGCACTGGCAGAGCGGATGGTATCGCCCATATCATTACCCCACTTGGTGATCTGTTCTCTCTTTTCAAAGAGGAAGTAGGCGAACACTGCTGCAGTGATCGCCAACAACAGGATCAGGACACTCAAAACGATGTTGAAAACTTTCATCTGTCACTCCGTTTATATTAACTTTTATTATTATTTACCGACACTTTCATACCAACCTCTCATATTTACAAAAAACATGAGCTACTCAACAAATTAGCACTCATATCGTTAAAGTCAAATTTTTTCTGACAAAATATCAAAAAAAAACCTTATTTTTTTCTGAAAATGCCTTTTTTGTCCCTTTTCGGTCTCTTTAAATTGTCAATTTACAAATTATCGTGTATATTATTCGAAGACTTTTTTTCAATCACTCTGCCTTTTTGTTAAATGCAGATTTTTCCGGAAAGGATTCACATAAATGACAGAAAACAACATCAACATCACTTCTGCCCAGCCTCTGCCGCCACCGGCAATACTCAGAGAGCAATATCCCATCTCGGATAATATCAAAAACAAGGTTTTTCAGGACAGAAAAGAAATTTGCAGTATTCTTGACGGCTCCTCCGGCAAACTCCTTGCCATTGTCGGGCCGTGTTCCATACACGACCCGGGGGAAGCATGCAAATATGCCGGAAAACTTGTACGGCTGCAGCAGAAAACCGGAGAATACCTGACCATTGTCATGCGTGCATATTTTGAGAAACCCCGTACCACTCTCGGCTGGAAGGGACTTATATACGATCCCGATCTCTCCGGACATTACAATATTCTGAAGGGAATTACTGCAGCCCGCAGTCTGCTCTGCAAGATCATTGCCATGGGTCTCCCTGTTGCCACAGAAATGCTTGACACCATCATTGCCCAGTATATTGCTGATCTTGTTTCCTGGACCGCCATCGGCGCGCGTACGACCGAATCCCAGCTGCACAGACAGCTGGCAAGCGGACTGTCTATGCCCGTAGGCTTCAAAAATGCCACTGACGGCAGTATGCAGATTGCCCTTGATGCCATAAAAACGGCCCGTGCGCCCCACAGCTTTATCGGGGTCATGGAACATGACGGCACTGTAGGAATTTTTGAAACAAAGGGCAATCCGTGGTGCCATATTGTGCTGCGGGGCGGAGAACACCCCAATTACGGAGCAGAACATGTGGCATTTCTGAAAGTAGCTTTGCGTAAAGCCGGTATTCCCTGCGGGATCATTGTTGACTGCAGTCATGCCAATTCCGGCAAAGATTACCGTAAACAGACAATAGCCTTCAACGATATTGCCCAGCAGATAAGAGAAGGGGAAACCGCTCTGAAAGGGTTCATGCTGGAGAGTTATCTTCTGCCCGGCAAACAGAATATCAGCCACGGCGAACCCCCTGCCCCCGGTCTCTCCATAACAGACGGCTGTATCGGCTGGGAGGAAACCGAAGAGATCCTCTGCAAAGCAGCGGAAGCCTCCAGGGAACGTATGAAAAAACTGTCATGACCGGAACTGTGTATACAGATTTTCACACTCACGCCTTACGGCCGGACTGCATATCAATAGTTTCTGCCCCTACCAGGCCGCCGGGTGCAGAATACTGGAGCTTGGAAATACATCCATGGTACCCCCTGCCCTCCGGTATAACAGCGGCAGCAGCAGAAGCTGCTGCGATCGGAGAATCAGGACTGGACAGGCACAGGGGGCTCCCCATGGAAGAGCAGTTGCAGAACTTTAAAATCGCCTGCGCTCTGGCGGCAGAAAACAGCAAAGCACTCATACTGCACGAAGTACGGGCATTTGAAGATGTGAAAAATATTCTGCGCCGTTACACAATCCCATCAATACTCCGGCACGGCTGGCGCACAGACAATATAAATAAACTTGAAAAAGCCCTTGCTGAAAACTGGTATATCGGCTGCGGCCCCGCTACCCCGGAGACAATCATAAGTTATTTCCGCATCCATCCGGAACATTTAGCGCATCTGGCGCTGGAAAGTGATGATTCCGGGACTGATATTGCAGAAGTGTACCGTAGGACGGCAGCTGTACTGCAGATACCGGAAAATAAACTGATTGAACTTATGGCAGAAAATTTCCGCAGATTTCTGATGATATAATTTGCAAATATAATCAGAAGCGGTATATTAAAAGAGAACATAAGGGGTGCTGTTTCCCACTCGGGGAAATTGCTGAGAAGATACCCTCAGAACCTGATCCGGGTAATTCCGGCGTAGGAAAGGAGCGGGCCATGCCTGTATTTGAACATGAGGTTTCAAGCCTCATCATCAGCCGTTACTGCGGCAAACTTTTATCTTCACTCGAAACTGATGTTGCCATTGTCGGTGCAGGACCTTCTGCATTGGTTGCTGCATTTTACCTGGCAAAATCCGGGATCCGTGTCACACTTTTTGAGCGTGGACTTGCCCCCGGCGGCGGCGTTTGGGGTGGAGCAATGCTTTTTAATGAAGTCGCTGTGGAAGAGTATTCCCTGCCTATTCTTGAAGAATTCGGCATCCCGGCGGTCAAAGCGGAAGAGACAAACGGTCTTTATTCCATAGATTCAGTAATGCTGGCAAGCGGGCTTATCTTCGGGGCGGTGAAAGCCGGGGCAAAGATATTCAATTCTGTGGCAGTGGAAGATATCGTCTTCAAAAACGGCAGAGTCAACGGTCTTGTCATCAACTGGAACACTGTCAGAAAAGCCGGTATGATGGTCGACCCCCTGACCATTATTGCCGGATGCGTCCTTGACGCAACTGGACATCCCTGTGAAATCATGCACCTGGCTGCAGAAAAGGCCGGAGTGCGCCTGAATACCCCCACCGGAGGAGTCATGGGCGAAAAGCCGATGTGGGCAGAACCCGGCGAAGAAGCAACTGTGGAGAGTACTGCAGAATATTATCCCGGACTTTTTGCCTCCGGCATGAGTGCCACCAATGTCACAGGCGGCTACCGTATGGGTCCGGTTTTCGGCGGTATGCTCCGCAGCGGCAGAAAAGCTGCTGAACTTATTGCCGCCTCTCTGGGCAAAAAATTGATATAAATATAATATTGCCGCAAATGGCAAGCGTTTCTCAGCCGCAAGCCATAAACATGCAAGGGCAGGGTTTTCAGTAAACCCTGCCCTTTTTCTCCGTCAATAAACGGTCAGAAAATTTTTACTCTTCTTCCTCGCTCTGATGGTTGGCAATAATCTCGTTGGCAACATTGGCGGGCACCTGTTCATAGCGGGCAAATTCCATTTCAAAAGTACCGCGTCCCTGGGTCATACTGCGCAGTTCAGTGGTATATTTGTGCATTTCCGCCATAGGCACCTCGGCATTGATAACCTCCAGACCTTCGTCCATACTCATACCGATAATACGTCCGCGTTTGTGGTTCAAATCGCCGGAAATATCACCCATGCAGGAATCCGGAACCATGATTTTTACTTTCATAACAGGTTCAAGTATCACAGGGCGTGCCTGCTGCATGGCCTCTTTGAACGCCATACGTGCAGCGATCTTGAATGCCATTTCGTTGGAATCGACAGGATGGTATTTACCGTCATAAACACTTACTTTGACATTTTGCACAACGCATCCCACCAGAGGTCCTTTTACAAGCATCTCCTGAATACCCTTTTCCACTGCAGGAATGAAGTTTTTGGGGATTGCGCCGCCGACAACATCGTTGGTAAATTCAAATCCGCCCTCATTGGGTTGGATGCGGATATATACTTCGGCAAACTGTCCGGCACCGCCGGTCTGTTTTTTGTGCCGGTAATGACCTTCACCGGAAGCAGTGATAGTTTCCCGGTAGGGGATCTTGGGAGCATTGAGAACAGCCTCGACTTTGAAATCATTTTTCAAACGGCGGATAACATTTGCCACATGCAGGTCGCCCATGCCGGAAAGAAGCACTTCGTGGGTTTCCGGATGACGCTCCAGATGAACTGTGGGATCACATTCGGCGATTTTGTGGATACTGGCGGCAATCTTTTCATCCTCACCCGGTTTGGCGGCAGAGAGCGCAAAAGAAATGGTGTAGGATGGATACGCCGTGGGGGTGATCGCTTTGGAATCAACGGCAACTGCAAGAGTATCGCCGGTATGGGTATTTTTCAACTTGGGCATGGCAACGATACATCCGGGACCGGCACTGTCTGTTGGGATCTGGTTCTTGCCGTTCATAAACAGCAGTTTGCCGATACGTTCACGGCTGCCGTTGGTAATATTGGCGACTTCGCTGTCAGCGGTGAATACACCGGAAATGACACGCATGAAGTTGATCTGACCGAGGAACGGGTCCATAAAAGTTTTGTATACAAATCCGACTCCTGCGCCTTGAGGAGCGACTTCGATCTTTTCGCCATCCTTCCAGGTAAAAGTACAGCAATCGAGAGGCGACGGGAAAAGTTCCACAACTCCATCCAGCAGCTCTGCGACACCGATATCACGGGCGGCGGCAAGTGCAAATACAGGGATCACCTTGCCGGCAAGAATAACACTGCGCATACCGGCAGCGACTTCTTCACGGGTAAGGGCCTCGCCGTCAAGGTAGCGCATCATCAATTCTTCATCAGTTTCGGCTATGGCATCAAGCCAGGTGGTCCTGTATTCGGCCACATCATCTGCAAAATCAGCGGGGATATCTTCGTCAAAAACGTGGAAGACTCCCACGAGTTTTCCATTTTCAAATTTGGGACATGTAAAGGGGATAACTACATTCTTGCCGTGATTTTCACGCATTTTGGCAAGTACTGCCCTGAAATCGGCACGGTCACGGTCAAGGCGGTTGATAGCTCCGAATCTGGGAATACCTCTTTTACGGGCCATTTTCCATGCTCTGGCTGTCCCCGGCAGGGGCCCGTCAACACCATCAAGTACAACCAGTGCGGCATCAGCAGCACCGATAGCAGCAGTTGGTTCACCGACAAATTCGCCGTATCCGGGGGAATCGGTAAGGAACAATCGGTGGTCTTTCCATTCACAGGTAATATTGGTACAGTAGAGACTGCTCTGCTTTTCCTGTTCCTCCGGCATGAAATCAGAAACGGTATTTTTCTGCTCTATTGAGCCGGCACGGTCGATAGCTTTGCCTGCAAGCAGAATATGCTCGCAGAGAATAGATTTACCGCTGCCGCTGTGGCCTGCCACAGCAAAATTCCTGACTTTAGCTGTTTCTTTCATTTTACCCTCCGATTGTTTTGGGTTTATGTTTATCCCTGAAAAACAGGGCCGCTGTTTAATTATATATCTGTATTTGCAAAAAGTCAAAGGCAAAAAAAAACAGGTTTCGAAGAATTATATCAACGAAACCTGTTTTTTTATTATGTCATAAATAATACCTCAATCATTCGTGATCAACACGACCGTCATCTTTATTTCTGGTATTATCATTACTGACCTGATCCGCTTTCAGCGCTTTGAAGAGGCGGATCATATCCCGGCAGCTGCCCCAGGTGAACCACACCGTGGTAACTGCACCGATGGCGATACTCAATGGCAGAGTGTAATACCACCAGAAATTGAACCACCATTGTTCGGGCCATCTCCATGCCGCAGGAATGTTCCATACCACCTGCACCATGAAGACGACAAAGGTGTATGCAGTATAGATGAACACACTCCAGGCCAGAATACGGTCACCTTTGGAGTATTCCGGGGTGATACCCATGAAAGTACGGCGGAAGGAGAATTTATTTGTTTTCTCCTGCTGCACGCTGTCTTCATCAGCAGTTTCTGCAACAAAGTGTTCCAGATTGTACTTACCGCGATGGAGCAGTTTGTCCAGATTATAGTCTTTGCGACAGGTAATAAGGGATACGATAATATAACCAAGTGCTGCCGAAAGCATACCCATAAAGTACATTTCCGCACTGGTAATGGGGAACTTGTCGGCAAATGCTTCAGGAGAGGCTTCCCAGTTGGCGATAGGCAGCATTTCGCCCAGCGCAACCAGAGCGGTACGGAAACTTTCCAACTGTGTCGGAACAGTTTCACGAAGATATGGGTAGATCCAGTCCGCCCATTTCTGATTCAGCAGGAAGCCGAGTGCAGCGAAGAAGAGACCGAGAGACATTGCTGTATAAGCACCGGCAGTAGTACCTTTCTTCCAATACAAACCGCCAAGCATACAAGCACCGGCACCGCCAAGGTAAATCGTTCCTGTAAGAGCGAAGAATTGCAGGATATAGTCGCTCTGGCTGAAGTAGAAGCTGAAGAACCATGCGAAGACAGCAATGAAGGCAATGCAGAAGCGCAGCAGAGTCATCTGAGCCTTGAGTCCCATGGGACGGTTGTAGATGGGCAGGATCACGTCCTGTGCCAGAATACTGCCCCAGCTGTGCAGATAGGTGGTGTCTGTGGAAACCATAAGGAAGAACATAAGAGCGCAAAGAATACCGGTCATACCGACAGGCATGATTTCACGCAAAGCCATGGGTACAAGCATCTGGGTGCGGATGGTACCGGCACTGCGGATGATAGCGGCTGCTTTGTCATTGACCTCTTTTTTGACAGCGTTGATTTCTTTAGCGGTTTTCCCGCTGATTTTATCTGCCAGGTTGTCAAGCATAACTCCGGCGATAAGCTCTTCTGCCCCCTGATCTTTCAACGAATACAGAACTTCACGTTTTTCGTTGCCTTCACGGTTGCGCATTGCCTCAACAGCACCTGGCTCCTGAATTTTTTCGGCGAATTCATAACCGTTTTTCTGCATCCCGGCAATGACATAAGATATCTGCTCGTGGGAAATATCAGCTTCACGCTCCAGAAAGTCTGCAACGACTTTGATATTCAAGTCAGCCTGAGTAAGAGCGGCTCTTTCCGTCCAGCGTGCGCTTGCACCATTGATAAAGGCAAAGGCACCGATGGAAAGCATTATTGTGCTCAAAAAGGTAAATCCGGCACGCCACTGACCGAGCACACCGGCCATTTTCTGTTCGTGGGGGTTGGCAGCAGCGGCAAGATAGCCCTGATTTCCCAACCATGCATTACGGTTGTAAACCATGCCGTAAACACCGATGATCATATAAAGCAGATTGAAGCTCTGCACCTTGTCGATGTTGAAGGGATTGAAATAGGAATAACCGTCGCCGCGGGAAAGCACGGCTTCACGGATCTCGTCACGGGAGAAGAGGACACAAATAACAAGCACCATGACTGTATAACCGAAGTAACCGAAAACACCCTGACAGCAGTCAGTAACCATAGTGGTAAGCTGTCCGCCTGCAAGAACGATTATCAGAGCAACTCCGAGGAATCCTGCCATCAGAAGTCCCATCGTACTGCATTCAAATCCGAAAATATTCAGGTAATGGGGAAAACCGCAGAAGTAGATCAGGAAGCGGGCACCGACAGCCGGAAAAAGCGCATAGTTGATCAAACCGGAAATAAATGCAAGAGTACCGGCATAGATACGGAAACCGCGGGAGTAGCGCATTTCGTAAAACTGTGCCATGGTCAAAGCACGGGTTTCACGGTAACGGTAAGTAACGAATCCGGTAAGGGTCATCACAAGACCGATGGCAACAACGAGGTTGTTCCAGAATCCTACTGCAAAACCGGTAAGATAATACTGCTCAAAAGTTGCGACCACACTGATAAGCCCCATACCCGCTGTACCGTCAGCAACACTGATCAGGTATCGTCCGGCTTTACGGCCGGCAGCGAGGAAGTCAGAGACGCCGTTGACGTACTTCTGCACCATGAAGCCTATAAAGACAATGATAAACAGGG
>JAZSGI010000135.1:0-4877 GCA_045532655.1 Victivallaceae bacterium
CTGACAAAGGGAGCGTTTTCGGCTGTTACCTTACAGGTAGCAACCTCAAACTACCCTTTGCAGCTCTTTGCGAATGGCATCTTTGCCATTTTTTGAATGACTTTTGAAATTACCTCTTTATCCTGCCGGAGGATGGGTTTCAGGCAATAATTGCGTCTGAGGGGAGGAAATCAGTGAAAAATTTCTGCAGTAATTTGACTTTTTCTGCTCTGCAGGGTAAATTATCCGGGTGCATGTATAACTTGAATTTTTATACCGGGGATCGTAATGAAGTGCAGCTACTGTGGACATGAGGTGGGATATCATGATCAAAACTGTTCCGCCTGCGGGGCTCCTGTTCCGGAAAAAATAAAAAAGACCAGGGATGACCGTCTCCGTGAGCTTGAACAGTTGAAAGCTGAAAGGGAAGAACTCAGACTGGAAAAAATTGAAGAATTGAAAACTGGGAAAAGTTCTTACGATCACAGTGATGGTGAAGAGTGTAATACAGTAAAAAAAACGAATATATTCAAAGAGAGCCTCATGCGTTTTCTCACCCCCAGATACTGGTGGTTGAATGATGATGAATATGAAATCAGGCGGTATCTGATAACATATTCCATTTTGATCGGTTTATTCATTCTGTTAAAAACTTGCAGTACTTGCTGCTGAATGATCTCCGTACAGTCATTACATAAACTGGAAATACGGCATTACAATAATATTTATAAATAAGAAGAAAGGGTTTCAGGAATGGCTTTGCTTGTTTTTTGTGTTTTGTCTCTTATGCTTGTTGCCGGGAAGGCCTTGCGGGTGCTTGTTCCCGTTTTGCAGAGATGCTATCTGCCAAGCTCGGTTATCGGCGGTATTGCCGGTCTGATCATCTTTCAATGTTTTCCGCAGATAGTTCCGGCGGAATGTATACATGCCATAAGCAAGGTGCCGGGTTTTATGATAAACGTTGTTTTTGCAACACTTTTTCTGGGTGTGGTTGCTCCGCCTTTAAAGAAAATAATTGCAGTGGCATTTCCGCAGTTGTGTTTCGGGCAGATGCTGGCGTGGGGACAGTATGTTATCGGGTTTGCGCTGGTGGGATTTTTGCTGATCCCGGTTTTCGGTGTCCATGAAGCATTCGGCAATCTGCTGGAAATCGGTTTTCAAGGCGGTCATGGTACTGTCAGCGGTATGTCGGCTTCATTCCGTAATTTCGGCTGGGAAGACGGAATTGCGTTGGGGTATACGGTGGCTACTGCCGGAATGATTCTCGGCGTGACTGTGGGGATAACTCTGGTAAACTGGGCTGGCAGAAAAGGGTATGTAAAAAATATCCGTGCTTTTGATAAGCAGAATCTGCTGCAGCGGAGGGGGATTTATTGCTTTGATGACCGTCCTACCGCAGGATGGCAGACTGTTTATTGTGATTCCATAGATTCACTGGCGTGGCATGTTGCTATTGTCGGTATTGCTGTTTTTATCGGTTTCGGTTTGTTGAATGGGGTACAATGGGTTGAACGGATGGTTGCTCCCGAAGCTGAATTGAGGATACTTGAAGGTTTCCCGCTTTTCCCATTCTGTATGATCGGCGGCTTGATATTGCAGGGAATAGCCCAAAAGGCAAAGGTAATCTCCCTGATAGATCACGGACAGATGCAGAGACTGGCTGGAGCAGCTCTGGATTTCCTTGTTGTTGCAGCTATGTCTACGATAAAGCTGGAAGTGGTGGCGGCAAACTGGGAAGCCTTGCTCATCCTGATAACAGCAGGATTGCTTTTTTCGGTGTTTATGGTTGTGGCAGTTGCCCGGAAGATCTTTCCGGAAAGCTGGTTCGAGTGTGCAATCGCTGATTTCGGACAATCCCTCGGTGTCACTGCTACCGGTCTGATGCTGCTGCGTGCAGCTGATCCGGAATCGAAAACCAAAGCTGCACAGGCATTCGGGTACAAACAGCTTTTGCATGAGCCTGTTATGGGCGGAGGATTATGGACAGCTCTGGCTCTGACTCTGCTTTTTCAGCTTGGATGGAGGATCATGCTGGGGATTTCTGCCGGAGCATTTATCATCTGGTGTATCATAGGATTTGCCCTTGCCTGCCGTAACAGAAAAAGGCATGGGTGAACAGGCTCAAACCTTTGCGGACATTTGCCGCAGTTTATGCAAAGTAATGCCGTCAGCAGCAATGCCGTAAAAATACAGAACAGGATCCGGCTGCCGGATGGAAAATGCGGCTGTAAATGACGCCTCCAGCTATGCAATTCCGGCTGTACCGTAATAAAACACCCCCAGGATTCTGACTTCGATATTTATATGAAAAACGGAATTACTTCCGGATTCCGCCAGAAGTAATTCCGGTATGTTATTAAATCAATTATATTCCGGGATCATGTCACCGTGGGCCTCAAACAGGGCATCGCAAAGTCTGATGGTGTCATCAATACTTAATTCTGCAGAGGTGTGGGGATCAAGAAGGGCGGCCTGATAAACAGTTTCTTTCTTGCGGGTCAGGGCGGCTTCGATCGTCAGCAGCTGGGGATTGATGTTAGTGGTATTCAGTGCGGCGCACTGGGTGGGCAGCCGGCCGACAAATTCGCCGTGGATACCGTTGGCATCGGCAATACACGGAATTTCAACAACAGCTTCGGCAGGAAGATTGGTGATGAAATTATCGTTGAGAACGTTGCCGCCGAAACGGAATGGTATGCCGGTAACGATACCTTCCATGATAGCAGAACCGTATTCACGGGAAAGTTCATGGGTGAGGGTGGTATCCTGTGAAAGTTTGGCGTATTGTTCTTTCCATTCTTTGATCTGGTTGATACATCTGCGGGGGTATTCATCCAAGGGGATATTGTACTCTGCAATAAGTTCCGGGTACGCTGATTTGATCCAGTAAGGCATGTATTCAGCGTTGTGTTCGCTGGATTCGGTGATGTAATAACCGAATTTGTTCATAACTTCAAGGCGCACGATATTGGTGTTTTTATTTTCTGTTGCTTTGCGCATTTCCGGGACTTTGAGTTTTGCTTCAGCTTTGAGTGCAGGGTAGATATCGTTACCGTTTTCATCTTTCAAATCAAGCAGCCATGCCTGATGGTTGATGCCGGCGATTTTCCATTGAAAAGGTTTTTTCTCCAGTTCGTCATGGTCACCGTGGCCGAGACTGCTGAGGAGCGAAGCAACACAAACCTGAACGGAATGACACAGACCGACAGTTTTTACAGCAGAACCTTTCAGCATTGCCCCGGTAAGCATCGCCATGGGATTTGAATAGTTCAGAAGCCATGCATTGGGGGCAACAGCCTCAATATCTCTGGCAAAATCAAGCATAACGGGTATTGTACGCAATGCCCGGAAAATTCCGCCGATACCGAGAGTATCGGCAATGGTTTGGCGCAGACCGAATTTTTTCGGGATCTCAAAGTCTATGACAGTAGACGGTTCATAACCGCCCACCTGAATTGCGTTGACAACAAAATCAGCTCCGGCAAGAGCCTTGCGGCGATTTTCCACGCCGCAATAAGATTCGATCGTCATACGGTTATTGTTGATGTTTTTGTTGAGAACGGTAAGGATCGCCTCTGATTCTTTGAGGCGTTCCGGATCGATATCGTAGAGAGCAACGACACTGTCTTTAAGTGGTTCTCTGCACATGCAATCTCCAATAACATTGCGTGCAAAAATAGTACTTCCTGCACCCATAAAAGTGATTTTAGGCATAATAAATGTTCCTTTTGTGTTTTTATTGTCAATAAGTAAAACAGGTATCTTTACATAAAATATTGCCGAAAAAGAGAATTTCAAGATTTATTCAGTTGAACTTATATTGTATTTGTGCTATTTTATATAGTTTTCGGAATACGATATCTTAAAAAATGAAAACAGCAGGAGATAAGGGACAAAGTTATGAGTGAAAATATTGTTTTTTCGTATGATTCTGCCAATGATGACCTGCCAGTTTTTTTTGTCAACTGCGGTCATGAATATGTGACTTCGCCATCTTACCGCTGGAATGGCAGACTGCGTGGTATTTCAACAGAATTTGCCATTTGGCAATATACTATTTCCGGTTGCGGAGCTATTGATTACGATGGCGAAACACACCTGCTGTATCCCGGTGATGCCTTTATGGTGACGGTGCCGGATGATCATGTTTATTACCTGCCGGATTCTTCAGACGGCTGGGAATTCGTTTATCTGACAACAGGCGGAAGCGGTATAATAGATGTTACAAAAAAATTACAGGACAGTTTTTCTTCACTGGTTTTCCATACTGCAAATTCCGCCACGGCATGGGATGTGGTGGATTTCATAGAGAGACACCGGGATAAAAATCTGCCGGGGCGTTTTACGGCATCCTCCTACGCTTACAGTTTCTGGATGCAGGTAATAAGTGAAATATATTCTGCTGCCGGTGGCGGTGGTAATCGTGCGCTTATGGACAGAGTGATCGCTTTTTTGCAGAAAAACGTCGGCAACGTTCCCTGCGAAGTTGCTGATATTGCGGCTGCACTTGGATTCAGCAGGGCGCATTTTTCACGTCTTTTCAAGGCGGAAACGGGGATTTCTCCGGCAAAATTCATTCTTGACTGGCGTTTGCGTTTTGCTGCCCGTACGATTTTTTCGGAGAATTGCCTTATAAAAGAAGCGGCATGGAAATCAGGATTTGCTGATCCCAGCCACTTCTGCAATGTTTTCCGCCGCAAATTCGGATGTACTCCGGATGAGTTCAGGGGCAAACATCATTGATTGGCAAGACGCAGCCACTCTTCTGTTGTCTCTTTGTCCGGCTCAGAAAATCTTTCCCATTCCGGTTCCGGTATTCCAGCCATGGTGTTTTTGCCGATACCCATTTTATGATATGGCAGAATATCTGTCCGTATGACTCCGGGAAGTTTTCTCAA
>JAZSGI010000094.1:0-3767 GCA_045532655.1 Victivallaceae bacterium
AACTTGACAATTTGCCCTAATACTGCCATATTATGCTCTTGAGGATTCATGTTTTTCTCCTTTGGATTGTAGCAGAGAAAAAGGTAGCATGGATCCTCTTTTTTGTCAAATCAGAAAAATTTTATGGGATATCTGTGGAAAAATGACGTTTTTTGCAAAAAAAACAGAGATACAGATTGCATTTTTTCAAAAATGAGCTCTATTATAGTGATATATATGTCTTAATTTTTTAACAAGGGGATTGATATAATGGTTTCGCAACGTTTGAGCCGTATGTTTTATACTGATATCGGTATTGACCTGGGGACCGCAAACTGCCTTGTCTTTGTAAGAGATAAAGGTATTGTCCTGTCAGAACCGTCTGTTGTCGCCGTCAAGGAATCCACTAAAGAGGTGATCGCTGTCGGTATGGAAGCCAAAAGTATGCTTGGCAGAACTCCCGGCGTGATAAAAGCCATCAGACCGATGAAGGATGGGGTCATTGCTGATTTCGAAGTTACAGAGGAAATGCTCCGCTATTTTATTCAAAAAGCGATGAAAGCTGTTCCATGGCGGCAGCGTCAGCTCCATCCGAGAGTGTTGATCGCTGTGCCTTCCGGTATCACTGAAGTAGAAAAGCGTGCTGTTATTGATTCTGCCAAACATGCCGGTGCCGGTGAAGTTGTGCTGGTGGAAGAACCCATGGCGGCAAGTGTCGGTGTTGGTTTGCCGGTGGCAGAACCACAGGGCAGTATGATCGTAGATATTGGCGGCGGTACCACCGAGGTCGCTATCGTTTCTCTTGCCGGTATTGTTTCCAGTCAGAGCGTTCGTGTGGGCGGCGATGAGCTTGATCTTGCTGTAAGTCAGCATATGAAGCGTGTTTACAACCTGATGATCGGTGACCGCATGAGCGAGGAGATCAAAATCAGGCTTGGAAGTGCATTCCCGGTGAAAGACAGGGAACAGATGGAAGTCAAGGGGCGAGACCTTTTGTATGGTCTGCCCAAGGTCGTTAAGATCACTGCCGGAGAGATCCGTGTGGCTTTGCAGGAACCTATCACTTCTATCGTTGTTGCGGTGCGTACCACTCTTGAACGTTGTCCTCCGGAACTGGCAGCTGACCTGCTTGACCGGGGTATAATGCTCGCCGGTGGCGGTGCATTGCTTGACGGTCTTGACCAGCTGCTCATGCAGGAAACCGGTTTGCCGGTATTTGTTGCCGAAGATCCGCTGCTTGCCGTTGCCAATGGTACCGGTATAATGTTGCAGGATGTGGACAATATGGGGTAGTAACGTTTTCATGTTTTCCGTGAAGCAGAAACGCTTCACGGAGTTTTTTGGTGTACAGAAAGGATATAATTCCCTTTAAAATCTTCGCAAACGGGGTAAGGGTCCCCCCTCTTGTGTTTTAGGAGTGTAAAATGTTTCATTATTTTGAATTGACCGTTGGGGCAATTTTGGTCAACAATTTTGTCCTGTCACGTTTTCTTGGTATCTGTCCGTTTCTCGGTGTCTCTAAAAGAATAGACACTGCTTTGGGAATGGGGGGAGCCGTAATATTTGTTATGACGCTTGCCAGTTTTGTAACGGCAATTATTTCTGAATTTCTGCTGCATATTTCTGTGGGCGGTATCACTTACGATATCAGTTTCCTGCAGCTTATTCTTTTCATCTTGAGTATTGCAGCTCTGGTGCAGCTGGTGGAGATCGCTTTGCAGAAATTGAGTCCGGCTCTGTACAGGGCTCTTGGAATTTATTTACCGCTTATAACCACAAATTGTGCCGTTCTTGGTGTTGCTCAACTGAATTTCAATGCTCAAAGAGGGATTTTTGACAGTACCTTTTACGGATTGGTTTCCGGTGCCGGATATGCTTTTGCTCTGCTCCTTTTTGCCGGGCTGCGGGAGCGGCTTGCGCTCTCCCAGGTGCCGAGGCATTTTCAGGGAGCGGCTATTGCCCTTATAACTGCAGGTATTCTGGCAATGGCATTTTACGGATTCGCGGGAGTTTGCTGAAATGGATATTTCTATTGTTGTTATGTCTGCCATTGTGCTTGCATTCTGCGGTCTGGTACTTGGTGTGTGTATCGGGGTTGCTGTAAAAATATTTAAAGTCGACAGTGACCCCAGAGTTGAAGCTGTTGCTGAATTGCTGCCTGGTGCAAATTGCGGTGGTTGCGGTCTTGCCGGATGTGCGGATTTTGCAGCCAAAGTGGTGGAAGGTTCTGCCAATCCTGCCCAGTGTGTCGGTGTGCCGCAGGAAACAAGGCTTGCCATTGCAAGAGTGCTTGGAGTTGAGCTGAAAAATGATAACAGAAAAGTTGCTGTTGTTCTGTGCAGCGGTACTAACCGTCATGCTGCAGCTTCGCCGAATTATAATGGTGTTGCGGATTGTGTCTCGGCAGCTTTGGTTGCCGGCGGTCCCAAAGAATGCAGTTACGGTTGTATAGGACTTTCGTCCTGTGCAAGAATTTGTCCTTTCGGGGCTATTTCGGTAGTGGATGCACTGGCAGTTGTTGATCCTGCCAAATGTGTAGGCTGCGGGCAGTGTACGAAAATTTGTCCACGGCATCTTATACAGCTTGTACCGGCAGAGCGTAAAGTCGATATTTACTGTTCTTCGCCGGAAAAGGCTCCGGCTAAAAAAGCAGTATGTTCTGCCGCCTGCATCGGATGCCGTAAATGTGTAAAGGCGTTCCCGGATTACTTTGCTGCTGATGGCTTCAGAGCTGTTTGCAAATATGAAGGGGAAGCCTTGCCGGATAACGTTACTGAGGTTATCGGATGTCCGTCAGGGTGTTTGCAGAAACGTAATGACCACAAGGCTGCAGCAGCTGGAGAGGAGGCGTAATATGTTTGTTCTTAAAAGGTTTCCGGGAGGGATCCATCCCGGTAAAAACAGTAAAAAATATTCTGAATCTGCTCCGATAACAGAAGCTCCGCTTTTGGATTCCTATACCGTTATTCTTGCCGAAAATGCCGGACGGCCTCCGAAATGTATTGTTAAAGCCGGAGAAAAAGTAAAGCGCAACCAGCTTATTGCTGAAGCATCTGCTTTTATTTCGTCGAATTTACATTCGCCTGTTGCCGGAACTGTCAAGGCTGTCACCAGAATACCCGGTGTTAATGGTCAGCCTTGTGATGCTGTCGTTATTGAAACAGATCCCGCTGATGAAGCCGTTGAACCAATGCCATCCATTGATTGGCGCAATGCCGACCCGGAGATATTAAAAAAACGTATTGCCGATGCCGGTATTGTAGGGATGGGCGGTGCGGCTTTCCCCACAGCGGTAAAACTTTCGCCGCCCCCGGATAAAAAACTCAAGTGTATTATCCTTAACGGTGCCGAATGTGAACCTTATTTAACCGCAGATCACAGGATAATGCTGGAAAAACCTGTTGAAATCCTTACCGGGGCGGCTATTCTCGGCAGAGCAGCCGGAGTCAATGATGTGTATATTGCTGTTGAGGCAAACAAGGCAGATGCTATTGCCCGGCTGGAAAAATATGCCCCTGAATTCGGTGTGCAGATTTTAACCCTGCCTGTAGCTTATCCGCAAGGCAGTGAAAAGCAGCTTATTTATGTTGTGACCGGAAAAAAGGTTCCGTCAGGAGGATTGCCTGCCGATACCGGATGCGTGGTGCAGAATGTTGCAACTGCAGAGGCTATCCGTGCTGCTGTTATTGACGGAGTGCCGTTGACCACCCGTGTGGTAACTGTTACCGGGGATGCGGTGGTCGAGCCCGGTAACTGGCGGATGCGTATCGGTACACCATTTAATAAAG
>JAZSGI010000100.1:0-7769 GCA_045532655.1 Victivallaceae bacterium
TGATCTGCTGAAGGCGGCGGATGTCTGCGGCGATAACCCGGCGGAGATCGCCCTCGACGAGGATGTCATTCTGGAGAATGACGGTGATAGCTGCGATTTGGGCGTCGGTAAGATCCTTGGCTTTGAGAGCGGGATCGATGCCAACGCGTTCGATGATTTCGAGCGCCTTGGCGGGGCCGATGCCATAGAGATAGCGCAAGGCAAATTCGATGCGCTTATTGGCGGGGATGTCAACTCCGATAATACGTGGCATTCTTGTACCTCAACCTTGTCTTTGTTTGTGGCGGGGATTGCGGGAACAAATGACCCTTACGACGCCATTGCGTTTGATGATCTGGCAGTATTCGCATCTGCGCTTGACCGAAGCTCTGACTTTCATGTTTTTTTCTCCTGAAAGTACTGTAAAAATACAGAAACGCACGACAGCGGTATCTCCCTCCTGCTACCGAAGAAGACTCCGTTGTCGTAATAAACGTTACACATCGGCATCGGAACTGCAGCGACATTTCTTTTTCCTGTCTTCTGCTGTTCACGATCCATCCCCGCGCGGTGGAAAATGCAGGGTTATGCGAACCGAACATATTATAATTTAATTCCGTTTTTGCAAAAGTCAAATTTTTTTCATATTTTTTCCAGTCTTTCCCTTACAGAAATCTTACCTTATATATACTATGAAAGACAGCAGGCACAAAATTGAATTATTTTATAAAAATTTCGGCTTTTTTAACTTTTTTTATTTGCATTCACAAAAAGATATGATATAGTATTGATGTTTCGGAAGCATTAACCATTAAGAAAGTGAGGCAAACTATGAACAAGAGAATCCTTATCATCGCAGCGGTTGCAGGACTGTTTTTCGGAAACATTGCAGAGGCACGCCCCAATCACGGCGGCAGACATGACCGCCCCGGACGTCCTCCAGTCCGTCACCATGCAGACAGACCGGTACACCATGCAGGCAGACCTCCGCTCCCGCCACCCCACAGACCTCATGATCATGCTGATGGCGTAAGACTGGCAGCAGATATCGTAACACTTGTAGGCGCAACTCTTGATATTATTGCTCCTGCGCCCGTCGTAGTACAACCTGCGGCTCCTGTGGTGGTGCAGCCCGCGGCTCCTGTGGTGGTGCAGCCCGCTCCGGCAACAGTTGTTCAACCAGCCAGAGTATTCCGCTTCTGGTAAAGCCCCAAAAAGAGGAGAACCGCAACCGCTCCGGTTACCCACGGAGCGGTCTTACGCCGCCCCGTAAGCTGCCGATAACATTATCGGTGGATACGGGGCGGCTTTTTTCTGATTTTTTTATCTGCAAATATTTGCAAAAAATGGAAACTTATGCTAACTTAACAAGGCTGTATATTGCAGATGTTTTCAACAACACTCCGGCACTTGCATGACTTGTATGCAAAAGAGCTATTTTATAAAGAAGGGGAATAACTTATGGCAATAATCGATGTAGTCACCTGGAATGGCGGCCCCGGCATCCTTGCGTGGAAATATCCATCCAGCGAGCTCTCCTCATGGACACAGCTTATCGTCAGCGAATCCCAGGAAGCGGTCATGCTGCGTGAAGGCAAAATGGTAGGTCCGTTCCTTGCCGGCCGTCACGTTTTAAGCTCCGATAATTACCCGGTGCTGCATACATTGCTTAAGATACCTTTCGGCCGCAGCCCCTATACTGCCGAAGTCTGGTTTGTCCAGAAAGCCCTTAAACTTGATATCCGCTGGGGAACTTCCGTCCCGCTGCAGCTTGAAGACCCGAAATATCATATTATAATGCCCTTGAAGGCTTTCGGTCAATATGGCATAACTGTTGAAGATGCAACGTTTTTCCTGGGCAAACTTGTTGGCACTCTTCCGGAATTCACCCAGAATACTCTCTCGGAATACTTCCGCGGTATTATTATCACCCATGCCAAAGACCTGCTGGCAAAGTATGTTGTCTCCAAGAATACGTCAATATTGGAGATGCCGACAAAACTTCTTGAAATTTCTGAATACCTGGAAGAGCACATTTCACCATATTTTGCAGAATTCGGATTGCGGATGCAGAATTTCACCGTAAGTTCACTTGCAACCGATGACGCAGATCCGGCAGTCAAAAAACTCAAAGGAGCCCTTGCCGCCCGTGCAGAAATGGATATAATGGGCTATAATTATCAGCAGAAACGTTCCTTTGACACTTTAGAGAAAGCCGCAGGAAACCCAGGCGGACAGAATGGGCTTATGGGAGCAGGTATTGGTCTGGGAATGGGCTTCGGAATGGGCGGAGCAATGGGTTCCCTCTCTGAACAAATGAGTCATAACCTTGCAATATCAGGTGTCCTCTGTCCAAGTTGCGGCGCATCCTCCGGCAATAATGCAAAATTCTGCTCAAATTGCGGCAAAACTTTTATGCAGGAAGCAGAATCCCAGAATATGATAACATGCGACAAGTGCGGTACAAAAATAGCTGCCGGGGCAAAGTTCTGTCCGCAGTGCGGCGACAGTTTCCGTCTCTGCCCCAACTGCAACACAGATAATCCGGACAATGCATCGGTGTGCAGAAAATGCGGCAGTGAACTGCCCGCTCCCTGCCATGCATGCGGCAAAGATATCCCTGCCGGATGCCAGTTCTGCCCGGCGTGCGGTGCAAAATTGACGGATGTTTGCCCGCAATGCGGCAAAAATACCGCCAAAAACAGTAAATTCTGTACACACTGCGGTACAAAAATCAGCTGAACACCACTGCAAAGGAGCAAGAACAGAAAATGAACAGATATAATTCAAAGGTCACTTTTTTCGGATTGCTTGTGATCGCAGCATCAGTGGCAGTTACAGTACTCATTGCCGGTTGGGATATATTCAAAGAAGTACGTTACTGGCATGTTTTCGGCCCGCTCCTGCTGGCTGAAGTTCTGGTATTTTTCCCCTGGATCCGTCTTTCCGGCAAAAGTACAAGAGCAGATTTCCCGGCACGGACAGCAACGGCTTATCTGCCGTTTTTTTACCTTGTATTTACTGTTCTGATGATGGTAACATATCCGGCAGGTGTCCCGGTTTATGTGATCTGCATTTTGCAGATAATCGGTCTTCTTGCTGTAACAGGACTTTTCCTGTTTCTCAGTTTCCTGACTGATGCAGTAAAAGAAAATACGGTGGCAAGTGAAGCTGCCAACGCCCAGCGTATGAATTTCAGGCTGGTCGGCGGAACCTTTAAGGCAATCCTGGAAAAACGTTTCGCCGGGGATAAGGAGTTTGCCAAACAGCTGACAGCTTTGCAGAACCGCATCCGCTGGGCCGCAGAAACTGTCCCCGGGCAGGAAAGCTGGGACACTGCCGCTGCTGAAAAAGTCGAAGCAGTGGCAAGAGCTGCCGCCGAAAAAGACAAAGAAGAGATCATTAATTTAATGCAGCAAGCAGAAATTACTCTTATTCAAAGAGAAGAAGCATTGAAACTTGCCAGGTAAAGTATAAAAAAAAAGAGGTACCAATGTCATTTATTTTCAAATGTCCACACTGTAATGCCATGCTGGAACAGGAAGACTCCTGGGAAGGTCTTGATTCAGAATGTGCCGCCTGTGGCAAAGAAATACATATTGTCCGGCCTGTTGGGCCTAAAAAGCCTGCATCACCGGTTTTATCTATTCTGCTTCTTGTTTTAGTGCTGCTTGTTGCAGGAGCAGGTGTCGGCGGATACTTTTACAGGGATCAGATCTATGAAATGATGGGCTGGGAAACTCCAACAGCCAAGCAGGCAAGACTGGCAAAGGAACGTGAAGATGCAGAAAAAGCATTAAAGGCAGCAGAAGATAAGGCCAAACAGGAAATGCTTGACCGTATGGCAAAAGCCGAGCAGGACGCAAAAGCCAAAGAAAGCAGGGACAAAGCCCGCAAAGAAAGTGCTGCACAATCCATAAATAAAACTATAACTGATGCAGAAAATGCCGCCAGAGCCAACGCAGCTGCCGCCGAAAAAAAACGTCAGGAAGCTGAACAGAAAAATAAGGCAGCAGAAAATGCAGAACTGGAATCCCGCAAAGCAAAAGAGGAAGCAGCTCAATATCAGGCACGCCTTGATCAACGGAAAGCAAGGAATATCCTTTCGCCTGCGCTTCCGGCGACCACTCTGCCTTTAAACTGGCACGACTCATTTGACGTGTGCAGTCAGAATATCAGCGGTCTTGTGAATTGCGGCAATGATCTTTATGCAGCAACAATAGGCAACGATGAAATATTTTTGCAGTTTGCTGACGGTAAACTTGCAGCTGTCTGCTTTCCCTGCGATGAAGGTACATACCGCAGTACGGTTGTGGTTCTTAATACAGTAACAGGCAAATATGGCAGGGAACAGGGTAAATTTGTAATGGAATGGGAAATCGATTCCAGCTCAACTGTTGTCAAGGCACAACACATTTCACTGCCCGGAGTTGAAGATTACAGCATCTGGTGCGTATCCGAGGCCTATTACCCCATCCACTCCCAGATTTGCCTTGATAACATGATTGCAGCATGTGCCGATACCAATAACTTCAGTATGGCAAAGAATATCATCAACTCTGCAGTCAGCAGTTACAGCAAAGCATTCGCCAGAGAACAGGCAAAAGAACTGATTTCCAGACTTGTCAATGCAGAAAATACCTGGAACGATAACCTGAAAAGAAACCTTTCCAACAGTCAGGCCAGTGGTCTTGATACAAGGGATATTGATGAAGTAATTTCTGATGTGATATCCACTTACAAATTTCCCGGCACTTCGGCGACATTCAAAGCCAACTGACATCGGAGTAAAAAAAATCAGGAGCTGTCCGGCTCCTGTTTTTTTTTGCCCTGATCACATTACTGATTTCAGCGAGGGTAACGGCGTACCCGTTCACCGGCATGGGGCTTATATCTGTTCATATATTCCTGAGCAATTGCCTGTCTGTGCCGGATCTCTTTGCAGAATAACCATTTCCCCAGTACAACCTCTATAAGTTCCATGCGCCATACCAAATCATGCAATTCACACCTGGTGATATATTCATTGGCACATAACTGCAAACGTTTCTGTTGTTCCGGGCTCCATCCGGTGCGGGGACGGTATAAAGTGGATGACCGTGTTTTTACTTCTATAAAGACGATCTGCATACCGTCACGGGCAACAATATCGATTTCACCGGGATTAAGGCGAACATTGCGGTCAACAATGGAATAACCTTTTTCTGACAGAAACCTTGCTGCAATATTCTCACCTCTTTTTCCGACTCTTTTGCGGCGGCGCAATGCTTTTGCCAGAGGGTCATTCATTTTTTACTGTCTGCAAGAGTTGTTATGATCAAAGCAGCAACGGCTGTGCCTATACACCAGAGTACAGCATTGTCTGCAGCAAAAAACTTATCTGTATATGCCGGAGTTGACATTTTATCTGCCAGAGAACTGAATCCTTCCGGAGCAAATTTACGCAGAAGTTCAGCCGCCGGAAACGCCAACAGCATCCCGGCAAAGGCAAACAATACAGACAATCTCCCCCGCCCCAGAGCAACAACAGCCCCCGTCGGCGACATTCCCCAGAGCACCAGCCCTGTTCCGGCAATGACACCACCGATCAGCGATGGCCAGATTCCCCGTTCAGGAATATCAAATTCCGCAATCTCCAGATAAAAGACGGCAACATTTACCAACATTCCGGCAATAAGCAGCCAGAGAATGGTTTTCAAAAGGGTATATTCTTTTATTTGCAGCAGCTTTCTGACTTTACCAGGTACATTAAGATCAGCTTTGACAACAAGAAAACCTGCGGAAAAACCGATAACAAGAGATACAGTCAACAGCCATGCATGAGGAGTCATTTCCTGCCTCCTGTTTTTTTCTCTGTTTTGGACTTGCCGCCGGAACTTTTGTCTTCACCCGGAGCAGCAATCCTGCCGCCGATCATTACCGCCAGAAAAACCCCTGCGATCACCATTCCGGCTATGAAACTCCACGCAGGTCTGCTCATTTGCATTGCCAATGCAAATTGATCCCAAGGCAGATCACCGGCAACAAGGCTGCCCAGCATAAGCAGGAATCCACCGCCGCCGCACCAAAGCAGACTGCGACCGACTTTATCACTGAAAGTGCTTCCTTCTTCAAGGAATTGCAGACAGTATTTATGCTCTGCCAGAGATGCCGCAGTTCCACCGGCAAGCAAACCGATGAGCAGGCAGACAAACACACTGCCATCCGGTAGACCGGCAAAGTAACATGAAATCACTTTGATTTCCGGCAATCCGCCGCCATTGAGCAGCCATTCATAAGTATCTTCTGCCAATACCAGCAGGCTAGCCTCCGGGACGGCAAGACGCCACAATGCCAAAAGAATACCAAGCAATATCCCGGTCACACAAGCCGGCCATGGTACAGACAGAAAATTCTTCATGACAATACCATTTATGAATTGGACCCCTGCCACCGTTTCCTTGGTTCGGGCAGTTTATGGTCAGCTTTCAGCTTCCAGCAATCTCTTGCCCCGAAAAGATCCTCCACCTCTTTCAGCAGCTCCACATTGGCGGCAACAAAGGTGTTCGTATCCACAAAGACCCGACGGGAAAGACCATCTTTGGACATGGTTGCAACTGCAACTACAAGACGGTTTTTTTCGCCCGGATATTTTTTTATTATTCCGGCAAAAGTACTGATTTTGCCGTCATCTTCCGGCTCAAGATAAACAATGAGTTCTTCACCGTAAAGAGCCGGTGCTTCGGCAACGTGGCAAATATCCTCGACGATGATCTTTGGCGCTTCTTCTTCACTGCGTTTGGAGATAAATCCCTGCAGCACGACAACATCTTCAGCCAGAATATGATTTATGCGCTCACCGATATTGCCCAAAGCTCTTGAATAAACCATACAGTCGATCTCACCGTCAAGAGCATCAAGCATTATGACGTAAAAAACCGCTCCGTTTTTCTGACTTGTTTTACGGGTAATGGATTTGACTATACCTGTTATTCGCACAGGTTCATTATCTTCCATAAGTTCAGGATGATTCAGTGCTGCTGTTGTGAAAGCCCTGGCAAGACCGGCATAACGCCCCAGAGGATGTCCGGAAACGTAAAACCCCAAAAGTTCCTTTTCGTTGTGCAGCATCTCTGTTTCATCAAACTCCGGGATATCCGGAATGGGAATGGAACAGACATCTGCCTTGTCTTCACTGTCCAGAAGATCAAAAAGGGAACCTTGCCCGGAGGCAATATCTTTCTGCTTGGAGGCTACAAAAGTCATTGCACGTTCAGCAATGGCAAGTATCTGGCTGCGTCGCAAACCGAGAGAATCAAAGGCACCGGCCTTGGTCAGATGTTCGATCATACGGGTATTCAAATCACCGACACGTTCACAGAAGTCAATGAAATCTTTGAACTTACCGCCTGAATTACGGGCATCAATGATTTTTCTGGCGGCAGTTTCTCCGACCCCTTTGATAGCACCGAGTCCGAAACGGATGGTATTTTCCACAACACTGAAATTGATACCGCTTGAATTGACATCCGGCGGCAGGACATCGATCTTCATGTCCTTGCACGCTTTGATTAGGAAGGAAATCTTATCAGCATTGGCAAGTTCAGCAGTAAGTACACCAGCCATGAACTCAACCGGGTAGTTGGCTTTCAGGTAAGCAGTCTGATATGATACAAAGGCATAAGCGGCAGAGTGGGATTTATTGAAACCGTATCCGGCAAACAATTCGATTTTTTCCCAGATGGCAAGTGCCTTTTCTTCGGGGATATTGCGGTACGAAAGACATCCGGCAACAAATTTTGCTTTCTGCT
>JAZSGI010000175.1:0-12660 GCA_045532655.1 Victivallaceae bacterium
GAATATGGTGCGTGCCGGTGAAGCAGCCGGTGCCATGGAGGAGATCCTTGACCGTCTCGCCATATTTATGGAAAAGGCAGCAAAGATCGTAAACAAGGTGAAAAGTGCCCTGGTTTATCCTATCATGGTGCTGGTCATGGCTATCGGTATCACCGGATTCCTTATGGTGGTCATCGTGCCTAAATTCAAGAGCATCTTTGATGAATTGCTGGAAGGTCAGGCTTTGCCGGGAATTACTGAGTTCGTCTTTCAGGTCAGTAAATACTGTCAGGAAAGCTGGTGGATGGTGCTTTTGTGGATCATCGGTATTATAGTCTTTGTCAAAATCGTTTCTCTTACCAAGTTCGGTAAATTCTGCTTTGACTTCTGCAAATATTATATGCCGCTTTTCGGACCTATTATTTCCAAAACAGCTATCGCACGTTTCTCCCGTACTCTCAGCACCCTGATGGCTTCCGGTGTGCCGCTGCTGCAGTCACTGGTCATCGTCCGTGATACCTCCAGTAACGAACTGGTTGTCAGGGCAATTCAGAGCGTGCATGATTCTGTTAAGGAAGGTGAAGGCATTGCAGCTCCCCTTGCTGCTTCACATATCTTCCCGCAGATGGTTATCAGTATGATCGAAGTCGGTGAAGAAACAGGTCAGATGCCTGATATGCTCGGCAAAATCGCCGATACTTATGAAGAAGAAGTGGATAATGCAGTTGCCGCTCTTACCAGTATGATCGAACCTTTGATGATCATGTTCCTTGCCGTTGTGGTGGGTACTATCGTTATTGCCATGTTCGCTCCTCTGGTCAAAATCATGGAATCCCTTTCCTGATGCCTCTCCTGGTGGATATCGGCAATACCCATACCAGAGTTGCACATTGCGGCGGAAACGGAGGGATCATCCTCGACAGGGTGATCCCCACTTCCGGAGTAAAGGAGATTTCTCTGCCGGAAGATGGGAGTATTGCAATATGTTCTGTTGTGCCGGAGGTTTTAAAATATTTCCGGGAACGGCGTGGGGTCTTCATCCTTGAAGCGGCTGCTTATTGCGGAAGTATGCCGGTTTTGGCAGATGTTTCAACACTTGGCAGTGACAGACTTGCCAATGCTGCAGCTCTCTTTGCACGTAAGAAATTTCCAGCTGCAGCAATTGATTGCGGTACTGCTGTCACCCTTGAGTTTGTTTGCCGCGAAGGGTTTGCCGGAGGAGCGATACTGCCCGGACGGAAACTCCAGCGTTTTGCGCTTTCTGCCGGTACTGCACAGCTCAGGGAATATCCACTGGCGGAAACGAAACCGGTTGCCGCAGGACTCAATACTGCGGATGCTGTTGCCGCCGGTGTAGATCTCGGTTGTGCCGGGGCGGTGGAGCGGATAATTGAGGAATGGGAGGAATCTGCAGGTTGCGGGTGCAGTTGTGTTTTTACCGGTGGAGATGCTGAATTTTTTGCCGGAACAGTAAAAAGGAAATCAATTACGGAACCCCTGCTGACTTTACAGGGATTATTTGAGGCGTGGCGGGAATCATGCGTTTGATATTATCAGGGATACAAAGTATAGAGGATGTGAAAACTGCTGTCAATCTCGGTGCCGATGCTGTCGGGATGCTGGTCGGTCAACAGGGGCCGGGAGAGAATTTTATTCTGCCGTCTACTGCGGCACGGCTGGCGGAGGGGATGCCGCCGGTGATCTCCACAGTATTGATCACACAATTCAAAACGGTTGAAGATATCGTTGATATCGCTTGCAGAACCGGAATAAATACAATACAGTTTTCCGGTATATCGCCGGAGAATACTGCGCTGCTGCGGGAGCGTCTGCCCCGTACTGTCAAACTGATCCCGGAAATTTGCAACGATGATTTTCTGCCGGGATTTGTTATGGCGCATGTGGGCGAATATATCGGCGTAGTCAATGCTTTTGCTTTGAAGATAACTGCCCCGGAGCGTATAAATGAACTGCCGGATATTATTGCAGCACTGCCGTTGCCTGTGATAGTTTCGGGATGTCCGGATGATGTTGCCGCTGCAGCAGGGGCTTTTGCCTGCTGCCGTTTGATAACTGCCGGTGCGTAAGAATGGCACTGCGGCTTTTTATCAGTAATCAAACCGAGAAATTAGCCGGTATATTGGCGGAGGGACTTCTTGCCGGAGAAGATGGCTACCGGGCAAGTGATCCACTGCGGAAAACCCGTATCATAGTTCAGTCGCAGGGCATGGAAATATGGTTGAAGCAATATCTGGTAAAAAGCGGTGTGCCGGTCATTAACTTTGAATATCCTTTTGTGCTGAAGGGGGTAAAAGATATCCTTGCCGCAAACTTCGGCTTTCAGGAGGTGGAAAAGGTTTTCCGCAGATATTCTGAAAGTGCAATGATTTGGAGCATTGATTCAGTACTGCGTGACGATGCAGGAAGTTTCTTTACCATATTGCCTGCAGCAGGAATGGAATCTGCGGCAATACAGAGATTTGAATTTGCCCGTTGTGCCGCCTCGGAATTTGACAGACTGCAGACCTACAGACCGGAAATACTTGAGGCATGGGAAGCGGGAAAAGATATTGCGTGCAGTGGTTATCTTGAACAATTGCCGGAACTCTGGCGCAGACTGCGGGCGGTCAATGCGGATTGCCCGTGTACACGGAGTCTGTTGATAAAAAATTTTCTGCAGCTTCCGCAGCCTGCGAATGTTGAACCGCTTTCGGTATTCGGCATAGGGGCAATGCCGGAAATGTATTTTCAGGTATTTGCTAAAAACGCTTCTGTAAATACAGTCAACTTCTTCTATACCAATATCTGCCGTGAATACTGGTCATTTCATCCGCTTAAAAAAGAAAAACTTTCGGATGAAGAGAAAGAACTGCTTCCTGACGGAGGAAATTTCAATCCCCTTATAAGTGCCTGCGGACACCGCAACCGGGAGTTTTTCCAATGTGTGGAAAAAGTTATGGGGGTGGAAAATGTCCAGTGGCAGGAATACTGGAGCGGAGAGGAGCCGGATTCACTGCTTGCGGAGGTGCAGAATGAAATACTTTCCATGTCCATGCCCACGGAAAAATTGCCCTGTGACTGGCAAAAGGATGATTCTTTAAGTATTCATGGCGCATTCTCCAATACCAGGCAGGTGGAGATCGTTCATGATATGATCCTTGATGCGGTAAATTCCGGGGAAATGCAAATGAACGATATTCTGGTGCTTGCTCCGGATATCGGGGTTTTCGCCAGGGATATTCAAGCTGTTTTCGGTAGCGGTCCCTTGAGCGGATGTTTTACTGTTACTGACAGAAACACAGAGGAACATAATACTCTGGCCGGGTGTTTGAAGGCTCTCATTGAAGCCGCCAAAGGACGTTTTGAACTGCAGAATGTGTGCCGTCTGCTGCAGCGGGGGATGCTGATGCAGAATTTCAATCTCACAGCTGCTTCCGTTGCTGATATTGAGAAAGCCCTTTACAGGGCCGGTGTCCGCTGGGGCATTGATGAAACGATGCGCCAGGAAGAGTGTCTGGTGCCATTTGCCGATTATTCGTGGAGGGCGGGGCTTGACAGGATATTTGCAGGACTTGCTCTGGTGGATGATGCGCAGCTTGCGCCGGTAAGAGGTTTCGATGATGTGGAAAAGCTGGAACGGCTTGCCGGTATATTGCGGTTTCTCCGTCGTCTGGAGTTGTTCCGTAATGAACTCAAGGGGGAAAAAACTCCTGCCGATTGGAACGGAATAATCTGCCGTGCCATAAATGATTTTGCCGGTAAATATGCCGATATGACAGAAAAAAATATCCTGCAACGGGCTTTGGCGGCTATTACTGCTGATGCTGCAGCTGGAGGATGCGGAAAAAATCTCTATTCATTTGACGTTTTTTATTCTGCAGTGAAGAGTTCTCTGGCTGTGCCGCCGCCATACACGGCATTCCTTTCCGGAAAGATCACATTTTCATCCATTATGCCCATGCGCAATATACCATGTAAAATGATCGTGATGATGGGGATGGATGACGGTAAATTCCCGCGGCGGGATGAGGTCAGGAACATTGATGTTTTCGGAACAAGAAGACCGGGTGAACGTTCCAGAGCTTTTGAAGACCGGGCGGTTTTTCTGGAAACTCTGCTGGCGGCACGAAAACAGTTTGCGGTCATTTTCAATATACGTCCGCCTTCCGGCCGGGGTGACGACATTCCGCCGGCTGTTCCGGTAAAAGAGGTGTTGAGTTATTTGCAGAATACCAGAATTGACGGCGGCAATTGTGTGGTAAAGCATCCGGCATACGGTTTTTCCCGCAAAAATTTCACAGGTGAAGATAAAAAAATATTTTCTTATTCCGGGAAATATCTGGAACTGGCGGAAACAAATTGCAGGACATTCCCGGATTTTTGCGGTACTGCGGATAAAGGGAACGGGGGATTTTTTGAACCGGAAAGTTTTTCCATTGCAGAAATTTCTTCTTTTTTACGCAAACCTCAAGAGTATTTTTTGCGGCACAATCTTGATATGTATACCGGTGACAGCAATGACGTCTTTGACAACAGCGAAGTTTTCGGAGAGAACCATTTGCTTCTTGCCGGAGTCAAAAATGAATTGGGCAGGGAGATCAACACCGGCGGCAGTCAGGAGAAAAACTGGGAAAAAATCTCAAGACAGGCCGTTTTGCCGGTGGGATGCTGCGGGAGGATGATCTTTGACAGAATATGGCAGGATTGCAGAATTCATGATGAAAATCTGCTTGCGGAATGGGGCGGTCAGGAAAAAACAGTTATTGAAATAAATCTGCCTGCAGGCGATAAAATATCAGGACTTATAACTGCAAAAACTGATTTGACCGGTATTGTGCGGTGTTGTTTTAAAGGTATAAAAACCAAGGATATCATCTCCTTTTATGTTGAGTATCTCGTGCTTGCTGCAAATAAGGATGAGGCGGATGGAGTTGTAACAGGTAAACTTGTGGGGACAAAAGACAGAAAAATTTACCATCTTTCCGGGATAAACAGGAGTAATGCTGTTGAAATTCTCGGCAAGATCATCGGTTTGATGAAAAAATCCCGCAGTGAATGTCCTGAGTTGTTTGGGGTTTCTTCGATAAAATTTGTCCTGGGAAGTTGGACGGAGAAGGTATTCAGCGGTGGAGATTACTATTATGACGAATATGACAGAAGTGATTTTGCTGTACGCAAATGTTTCAGCAATGATCCGGATTTGAGCAATTCAGAAAATTTTGTGCAGACGGCAGAAGATATCTATGGTGTATTGCGCTGTCATTGTGCTGTAGAGGAGTTGGTACATGACAGAACTTAATGCCTTTAGTGTCCCTTTGGCCGGCAAAAATATTGTTGAAGCAGGTGCCGGTACTGGTAAAACTTATTCCATACAGACGATTGCCGCAAGGTTGATCGTGGAAAAGGGTATACCGTGTGAAAGAATATGTGTAGTGACATTTACCAAAGAGGCTACTGCAGAATTGCTCCGCCGTCTCCGGGAAATATTGGAGGATATTGCTGCAATTTGTAACGGCATGCCGGAAAATATGATAAAACCCGATGAGGTTATCCGGGCAAAAACTATAATCAGCGGAGCTGAAGCCGCCGGTGTTGACCGGCAGCTTATCTGCGACAGAATAAATCAGGCAGTAACTGATTTTGATACCATGCTGATATCCACCATTCACGGTTTCTGTTTCCGGATACTGAATGAATTTGCAGTGGAGGGCAGGGGACGCCTCTCGCTGGAACTGAAAGAAAACAGCGACGGGATACTGCTTAAATGTTTTGAGGACTTTCAGCGGCAGGAACTTTATAAAGGTGGCGGCAGCAAAAAGGTGGGGCTGTTGTGGCAGATGTTTGACTTTTCTCCGGGCGGGCTGCTGGAAAAACTGAAAAAAGTATGTATTTCTGAAGTTGTGCCATTCTGGGGCAAGGCTTGCAAGCCGGATACAGCTGTTGCTGCGGCAGATATCGCTGCCGGTGTTTTCGCCGCTGCTGAGGATTGTTATAAAACTCTGCCGTTGACGGATATTGAAAAACTGCTGAATTATACAGCCTCCAAAAAAGACTTGAAAAATTTGCTGGATATTGAATATTTACGGCCGGGACTGGAAGCATTTTATTGCCGTGTGCTTGCCGGAGCCAGAGAGTATGTTATCAGGGAATTCCGCAAAAGGATGGATGCTGACGGTGCCGTCGATAATGACACTATGTTGAGTTCGCTCAGGGATAAACTTACTTACGGTGAAGCTGGATGGATGATGGCAAAGGCAGTTGCCGGACGCTTCGATGCGCTTTTTGTGGATGAGTTTCAGGATACAGATCCGGTACAGCTTGAGATATTCAGTGCTGTGTGCAGGCAGATGTCGCCGGAAGCGGTAAGTTTCTTCATCGGTGACCCCAAACAGGCCATATATGCTTTCCGTGGCGGGGATATTTATTGTTATTTGCGGGGATTCAATGAGATCCCGGAAGAAAACCGTTACACGCTTTCCACAAACAGGAGGTCAGGGAAAAGGCTTGTGGAGGGGGTCAATAATATTTTCAACGGTTTATTTTCTCCTTTTGCCATGCCTGAAATAAAATATATTTCAGCAGGCTGCAGTCAGGTGGATGACGGCATTTTTTTCGGCAAAGAGGAACTGCCTGCAGTATCGTTTATGGAAATAAACAGCGAAGATATTGCTCTGGAAATAAATTCAATGCTTATGGAGAAAAACTGTAAAATATTTATTGCCAGGGAGAAACTTGACAAGCCGAGAAGATTGAAACCTTCTGATTTTGCCATTCTTGTCAAGAAGAATGATGACTGTTTCCCGCTGGCAGATGCTTTGCATAAATATGGTATCCCGACAATTATTTATAATGCGGAAAATGCTTTGAAAGCAAAAGAAATAAATGATTTTATCGACCTTTTGCAAGCATTTCTTGCTCCTTCAGATACTTCCAGATGGGTACGGGTCCTGAGCGGGATGTATTTCAAAAATACGGCGGAACAGCTGGCTGAATATATCGCATCGGGAAAAGTGGAAGAGGATCTGAAAAAGAATATTCAGCTGCTGTCGCTCTGGGAAGAATATTCCCTTGAGGCAATGTTTCAGGAGGCTGATAATCACTATAAAATCTCCCGTACTCTGCTGGAACAGCAAAACGGCAGACGGCTTTGGGTACTGACACGTAAATGGTTGGATCTGGCGGCAAAACTGGAGGAGGAGGAAACTCCGGCCCCGGATATGCTGCTGGCACGTTTCAGGCGTGAACTTATGCCGGGACAGTGTTCTTTTTCTGAAGATGAGTGTTCCATACAGCTGCACGATGATGATGAGGCTGTTAAGATCATGAGTATCCACAAAAGCAAAGGATTGCAGTTTCCGGTCGTCTTTGTGTATGATGTGAGTTTGGAAATAACAAAAAACCGCTCTAAACTTTTTCATGCAGAAGAGGAATGTTGTCTGGATCTGTCGCTGAACAATGACATGAAAGATATCTGTGCCGCTGAAGAAATTTCGGAACTCATGCGTCTGGCGTATGTGGCGGTCACAAGAGCACAGGTGATGTTCAGGGGCGGAATAAAAACCACCAGACTGCAAAGGGCAAGTTTTGTTAATTTTGTCAGGACCAACCCTGGTCTTGCTGAAAGCACGCAGGATTGGCGGCTGAGTCTGCATAAGGGTTTGCAGAAAAAAGGTGATCAGGGAAAAATTTCCATATCTTTGCCGGAGTTATCATTCTCTTTTGAACCTTATGGAAAGGAAAAGAGCGATTTGGGACTCAAGTGCCGCACATGGAACGATCCCCCCTTGCTCTCCGGATGGGATAGAACAAGTTTCTCCGCTCTTACTGCTGCGGCTTCCCATGAACAGGAGTTGTATTTTAATGAAACAGCAGATGATTACGAAGATAATGAGCAAACAGCAAATGTTTCTGCCAATACCCTTTTTGAACGGTTGGCACAGTTTCCTGCGGGAGCGAGAACCGGTAATGCCTGGCATGAAATACTTGCAGAACTTGCTTTTAACAGCAGCAGCAGGCATATAGGAGCGTGTGTCAGGGAAACTGTTGACAGGTACGCTTTGGTGACGGAACAGGAAAAAACGCTGACTGATGCTGTTGCAGAAATGCTTACGGAACTTTTTACCATGCCGCTGCCCGGTGAGTACGGCGGCTTCCCTCTCGCAGAAATCAGTTGGAACGAGCGGGTGAATGAAATGGAATTTACTGTTGCTGCCCATGTCGAAACTGCGTTGACTGATATTTGCAAATCTTTGCCGGAGTACGGAATGAAGAGCCGGGCTGCAGTGCTGCGCAAGGCATCAGTGGTTTCCGGGGCGATGGATCTTGTGTTCCGGCGCAACGACAGGTATTATCTGGCAGATTGGAAATCCAACAGATTGGGAATGGTGCCGGAGGCTTATGCCCCGGAGCAGCTTGAAGAGGCAATGCGGAACAAATATTATATTCTGCAGGCACTTATTTATCTGGATATGCTCAGGAGATATTTGCGGTGGGATAAAGAAAAGTACGAAAATGAATTTGGCGGTATATACTATTTTTTCCTCAGGGGTTGTTCGCCGGAAGTACCCGGACGGGGGGTGTGGTATCATAAACCGTCATGGGAAACGTTGGAACGGATAGAAAAGGTTTTGGCTGGAGATGATTGCTGAAGAGTTTACCGTTGAAGACAATATCCTGCTGGATGAATTTGCAGATTTTGTTGCCCGCAATGCCGGATGTAATGAAGAAATCCTTGTTGCGGCTGCCCGGCTGGCTCTCGGAGCTGTACTGGCAGGACATGCCTGTTGCGACCTGCGCTATTGCGGCAGTACGGGTAAAAAAATCAAAGAGTTTGCAGATGCAGAAAATAACGGGTGTTTGCTGCCCGGAACAAAGATGCTTCTGCTGGATGGGGATTGTCTTTATCTGACCAAATATTCCATGTTTGAAGAATATATTGCCCGTGAACTTGTCAGACGGAAATTTGCTGTGCTTCCGGCAGAAATCACAGCAGAAGAAATCAATGCTGTCCGCAATCCGGAACAACCGCTGGCGGCAGCCCAGATGCAGGCATGTCTTTCCTGGCTCAACAGCAACTTCGCCATTGTTACAGGCGGTGCCGGTACCGGGAAGACAACAATATCTGCAACTGCTGTTGCATGCGAATTGCTGCGGAACAGCGGGTGCAGGATCGTTGCGGCAACTCCCACCGGCAAGGCCAAAAGCCGCTTCCTTGAGGCGTTGGCAGAAGAAGCATCCGCTTTGATGATAACTGAGGAGATAAGAGCCCGGATGCTGGATATAAAATGTTTTACTGTGGAAAGTCTCTCCGGCAGAAACAGGAACCGTTCACGGGGAGGGGATGAGCAGGAAATGCTGCCTGTAGATCTGTTGATATTGGATGAATGTTCCATGGAATCCCTTACCGGTATATATTATTTATTTGCCATCCTGCCTCCCGGCTGCAGGATAGTGCTGCTGGGGGATGCCAATCAGCTTTTTTCTGTAGAAGCAGGAAGCGTTTTCGCTGAACTGTGTGCTTCAGAAGTATTCAAGGAAAATATTACTGTATTGAATGAAAATTTCCGTTCCCGCAGCAATCCTTACCTTGTGGAAACCGCAGAAAAAGTCTGCAGTATGGATTGCAGTGCAGATGAGAAATTTTCTGCTTTCAAAAAGGCAGTAAAAGATTCACATGAGGATGTACTTGGTATTTTCGGTGAGTTCAGTTTTATTAAAACCGGTAAAAATCCCGGCAGGCAACTGCCGGAGATAATAAAAAATATCTTTGCCCGATGGGAAATAACTGCCCCTGCAGATTTGCAGAGTGCGCTGGGCTCCCTGGAAGAATATAAAATACTTACTCCTGTGCGGGAGGGGGATGCCGGGGTACAGACATGCAACAGACTTGTGTCGGAATTGCTTGGAATAAAAGAGGGGGATGACGGGTATCCGGTAATGATACTTGTCAATGACAAACGTACCGGACTGAGTAATGGCGATTGCGGTGTTTTCTGGCAGGGCAGGGTCTATTTCCCGGCTGTTTCCGGAGAGGGTACGATCAGTTTTTCGCCTGTTGAACTGCCGGATTGGGAATGTGCATGGTGCATGAGTATACATAAATCCCAGGGGTCAGGATTCAAAAAAGTACTGGTATTGCTGCCCGATTACGGCAGAAAATTACTTTGCTGTGAATTATTTTATACTGCTGTTACAAGAGCAAAAAAGCATATTTGTATCGTCGGGGCAGAAGAATGTGTAAAACAGACATTTGCCCGCAGAATGATGCGTTTTTCGGGGTTGAATAATAAAATAAACGTTATTGCTGCGGAAAAATAATATATCCCTTTACCTGCACATTACAGTTAAATTACTGAAACTGGACGTTGTTGTGACTTTTTTTGTTACATGTGAAACTCCTTGCAGCTGCCGGTCAGATGGGCTGTCCGGTATCAACAAGGAGTTTTTTTATGGATGTTTGGGAAATCATCCGCCGTTCAGCTTTGAACGATGGGATGGATGCCGGAGAAAGGGAGGCGGTTCTGCAGTTGTGCAGTGACCGTACTGCAGAATTGGAACGATTGCGTTCCGCAGCAGAATCTGCATGTGCTGAACGTGACCGCCTCGCCGGAGAACTGGGCATCGTCAAGCGGGCCGCAGCCGTAAAACGGTTGGCAGAAAAACATAATTTCACTGACCCGGATTATCTTGATTTTCTGCTGCAGAAACGGGAAGTCGCCATGGATGATCATGCCGCCGTGGAAGCGGCTGTAAATGGGTTGAAAACCGAAATCCCACGATTTTTCCGGGTGGATATCCATCCCGGCCCCGCTGAAAAAGCAGGCAGCTGTCCCGGCAGAGGCAGCGACAGGACCGATTTGACCACAATGGTGAGCAATGCCCCCGAAGCAGGATTTTAAATAAAAATAAAAAAGGAGTATTATTATGAGTCTTTATTCTTATTCATTTCAGAACAAAAAACGTGATCTCTCTGATATTATGTCCACAGTGATCAAGGATGAACCGAGGTTTATCAGCAACTTCCGTGTAAGTGAAAATGCCGCAGACCGTAAACATGAATGGCTGGAAGATCAGCTGGCAGGACGTGCCGTTGCTGTAATTGCTGTTTCCGGAAATACATGTACTGTCACCGCCAATGATATTGCAAAATTGAAAACTGGAACTCTCTTTGTACCAAAAAATGATTCTGCGCTCTTTCAGGTCACTTCTGTAAATCCTGACAACAACACTTTTACTTACAGTCTGGCTGCCCAGAATGGTTCTGCTGTCGAAGAAATCACCTCCGGGGTGGTATGTTCCATCGTTTCTTCGCCAATGGCGGAGGCTTCCAATAACGGTGACGGCGAAGAAGCATATCTGCTTGGCAAGGCAGAATACAATATTACACAGATCTTCCGTAAGGATATCGTACTTTCCGGCAGTGCTCTTGCCACCGGTGTGTACGGTAATGTGGATAACCAGTTGAACAGGCAGACTGCTTTTGCCCTCTCCGAACTTGCCCGTGACCTCAACCGCCATGCTCTTTTCGGACGCAGAGTGGAGGCAACTGCAGGAGTTCGCGGTGAAGCCGGGGGATTGTATGCTTTTGCCGCAGGTGAAAACAGTTTGGATATAGATGCCGGTGGTGCCCTCCTTGACAGTTTCCTGATCAACGACGGTGCTCAGTCTGTTCTTGCCGAGGGAGGAAATCCGGTACAGATTCTCTGTAATCCCGGTCAGGCACGGGTACTTTCCGCTGAATACCGTGACCGCTTGCAGATATTGCGTTCTGATGATGTCCGTGGTTCATATGTCGCTGTGATCGTCAACGAAATCAACGGCAGAGGCATGACCGTCATGGCTGACAGTGATGTTCCTGAAAATGATTGCTGGATCCTTGATACCGCAGGTTTCGGTATCGCCAATCTCCAGGGACGTGCTATTACAGATGAGGATGCGACCCCGAAGGGCTTTGACGGTATCAAGCGTATGGCTCTGGGGGAACTTACTTTTGTTTTCCGTAATGCAAAACAGAGATGCTGTCGAATCCATAATCTGATGTCTTCGGCTGAAGCGATTGCTTCTATCAGAGGCTGACGTTAATTTGCTGCCTGCTGCCGGTACTTGCTGTGCCGGCGGCAGGCCGGGGAGAGGGAACATGGATTCTTTGACACAAAAAGTTGATGATTACTTTGAAAATCATCTTGACCGTACTGAATGGCTGACTTTTTCTGATGCCGAAAGATGTGCAGCCGTTACCATGGCTTCGAGACAGATAATTTGTGAATTGGGCGTGGAAAAGGTAGACATCGAAAATATATTTCATTATTGTGCTTTGAGCGAACAGGCTCTTTTTCTGGCTTTGAACAGAAAAAGACGGATGCCGGAAGAAAACAACGGAATGATTGTTGTTGCGGAAAGTGTGGACGGCGTCGGCAGTAAACAGTATGCTGCTGCCGGAGGTAATTCCTCCTCTGGAGACAGGGCGGAAGATGTGTGGAGCCGGAGAGCTTTATCGTATCTTGCAAAAGCAGGAAACAGTTGTACCAATATTTCACGGGGATGAATCACGGAGGTGAATATGTATGAAGAAAATGCAATTACAAGACCTTGTTATTTTGCTGAAGAAAAGAAAAATGAGTTCACCGCTCTCGCTGCTGCCGGAGTGGTTGAGAAGATCTTTACTCAAATGGCTTGGCATGG
>JAZSGI010000031.1:0-10333 GCA_045532655.1 Victivallaceae bacterium
TACCGCAGGCCACACAGTAACCCTGCAGGCTGACAACCTTGACAAGAGTACGATATCCAGGGAGAATTGTTCCAGATTGCGTACTTCCATTCTCTTTGCTGCCCCTCTGCTGGCCAGAATGAAACAGGCGACCCTTTATCCTCCCGGCGGTGATGTTATCGGCAGGCGGCGTCTTGACGGTCACTTTTATGGTCTGGAAACTCTGGGAGCAAGGCTGAAAGATGAATACGGTGTCTTCTCTTTTACTGTTCCTGATAAACTGATCGGCAGGGAGCTTTTCCTTGATGAAGCAAGCGTTACTGCAACAGAACAGATCATGATGGCTGCAGCAACAGCAGACGGAGTGACCCATTTGTATAATGCTGCCAGCGAACCGCATATATGTGATCTTGGCAATCTGCTGAACGCCATGGGGGCAAAAATTTCCGGTATAGGCAGCAACACCCTTGTTATAGAGGGAGTTCCATCTCTGCATGGAGCGGAATATACAATAGCCGGAGATCATATCGAAGCGGGCAGTTTTCTGGCTCTTGCTGCCGCTTCCGGCGGAGAAATAACAATTAATGGCATACACCGTAAACATTACTGGATGACCCACCGTATATTTGAACGTTTAGGTATCGATATTGAACTTGGCGACAACAGTCTACGCCTGCCTGGCGGTCAGCATTTGCAGGTAAAACGTGACTTCGGTGGGGCCATTCCGGAAATTTCAGACGGGCCGTGGCCGCAATATCCCTCAGATATGATGAGTTGCTCCATAGTCATGGCTACGCAGGCCGAAGGCACTGTTCTGTTTTTTGAAAAAATGTTTGAGAGCCGTCTTTATTTTGTTGACCGTCTTATAGCAATGGGGGCCAATGCGATCGTGTGTGATCCGCACCGTGCAGTGATATCCGGACCATCCCGACTCCATGGTACCACTCTTTCCAGCCCTGATATACGTGCCGGTATGGCACTTGTGATCGCAGCCATGTGCGCCCACGGAAAAAGTACAATAAATTCCAGCGAAATCATATACCGTGGTTACGAAAATCTGGTGGAAAAACTTCAGGCAATAGGCGGCAAGGTAGAATCCTGCTGACCGGCAGCATAAATAAATTCCCCTTTGATGATCTTACCGGCTGCACATACCCCGGCCGGGAGTTCCAGAGTGCAAACGGCATTGCGTCCTCCCCATGCGCTCCGCCACGGCCGCATGGAATGAACGATCCTGACAATTCTGTTGCTGCTGTCCAGGAAAATAACATCAATAGGCATAAACATAAAAAAAGTATGGATAGCGGAACAGCCAGGGAATATATATGCATCAATATGCCCCTCTTCGGAAGATGGCCATAGACGCCGCCAACTCAATCCCAAAAGTCTGTCCCGGAAACTTAAAGCTGTTTTCGCATGTTCAGCAATAACAGTATCCCGGCAGAAAAGTTTTTTCATACTTCAAAACAAACCTTGCAGCTGTGACCCCAATGCCACAGCAAGAACTACAAGTACAGCCGGAAAAATAAAAAGGAAGAGAGGCGCAAGCATTTTCACCGGAGCTTCATTTGCCAATTTCTCTGCCCGGCTGAAGCGTTTATTGCGCATGGAATCACTTTGTATTTTCAATAATTGCCCGATACTCACACCCAATTCATCAGCCTGAATGATTGCGCTTACAACCGCAGAGAGATCCTCCTGTCCCACCCGTACAGACAATTCCCGTAAAGCAGTTGTACGTTTTTTTCCCAACTGTATCTCCCGCAATGCCCGCTCCAACTCCTCCCCCAGAGCATCAAGTTTGCGCCGGGCAAGTATATCCGAAAGAGAACTGAGAAAATCTTTTCCCGCCTCGACCGACAAAGTCAGCAGGTCAAGCATATTAGGCAGAGCCTTCAATATTTCCAGATGTCTGCGCTTGATAGTACCGGAGAGCCATAATCCGGGATATACAGCCATCAGCATCCCGGCAAGAAGTCCGGCAGGCAGCATACCGGAATTGGCACAGAGCAAAACAATAATTACCCCAAGAATCACCCCGGCAGTTCTTGCTCCGTAAAACTTCACCGCATCCATATTGCCGGTCATACCGGCCATGCCGATACGGTGATCTGTTATTTCCCGTTGCGCAGCAAGCCCCTGTCCGCGGAAAAAACCACGGAAAAGCAATCCGGCTGCAAGCAGCAGTCGCATCAGCACAGGGAGTTTTCTTTTTTCCATCGTATTATTGGAGTCTTCTGTATTTCCCTGCTGCAATTCCTTGCGCATATTCATCAAATATGTCAGCAATGCCCACATCAACAGAGTAACAGATATCCCCGCCATAACAGATGCTGTAAAGTCCAAGATCATATCAAATATCAATCCTTGTGATTTTAGAAGCAAGCAAAGCTCCGCATATTACCAGTACAACCACTATACCAAGCCCGATCCAACCGAAAAGCGTACCGAAAAAAATATCTGCAGCTTGCGGCATCACCATAAGCAGCCCAGCCAGCAAAGCAAAAGGCATAATACTGATAATAATGACCTGAAGTCTTCCCATGGAAGTCAACGCTTTTACTTTTTGTTGAATACGCAGTCTTTCCCTTATCACTCCGGATAACCTGTCAAGGGCGGCAGGCAATTCACCGCCAGTCTGTCTGGCTGTGATCACAGCCATTGTCACCAACTCAAGATCCTGACTGGCAAGACGTTTCTGCATATTATCCAAAGCTCTTTCCAAAGGCACACCCAGCTGTATTTCCTGAACCAGCAGACGGAACTCCACCGATACCGGCTTCGCATTCCCATTTGCAACTTCTTCGAGAGCCTGCATAATACTGAATCCGGCTTTCAATGCACCCGACATGGTATTAAGAGCATCCTCCAACTGATCGTTGAAACGGGACAGGCGTTTTTTCCGCATATATTTCAGTACCATTCTCGGAATAACAAAGGCGATCCCTCCGGCAATCACTGCCGAAAAAAAAGGAGTTTTCCAATTCAGTTCATGCGACAGTCCCAGCACCAGCAAGCCGACTGCAAGAGCAGCAGCGATCATAAGCCCGATACTCAGATCAAGTATTTTTCCGGCAGGCATTGCCAGCAGTACATCGTCCAGTTCCAAAGCGGTTTCGGCAATAAACCGTTCCCGGTATCTTTTGGCAAAATATGAGGCAAAATCTGCAATAACAAACGTTGCCGCCATGGCCGATATTGCAGAACATATCCCGGCAGCCAAGGTATACTCACCCATTCAAGCCACCTCCCGCCACAGGATCTTTTTTACGGAAGATCCGCAAATCAAGATTAAGATGCGCCCGCTCAATATCTTCCAGGAATGTAGGTACGATACCGACAGGCTCATGATGCCCCAGAAGCCGGTTGTTTTCATCCCAGCCGTCAGCTTTGAAAACGAAGAGATCCTGCATACTTATCACATCCCCCTCCATTTTTGTTATTTCGCTTATCTGAACAACCTTGCGGGAACCGTCACGTTCTCTGGAAATCTGAACAACGATATCTATCGCCGAGGCTATCTGCTCACGAATCGCCCGCAAAGGCAAATCAAACCCCGCCATAAGAACAAGAGTTTCCAGCCTGGCCAGAGCATCCCGCGGCGAATTGGCATGAATAGTAGTCAAGCTGCCATCATGTCCGGTATTCATGGCCTGCAGCATATCCAATGCTTCACCTCCACGGCACTCCCCGATAACGATGCGGTCGGGACGCATACGCAGACTGTTGCGGACAAGATCCCTGATGGAGATTTCGCCACGCCCCTCTATGTTCGGCGGACGTGCCTCCAAACGGACAAGATGTTCCTGATCAAGCTGCAGTTCTGCGGCATCCTCTATTGTGATAATACGCTCATGCTGCGGCAGAAAACTGCTCAACACATTGAGCAAAGTTGTTTTTCCCGATCCGGTACCGCCGGAAATAAGAATATTTTTCCGGACAGCTACACACACTTTAAGAAAATCCCCCATTCCCTGAGCGATGGAGCCAAATGAAATCAAATCATTCATAGTTAATTTGCGTCGGGAAAATTTCCGGATCGTTATTGACGGTCCGTTCAGGGCAAGTGGCGGAATGATCGCATTTACTCGGGAACCGTCCGGCAGACGGGCGTCCACCATGGGAGAGCTTTCATCAATACGTCTGCCAAGAGGCGAAACAATGCGTTCAATAGCAGCAACAACCTGACCGTTGTCGGCAAAAGTGGTATCGGTACGGTAAATCACGCCGTTTTTTTCCACATAAATCTGATCGGCTCCATTTACCATGATTTCTGAAATATCATCCCTTTCAATAAGATATTCCAATGGCCCGAGCCCGATAGCTTCCTGAATAAGCTCCCGTTCGATCTGAGCAAGAGTTACCCCAGGAGGCAAAGAAACAGAAAGTTGTCCGAGGATTTCTTTGATCGTATTTTTTGCCCGTTCATTCACCTCGGAAGCACTTGATCCGGCAATAATAAGTTTTTTCAGATTCAGCCTTTTCAATAATTCCGGATGAGCCTTCCGTTTAACTTCCTGCACAAAAGCTCTTGCTTCGGGAGCGATTCCTGAAACAGCCATAAGCGGTATGCCGTTATCTGCTGCAGCACGGACAGGAGACTGCGGCACTGCCGGGCGGCTGACCGGCATATATCCCTGCCCCTCCGGAACAGTATCAGCTTTTACCCCCCCGGAGGAATGAACTTTTTCTGCTGCCGGCACAAGAATAGTTGCTTTGCCGAAAGTTATGACACTGCCCGGAGCAACGGGAGCCGGATGATGCGGGAAAAGGGTTGTCCCATTGACCGCAGTCCCCTCTGCACTGCCAAGATCAACAACAACCAGATCACCGTCACGGACAATGAGTTCAAGCTGCCTGGGGGAAACATCGGGACGGGATATGCAGATCTGGCAATCTGCGCCGGAACCGACAATATATACACCGTTGGGCAATTCGCCCTCAACATCACCGCTGCCGGGCTGTTGAACGATTATCTTCTGCATGATTACCTCGAATTACCACGGGCAATATTTTTTATCGTATTGAAATCAACACTCTGACGGATCTCAGAAGAACGGTTGTCCTGATAATTACGCAAGCTCAGGGACAGTCTACCTTTCATTGCTGCAAAAGAGACAATTTCGACCTCTTCCGGCGAAAGCTCCAGAGTTACTGTTGTATATGCCCTGCCGCCCATATCCGGTCCCATGGAATAATCCGCTCCCCAACGGGCGCCGGTGGCAAGCACTTTGACATTTTCCAGCAGGGTAAACGTAACCATATCCACAGAATCATCGCCCTTGTATTCAGAAAGAGTGAACGTTCCGATAACGTCAACCCGGTCTTCCGGCACAATGAGAAAGTTGACGGCACTGACCGTGTCCACAGCAAGCGAATAGGCACGTTTACCGATTTTGGGTCTGCCGCTGAAACTTTTATCTCTCGGCGGAGCGGCAAAATCACTGTAAAGCAATGCTCTTCCGGCAGGGACTGCTGCCGAAACCTTCATTCCGATAATCGCGTCACGCTGGCTCCACAACACTTCATTGGAAGAAATATCCCCATCCCGGCGCTGAACTTCACGCGGGCGGATGTCCTCCGGCTGAATCACATCACCTTCAAGTCTGTCCTCTTTCAGCATCACAAGTGCATACCGCTGTGTTCCGGCGGTCAGTTCTGCCTTATGAGCCTGTATCTGACGGTAAGTAAGTAAAAAAGCAAGTACACCAAAAAGAACAGCTACGAGAATAAGCAATTTTGATTTCATAAAATATACACCTGTCAATAGTTCAATGGTATTATTTTCTGTATTGATTCACGACGCAATGTCACTCTGCCGCCCTCAACGGGTTCAAAAATCACATTGTCCTCTGTTTCATCAACAGGCAAAGCAAGTCTGCCCCGCCATGGTTTATTGTTTTCGATCACGATTTCCACATTTGCCACAGGAGCAGTCAGAGGCAGTGGCAGTATCTTTTTTTCTCCCTGTTTCAGGTCGACCCAGACATACAGTGGTGTATCTTCCGGGATACTGTTTTTGTGCAGCAAAGCGATTTGGTGTGTGCCCTGCTCAAGGTTCTCCAATTTAAAAGGCTCACTATCGGCAATACCTATCAGCACCCCGTCAAAAGCCACCTGTGTACCGGCAGGTTCCACCATGAATTCCATGCTGCCGTAGTAACTTGCCAGCGGTACATCCATTTCCACAGTTCCTGATGAATAAATACGGCAGCTGCCGGTGTAATCACTGTAACCATCTTTCTTTACGGTTATCTCGTAACTGCCCGGACGCAGATTTTGTGCAGGCAGCGGAGTCACGCCGGCTTTTTTGCCGTCAATAAAAACTTCGGCACCATCTTCACTGCAATTTACTTTCAGTATGCCGGGCAGATTTTTCAGGTCTACGGGACCGATAATTGTCTGTTGTTCCCTGATTATATCGATTTTTGTCGTATATTCTCCATAATTTTCCAAAACTATACGCAGATCATATGCGCCTTCCTTCAGATACCCCGAATAATCAGAGGCCCCGATAAGTTTCCCGTTCAAGAATATATCTGCTTCGTCCGGGATGGTGAACACCTGCAGTTCCCCGAATGTACCACGCATCCGTTCAGAGATTTTCTTCGGCGCATCTGAATTTATACTCAGGGCTTTATGTACCTGATCACATCCCTCTTTCTGCAGAGAAAGATCATATGTTCCGTATTCAAGCAATAATGTTGCCGGGGTTTTCAGCCCGGAGTCCACGTTATCAATAAAAATACCGGCTCCGGCAGGAATACTTTCCACTGCCACCGGGACTTTTTTTATCTCCAGCTGAATGGAATACTCATTCGGCTTCTCTTTTTCCGGCGGAGTCAGCCACACCCATTGCTCTTCATATCCGGGAGCCTGAACCAATACCCTGCGGCGCCCGGCGGCAGGCATGGAAGTAGCACATGGCAGTTTGGCAGTCTCTTTGCCGTCAACGATCAAAACAGCATTTCCGGCATTACATTTGATCACATTTACCGGCGGCTCGCTTTTTTCGCATCCGGCCTCCATAAACAAAGCAGCGGAGACAAGAAAAAAAAGAATGGCTCCTGTCAGCAACCTTTTCATATTATCTTCTCCTTTTTCCGCCCTGCATCTGACTTTGCAGTTTGAATATCTGTTCTCTGATTTTTTTGTGTTTATCGGAATTTTCCGGATAAAGATAACGTAATTCCAGAAGAGCCTCCAGCAGTTTATCTGCATTGCGCATGGCGGATTGCACCTCGACTTCCTTCTCCAGTTCCCGGATCCTGAACTCACGTTTGGCATAAAGCTCCCGGGAATCCCTCATAGCATCGTCATATTCATATGGTCTGACAGCGAAACAATTGAAGTAATGTATTGCAAGACGATAGTTATTGACTGCATCAATAAATTTTGCAGAATTACCATCTGCATCTTCGGCAGCTGCCTCGGCATCGGCAAAATACTGCATGGCATTTTTCCTGGCAAGTTTTTCATCGTCGAGCCACGGCAGGACACCGTTTTCACGGTTTTCAGCAAGAATGTCAAGAATAACCTCTTCAATAGCGGCAAAACCTTCCGGTGGTTCAAAGTTCACCACACCAACCTTATGAGTTTTATCCGGTCCGGCTACAGTAATAGTACGCATATCCTCTATCATTCCGGGAACATCTATATCCGACTGATCCTGCAAAGCAAAGAAATCCTGCAACAGATTTTCCGGCACAGCTGCTGCCGAAAGTCCGAAAAGCTGCTGTTCAATGCATGCCCCGTCGGAATAAATAAATGTTACAGCAGATTCATTTTCAGCAAGAATCACAGTAAAACGGTAAACAAGATCACCTTTCAGAATATTCCGTTCGTATCTTATTACACGTTCTTCATGCACACTTCTTTTCACATTCTGTTCCGGTACTGCAGAAGCCGCTCCTCCGAAGAAAAATGCTGCAGAAACCACAAGAACAGCACACAACACCAAGGCGGCCCCGAGACAAATCCCCAGCCGCAGCAATGCCTTTTTATCCTTCAATATACCATGGAACGGAACCCCGGATGGCGGTGGAGGAGGCGGTGGAGGCAACGAAAAAGAAACATCAGTAGTACCGTACTCTTGTCCGGCGCCGGAGTTGTTGTTTCCGGCAAAAAATTTTTCTGCAGACGGCGGTGGAGGCGGTGGAGGCGGCGGAGGCGGCGGCTGAATATCATCCGTTGCGCTGCTGTTCCCCGCAAAAGAAATATTGACATTTCCCGTCCGATTCTGCATTGCTGAATAATTAATAGATAAAGGACGGACTGCCGATTGCCCTGAATCTATCCTGTCTTTCACCCCCCCGGCCTGTCCACCGGACTTGCCGGCAGGAGCTGCAGGCGGAACGCTTCCGGCAACACTTCTTGCCGGGATCCCTGCCTTGAAAGTTACAGTTCCCACAGGAGGTCGTGCCGAAAAGGATAATTTATCCTTACCAAATCCGATAATATCACCGTCTTTAAGCAAGCGTTTTTCAGAAACGACACCGTCATTGACTACAACTATATTGCCCTCTTCCGGAACAATGCACCAGCCGTCAGATTCCCGCACTGCAATTGCATGAAGCGGCTTGACTCCGGCCGTATCAAGCACAATACGGCAATCGGCAGAACTTCCGATGGTTACACGATCATCTGTAATGGAAAAACGCTCACCACTCCTGCTGCCGGCTACGATAACAATATCAAAATTCTGTTCATTTTTTTCCATAATAAAGAAAGATAATACATTTTCTGAAAAATGCAACCTTTTTTAAGTTTTTTTTATATCTTTTAACTGATTCCGGCAACAGATGACCGGGAATTTCCTTATTATTTTCAGGCTTTCCGGATTTCGCACGTAAAAAAGTAAAAAGGCGTTTCCGCCTTGCAGCAGAAACGCCTGATGTGCTTTATGCGTCGGATGATATTACATCATGCCGCCCATTCCGCCCATGCCGCCCATTCCGGGAGCAGCAGCAGGTTCTTTTTCTTCCTTGATGTCAGTGATGAGACATTCGGTAGTAAGCAGAAGTCCTGCGATAGAAGCAGCATTCTGCAGTGCAGAACGTGTGACCTTGGTAGGATCCACGATACCGGCCTTCATCATATCGACATATTCGCCGGTTGCCACATCAAAACCTTCGTTGGTCTTGAGGTCATTGAGTTTCTGAACAACAACGCTGCCTTCATAACCGCCGTTAGCGGCAAGCTGACGAAGGGGTTCTTCAATGGCACGTTCGACAATGGCTGCACCGACAGCTTCGTCGCCCTTGAGTTTGAGAGCCTTGATTGCTTTGGAAGCACGGAAAAGTGCAACACCGCCGCCGGGGACAATACCTTCTTCAACAGCAGCACGGGTGGCGTGCAAAGCATCATCAACACGGTCTTTCTTTTCCTTCATTTCAACTTCAGTAGCGGCACCGATATTCAGAACGGCAACACCGCCTGCGAGCTTGGCAAGGCGTTCCTGAAGTTTTTCACGGTCATAATCGGAAGAAGTTTCTTCGATTTCGCGACGGATCTGGGCAACACGTCCGGCAATGGCGGAGGGTTTGCCTGCGCCTTCGACGATAGTGGTGCTTTCTTTGCCGACATTGACACGTTTGGCACGGCCGAGCTGTTCGGTAGTGACATTTTCCAACTTGATACCGAGGTCTTCGGTAATGCAGGTACCACCGGTAAGGATGGCAATATCCTGCAGCATGGCTTTGCGGCGGTCACCGAATCCGGGAGCTTTGACAGCGCAGACATTGAGAGTACCGCGCATTTTGTTGATGACCAGGGTTGCAAGAGCTTCGCCATCGACATCTTCGGCGATGATCAGCAGGGGACGGCCTTCCTTGGCAACAGCCTGCAAAAGGGGAAGCATGTCATTGAGGTTGCTGATCTTCTTTTCATTGATAAGGATGCAGCAATCATCGAGGACGGCTTCCATGGCTTCGGCATCGGTGACAAAATAGGGGGAAAGATATCCTTTGTCGAACTGCATACCTTCCACGACATCAAGAGTGGTTTCAATGGTTTTTGCTTCTTCGACAGTGATTGTACCATCTTTACCGACCTTATCCATGGCATCAGCAATAATATCACCGATGGTGGAATCGCCGTTGGCAGAAATGGTGGCAACCTGTGCAACTTCATCACGACCGTCAACAGGCTTTGACATTTCGGTCAGAGCTTCAACAGTAGCGGCGACAGCTTTGTCGATACCGCGCTTGAGTTCCATGGGATTGGCACCGGCAGTAACGTTCTTGAGGCCTTCACGATAGATTGCTTCAGCAAGAACAGTGGCAGTTGTGGTACCGTCACCGGCAACATCATTGGTTTTGCTGGCAACTTCCTTGACCATCTGGGCACCCATGTT
>JAZSGI010000034.1:0-3865 GCA_045532655.1 Victivallaceae bacterium
ACGCTCCCTTTGTCAGATCGAAGCGAGGGCGCTTTGACAAATTTGAGGTGTTTTGAAATTGCCTCTTACTGCAGTTAATATACTGCAGAAGCGGCGATTTTTCAACCCGGCAGGCACAAAAAACCCTTCACAGTACGTAAAAGGCCGATCCTGCTGTTTTACGGCAGAACCGGCCCCGTGACCACTCAACGTTTATTCAGTAAAATCACCGATGGTTATCATTACAAGGCGCATTTGCGCTTCCGGCACATCAAGAGTCACTCTGGTGCCGTCAACAGCAAAACCTTCTGCAGAATTGAGACATTTGACCGCAACCTTCCTGCCGGGGAAGAAGCCGCCGATGTCAAGTTCTGTTCTCTGTATACCCTGATACCGGAGGTTGGAAGCCACGACCATGGCACAATCACTGCCGATCCAGTAAGAAACAAGATTGCCGTCCATTGTCTTGCGTTCAAGCTGCGGCTGTTCCCGCCAATAGGGATAGAATACTCCTCCGGCACGTTTGAATTGCTTGAAGTAATGTGTCTGCAAATCAGCAAATTCAAAGCTGGAAACTCCGTGGAGCAATCCCCACGGCAGGGCTCTTGTACACTCCCAGTTGTCGAAATACAGCACCGGCAGAAAGAGACCGCGGAATCCGTAAGGCGCACCGGAATAGTTGATCAGCATTTTCTCCGGCTCAAGCAGATAACCCTTTTTGTAACGGGCAAGCTGTTCGCCCTCAAAGAAATAATCTGTAAGAGCAAGAGTTGAAAGAGAAAGCCCCCCGCCGGTATGCGCCCATACCGGGAACTCATGTCCGGCTTCGTCCAGAATACCGCGCAAACGTTTCAGGAATGCCCTCTGCCCCAATATCCTGCCTGCAGTGTAATCATCATCCCAGGCGGCATTGAGAGAATCATCGCACAAATGCGATGGATTGGCACAATCAAAGGGATGTGAAGGTCCATCCAGATACACTCCGTCCAGGCCGCCCTCATTGACCAGTTTATGGACACCGTCAAGGATCATATCCCCGCCTGAACCGCGGAAACAGATGACCCAGCAGGGCACATCTTTGCCGGGATCATAAGCACGTTTGTACCATGATCTGCCGGGAGGAGCAACCAGTTCATTCCGGTAAAGGTCGAATCCGGGAGCATCCTGGGCAAGGGATTGTGAAAAATACATATACAACCGCTGTCCGGCATTGTCCGCTTCGGCGGCACGGCGCTTGACCTCCGGCATTTTGGCAAGATCAGGATATCCCTGCCAGTCTGACCAGTTTTCAAACCACAGCGAAAGATCGTTTTTATCCGGCGGGATGAAATCGTTGCGGAACGGTGTCGGCAGCAGGAAGAACTGGAACACCTGTTCCGGATCTGTCACCTGACCGGGGGCTGTCACCAGCCGCAGTACAAGATCAGAAACATTTCCATCCACAGGGATCAATTCCACCTGTCCGCCGTCAGAGGGGGAGAAAAATGCCTTGCGGTCAAAGTCCACAAACAATCCGGCATCTACATCCCCCACCCAGATTTCTCCGCCATTGCCCACATAACCTCTGCCGCCGGGCATAAGCAGTGTCTGTACATTGCCCCGGTGCAGGAATCCGGTAAAACGGGAATCAATGGGGATATGAACCTCAAGAGCGGACAATTCTGTCGCCGGGATACCGTTCAGCCGCATACGTACAACAGTAAAACCATCGTATTCGACACGGGTACGGATCTCGATACCGGCTTCGGTGGCGGACTTCATAAGTACCCACGGCCCGGCATTTACCGTACTGTCCCTGCCGTTGACGGGGAGCGGTGCCCCGGCGGCTTCGGCATAAACACTCACAGCCCCGGCAAGAACACTGCCGCCGGTGGTTTGAATATTTTCCGGCAGCATACCGTCACCGAAGTCAAATGTGGTGAACTTACCGGCAACGATACCTCCGTCAACAGTAAGCGGCTCCCAGGGGGCGGAAACCTTTTCATCGAGATACTTTATACCGGCTGCAGTACCATCCCATTCAGGTTTTTCCGGAACAGCAGCCTTGACAGAAGCAACAGCTTTGCCGTCAATAAACGCCTCCGCTTCAACAACAGTCCCGGGTACGCCGGAACAGGGAACAGTGATAACAGTGGAGCGGTAAGTACAAAGCTGTACCTTTTCACTGCCGGTACCGTTTTTGATGGCGACCCATGCGCTCTGCTCCGGCATACCGGCTGGGAATTTGGCAGTGATGGAATTCTGCAGCGGATAATATGCTATTTCGGCAGATGTCGCCGGAACAGCGGCGTTTTTTACCGCTGCAGATACCTCTGCGGGGGTGAACTCAGGTTTTTCACGGGTGATTTCTTCCTGCGCCCCGGCGGAGAGCAGACGGGCTTTACCGAAAGGTGTCGGCACATAAGTCCCCCATGCAGGCAGGTGCCATCCGTATCTGCCGGAACGGTAAAAGCGGAATGCGTTGAAGTGTACCGCCCGCTGCCCGGGGAGAATACCGGCTTTTTCAAAAGGTATGACAAAAACTGCTTCCCAACTGCTGCCGTAATCTACGACCTGATTCAGGAATCCGGCTTCCGGCAGTGCTGTTTCATCATACCTGCGTGCAAAACTTCCGGCTCTGTTGCAGGCAAACTGATAAAAATGTTCCACTTCGCCCAATTCGCTGAAAGCCCCCTCGTAGCCGCCGAACTGCAGCTGACCGTTGCTGCCTTCGCCTGTACCGAAAAGTATCTCCACAGACTCATCCATGGAAAGATCTTCATGACCGGCTCTGGGCCATGCCCTCCATCCCGGTTTGCTGTCGCTGCAGCGGGCGAGGGCATAAATATTTTCACCGTCATGCTGCAGCAGTATTTCAGTACGTTCCGGAATAAGGGAGCTCCCGCCGACAGATGTAAATCTGCCGGCAACAGCAGCTCCCGCCCAATTTTCTGCGGCAAAAGGATCACCGTCAAGGATTCCGGAAACTGTATTTCCGTCAACAAAAGGGATGTTCACAAATGGTTCTCCGGCCGCTGCCGGCAAAGCAAGAGCCAACAGCAGCAATAATGAATTGATCACACAAAACTTCATACAGTTCTCACAACACAAAATCTTTGTCGCTGTCGCTGATCATCTGATTTCTGACCTTTGACTCCACGTGGCCGTCGGCATAGGTCAGCACGACTCTTTCGCCGGAATGACGGCCGTGTACAGCATGCGGGGAAGGACTTGCGGCATACTGGATGGGATAAACGGCACAATAGCCATGACTCTCGGCAACAATGACTTTACCGGCAAGGCGCGGGTCATCAAGACTCAAATCTGCGGCAAGGGCATTGTAACCGATGCCGGAGAGGTAGGGGGAAACAACTGTTTTGCCGTAAAGTTTGGAAAAAACTGTACCTTCCGGAGTGAAGGATGGACAGGAAAAGATCCCTTCGGGAGCATCATATTCGATACACAGACCGCTCGCCCAGCTCCATTCAGTATTTTCGCCGTAGCTGGCAAGATAGGGTGTACCGTCAAACCAGCCGTAAAGGCCGATACGGGGCGGCTGGGAATTATTGTCATTGCTGTACATAAAAACATACAACCCGATCTGTTTCATATTGGAAATACATTTGGCTTGCTGGGCAGCAGCACGGGCCTTGCTCAAAGCAGGCAGAAGCATGGAGGCGAGAATAGCAATAATTGCGATAACAACCAGGAGTTCAATAAGTGTGAAAGACTTCTTTGACATGTTTTTTTCCTTTCGTGATGAATTGGTTTACTGATCGTTTTTTTCTTCTGATACTCTTCCGGCACAGAGCCGGAACTTTCATTCACATTACTTTGCCTGTTTTTTTGTAAATTCAGCTTACCTCCATGATTTGGTTTACAACTGGTGTATATAATCTTTGTTTTC
>JAZSGI010000138.1:0-10987 GCA_045532655.1 Victivallaceae bacterium
CCCATTGTGTATACCGCAGTGAAGGATCTTCTCCGCGGCAAAGTATACATGAATGAACTGGTGGCTCTGGCGATTTTTTCGGCTTTTGCCGCAGGGAGTTTCCAACTGGCAGGGGTGATCGGATTCTTCCTGCTCCTGACCATTATCATTGAGAACCGTACCGCATCAGGTGCCCAGCGATCCATTGAAGAGCTTATCAAACTTACTCCCAATTCTGCTCACATGGTCAATGAAGACGGCAGCGAAACGGATTGCGATGTGTCTGACCTCTCTGTCGGCAGTATCATCAGAGTACGTCCCGGTGAAAATTTCCCTGTGGACGGTATCATTGTTTCCGGCGAAAGCACCGTCAATCAGGCTTCCATAACCGGTGAGTCTGTGCCGGTGGACAAAGAAGCCGGCGGCGAGGTGTATGCCGGTACCCAGAACCTTACCGGTGCAGTTGAACTCCGGGTCACCCGTCTCGGTGAGGACACAACACTCGGCAAAGTCAAGGAAATGATCCTTGCTGCTGAAAGTTCCAAAACTCCCATTGTCCGTATCATTGACCGTTATGCCGGTTATTATACTCCGACTATTCTCATGCTTGCGGCAGTGGTGTGGTGGCTCACCAAAGATATGAATCAGGTGATTGCTCTTATGGTTATTGCATGTCCCTGCGCCATCGTGCTTGCCACGCCCAGCGCTATTGTTGCCGCAGTCGCCGCGGCTGCACGTTTGGGAATACTTATTAAAAATGTCAACCACCTTGAACTTGCCGCACGTATCAAAGCCTTTGTTTTTGATAAAACAGGTACTTTGACTGACGGCGTGCTTTCTGTCGTCAAACTTTCTCCTGTGGACGGTATCGCACCGGCAGTACTGCTTAAATATGCTGCCAGTGCTGAACAGAGCAGCAACCACCCCACAGCCCTTGCACTGGTCAACCTTGCCCGTGAAGCAGGTTTGACTCTGCCCAAGGCTGAAGAGGTAACTGAAATCCACGGTAAAGGTGTGGAGGCTGTTATTGAAGGGCATAAAATCCAGGTGGGACGTGCCGCATGGCTTGCTTCCTGCGGCATGACTGTTCCTGCACACGAGGCTGAATCCGACGGCATGAGTGTTGTTTGCGCCGCTTGTGACGGACAGGTACTGGGCTGGGTCGGACTCAAGGATAAATTGAGAAAAGATGCCGCAGAAACCATCGTTGAATTGCGTAAACTCGGCGTTGTGCATTGTGCAATGGTCACCGGTGACCGCAAAAGTGTTGCAGAAACAGTTGCTGCAAAGTTGGAAATAGATGAGTTCCGCAGTGAATGTCTGCCGGAAACCAAGGTGGAATATGTGGAAGGTGTCAAAAAAGAGATGCCCGTTGCTGTCGTCGGTGACGGTGTGAACGATGCCCCCGCTCTTGCCGCCGGGTCCCTGGGTATCGCCATGGGTGCCATCGGCAGTGATATCGCCATCAACAGTGCTTCCATTGCTTTGATGAATAACGATCTCCGGCGCATCCCCATGCTGGTGTATCTTTCCCAGAAATCCCGCATGGTCATTATACAGAATTTCCTTATTGGAATGTTGTTTGTTTTTGGCGGTATTGCTCTGGCTGTCTTTGATAATCTGACCCCCATATGGGCAGCAATACTGCAAACTATAAGTACAGTTCTGGTCATTTTCAACAGTGCCCGTCTTGTTCGCACCGGCGAAGAACTGACCTTTGAAGACAACGCCGCCGGAAACGTTGCGGCAGATACGGAGAAAAATATATGATTGATGAGCGTACACCAGTTGTTCAGGCCGTAGGGTTGGGCAAAACATTCAGAGATTTCTGGAACCGTCCGAAAGCCAAAGCTGTGGATGACCTTGATTTTGATATTCAGCCCGGCGAAGTGATCGGACTTCTCGGCCCCAATGGTTCCGGTAAATCAACTACCGTCAAAATGCTTCTGGGACTTCTTTATCCCACTGCCGGCAGACTTACTGTTCTCGGCCGGTCACCCCGTGCCGTTGAAACCAAAAGAATGATCGGTTATCTGCCGGAAGAATCTTATCTTTACAAGTATCTGACTGCCGAAGAAACTCTTGACTTTTTCGGTTCTCTTTTCAATCTTTCCGCTGCTGAACGCAAAAGACGCATCGATCAGCTGCTGGATATGGTAGGTCTTTCACACGCCCGTCACAGACGTGTTGGGGAATTCTCCAAGGGTATGGCACGGCGCATCGGTCTTGCACAGGCCATGATCAATGACCCTGAATTTCTGATCCTCGATGAGCCCACAAGCGGTCTTGACCCACTGGGCAGCAAAGAGGTCAAGGATCTTATTCTGACTTTGAAGAAACGTGGCAAGACAATTCTTATGACAAGTCATCTTTTGAGCGATGTGGAAGATGTCTGTGACCGTGTTTTCATCCTTTACGGCGGCAAAATGCGTGCTTCCGGAACTATTGATGAACTTCTTACAGTATCTGATTCCACCCGTATTACAGTACCCAATCTGCAGGGCGAAGCCATGCAGAATCTGCTGAATACTTTGCGTTCCTCCCTGAACGGCGAGGAATTCTGTGTCGATCATCCCCGCAAGTCCCTTGAGGATTTCTTCCTGGATGTGGTCAATCAGGCAAGACAACAGGCTGTTGTCACCTCCGGTGTTGCCGGTTCCAGTGGTGTTGCACAGTATCTCAGTGAGCCGGAAGGCAGTGATGAACGTATAGAGGCTTTGCTCAAGGCTCAGGAAACTCCGGACAGACCCGTTGCCCCTGTTGTTCCCGAAAAGAGTGAAGGGGAGAAAGCCGTGGAGATAGCTGACCGCCTTGATTCTCTGGTCAAAGATGATGCCACTGCAGCCAAACCCAGCGTGCAGGAACTGGCAGAGCAGGCAAAACGTCAGGAAATGGAAGCTGCATCTGAAAAATTGAAGGATCTCCTGTGAGAGCCGGAAAGTGAAGTTACAGCTATGAAAGCATTTTGGGCAATAACATTTTTGACGATCAGAAACGCTTTGCGTTCCCATATCTTCCAGCTTTTGCTGGGGGTTCTGCTTGTCGCAGTGATCGCTATCCCCACAACTATCAATGGCAACGGTACGGCTCATGGATATATTCAGATATCGCTGAAATATTCTCTCTCCAGTATCGCTGTTCTTCTTTCCCTTTCCGCAGTGTGGCTGGGATGTTTCTCGATGACACAGGATGTTGAAGGGTATCAGCTCCATCAGGTCGTTACCAAACCAGTGCATCGTGCAGTTATCTGGCTTGCCAAGTGGAGCGGGGTGGCTCTGGTGCATGTGGTGCTGCTTCTTGCGGCAGCTACGGCGATTTATTTCACAATTCTGTGGCAGTACAATCTTCAGGATTTTTCTCCGGAAGAGAAGGCCCGCATCAGTCAGGAAGTTCTTGTGGGAAGACGGGTGTTCTGGCCGGATTATACCGATGAGATCAAACACGATATACAGGCAAATGTCCGTGCTCTCCAGAGCATGAAACTGGATCAGCGTCTTTCCTCCGTGGATGCCGTTCAGGATGTCGCCAACAAAGAACTCATTCAGGACAGTAAACAGCTCATCGACAATCTGCAGAAACTCAACCAGACCCAGGGAATACCCTATACCGGATGGCGTGAATGGACATATTCCGGGCTGCCTGCTGATTATGATGGCAATGTTTATATCAAATACCGCGCTTACGTCAACGATGCCGCAAGCAGCGATGATCAGCGTGCTACAAATGGTGAATGGACATATTACCTTGTACAGCGTGAATATGCCCGCAGTGCCAATGCCGGTGAAGCGGACAAACTTGAGGGCTATGAACTTATTGCTGAACCCCAGGGCTTTGAAAAGATCCCCGGCGGTATTTTTGTGGAACGTGTCATGCCTGCTGCCTCCTATGTGTCGCCTGACGGTACTGTCAGACTGCGTTTTCAGAATCTTGACAATCACTGGAGTCCGGGGGATGATGTGGAACATGCCACTCTGACCTTCCAGCTTGACGACGGTCCCAGACTTATGATCGCGGTTGCCTCATTTTCTGCCAACTATGCCCGTGCTGTGCTGGTATTGATACTGCAGATATTGATCTTTACCGGACTTGGTTGTGCGGCTGCAAGTTTCCTGTCGCTGCCTACTGCCATATTTGTTGTGATCAGTTATCTGCTTTTCGGCAGTTTTGCCTCCTATATGCTCAAGGATGCTTATCTCTCCGGAATCGGTGATAATATCGGTTACTGGGTCAGCTGGCTGTTGATGAAGATCGTCATTCCCATGCAGAATTTTGATGTCACTGGTCAGGTGGCGAATGGTGAACTGGTGGAATTTTCTGCTATTGGCAAGTTGTTCCTTGAATACTTTGTTTTGCGCGGTCTGCCCTTCTTCCTGTTGGGATTCTTCTGCTACTGGAAACGTGAACTGGGATTGGTGATTAGAAAATGACGAGATTCAAACAGATAGTTATTTATTTTTTGGTGGCGGTTGTTTCTGCACTTCTGCTTTTCGGCATAAGCCGGGTGGAAAACTCAATGGATATCCAGGTGAAAGAACATCACCTGCGCTTTGAGGGCGATGTCAACAGTGCTCCTCCGCTTGTGGCAATAACCACTATGGCTCTCGGCAGTTTCCGCGGACTTCTTGCGGACGTACTGTGGATCCGTGCCAATAACCTCAAAGACGAGGGCAATTATGTGGAAACAGTACAGCTTGCCAACTGGATCACTGATTTGCAGCCGACATTTTCCGGCATGACGGTTTATCTGGCATGGGATATGTCTTATAATATTTCAGTGACCTGTGCCCGTAAAGAGGATCGTTGGATCTGGGTTCAGGAGGGTATCAAGCTCATCCGGGATAAAGCACTTGCATATAACCCGGAGGATCCGAAACTCTATGCTGAACTGGCATACACCTTTATGCACAAAATGGGGCATATCATGGATGATGCCAACCAGTATTACAAGACTCAGTGGGGTCTTGCCATCAATCGTATCATCGGTGAACGTCCTGATTGGTCGTTCTACCTCAACCGTCCCATCGGTCTTGATGCTTTCAGCAAACGCTGGGACAGGGAGAATGTCATCTGGACTTTTGATCCCTCCATCAAGGATTTCCAGCAGCTTCTCAATACTTATATTGCTTTGAACGGTATGCCGGAAAGTTTCCGCAACAAACTTTCCGCCGCAGAACTGGAAGAACTTGATTGGACGTTGCGGGCAAACTGGCTGAACAAAGAAACAAGAATGGTTCCGGAAGTCATTGTGGAAATCAATGAGACATACGGTGAATTTGACTGGCGCACTATGGAGGTACAGTGTATTTACTGGGCCACCATGGCCTTGAAAAAGACTCCCGGCCACAAGGATTTGCAATGTGAACGTCTGATTTCCCAGTCTCTGGCAATGAGTGTGCTTAACGGCAGATTTGTTTATTTGGGCGATGACATGGTTTTTGTTCGCGGCAACACCGAACAGGCACGGGCTCTTAATGAGCGTGCCAAAGCTGAATTTGAACGTGTTATCCAGATCCCGAATCTGGGTCTTGCTCCGGCGGCACTGCGTACATACAATGCTGCTTATGAAGAGAATGATGCCAAGAGCTTCCTTTCTGCCCGCCAGAATTTTTATAAGGACGTTATTGTTCTTCTGTACTGCTACGGTCAGCAGGAAGTGGCAAAAGATTACTACGAGGCGTACAAGAAGGATCAGCTGGCTATCTGGGAGATGAATGAGATCAAGCCGGAAAAGTTCCCGCCCTTTGAAAAATTTGCCAAAGATGAATGGGAAGAGGATATAGCAAGTGCAAGTTACATGCGTCTTTCCGGTCTTATTTTCAGCCGGCTCTTTGAAATGTACCGTTTCCTCAGCATCGGCGACCTTGAAACTGCCCGCAGATTGCAGGAACAGGCATTGTTTATCTACAATGACTATACTGAAAACCGGGTTGGGGACAATGAAAAACTTTCCCAGCGTACAGGTCTTGCACCCTTTGACCAGTATTTGCAAACTTCATATATTGTCCTTGCCGGTATGCTGACGCCTGCTGAAAAGGCACAGCTGGATGCGAATATTGCCGAGATCGTGCGGCAGGAAGAACAGGCACGTAAAGCAGCGGCGGATGCAGCAGCAGCAGAAGCGGCAAGACAGACAAAACTGCGCTGATGGCGTAATTTATGTCGAACAATAAAAACTCCCGGAAACGGGAGTTTTTTATATTGCAATTACAAATATCATTTCCGTCATTATTTGTAATTTTAAGTTTATATTGTATAGTATGTGAAACCGTTTTCTGTTCCCTTCCTGTGTCTTTATTCATGGGGAAATAAGTGGTTTTCTGAAGTTTTTTTATTTTGGAGAATGAAATGAAGAAAAGTTTGAGTTTGAATGGTGTCTGGCAACTGACATACGCTGAAGGTAATCATTTGAGTGTATTTGAGGAATTTTCTCAAGTTCAGCCTGCAGTCGGAAGACGTTTGCTGGATGTTCAGGTGCCTTCACCAATTCATCGAGAACTGGAGAAAAATTGCTTGCTGGATGATCCCAATTACGGTATCAACAGTTTCAAGGCAAGATGGGTGGAAGAGCTTTTCTGGATCTATCGCCGCACATTCAATGTCCCGGCAGATGCCGTTTCCGGTACCACACATTTGGTTTTCGACCGTTTGGAAATCATCGGTAAAATTTATCTTAACGGCGAAGAGGTCGGTACTGCGGAGAATGCTTTGTATCCTGCCCGGATCGATGTTTCCGGCAAGGTGAAAGAGGGGGAAAACACCATTGTTGTCGTGCTCGAAAGCGGGGTATTTGCTTACTCTGATCACTATGGTAAATACAATCCGGCTGCACCGGATACCGCATGGATGACCAAACGCAACTGGCTGCGTAAAGCTCAACATCAGAGCGGTTGGGATTGGCATCCCCGTTTGCAGAACGTGGGTATTCTCGGGGATGTGAGGTTGGAATATGCTCCTGGGGCACTTGCCGGACTTATTTCACTTGCCGCAGTTGTCTCTGCTGATATGACATCCGCCGAGATCAAAGTTGCAGCGGATGCTTTCCGGCGTGAAGGGCAGCCGGACAAAGCGACTCTCAAAGTCACTGTCATGGAAACCGGAGATTCGGTGGAAAAAGAGTTTACCCTGCCTGTCGGCAAATCCACAAGCGAAGTTTCCCTTACTTTGAATAAACCCGAACTCTGGTGGCCCGCCGGTTGCGGAAAACAGAATCTTTACACGGCAGAAATTGAATTTGCCGGCGTGAAGGAAAACCGTACTTTCGGTGTACGAAAAATCACTGTTGATCAATCCAAACACCCTGAAGCAGGACGTTATTTTATTGTTAAAGTCAATGACCGCCCGGTTTTCTGCAAAGGTGGAAATCTTGTTCCGGCAGATATCTATTACAGCGAAGTTGATGGAAAACGCTTTGAAGAACTTGTTGATATTGCCGTAGAAGCCAATTTCAATCTGCTCCGTATCTGGGGCGGCGGCATTTATATGACCCGTGAATTCTGCAACGCCTGCGATAAGGCAGGTATTCTTATCTGGCACGACTTTGTTTTTGCCTGTGCAAAATATCCCGGCGAAGATCCTGCTTTTATTAAAAATGTTTGTGCTGAAGCCGAGTATACTGTACGCTACCTTAATAATCACCCGTCCATGGCTGTATGGTGCGGAAATAATGAATTGGAACTTGCCAACGTCGGCTGGTATCCGGAGAGCCGCACAGGATGGAACGACCATGCGATTTTCCATCACTATCTGAAAGAGATCGTCTGGAAAAATGCACCGCAGGTTTTCTACTGGGCCAGTTCTCCATCATCTCCTGACGGCATGCATCCTGCAGAACCCACTTGCGGTGACCAGCATCCATGGGAGATCGCTCTCGGCACTCCCGGAGGAACGGATTTCTGGGGTTATCGCGAATATATCGACCGTTTCCCCAATGAAGGCGGCGTGCTTGGTGCCTCTACCATTCCGACCTTGAAACAGTTCCTGCCGGAGAATGAACGGTTTGTCCGTTCTTTTTCCTGGGATCATCACGACAATCCTTTTGCAAAACGGGATAACGTGTTCGGGGAATTGGGGCATTGCTACACCACTGTTTCCTTGTGGACGGGCAAAGATGCTCTCAAGATGTCTCTGGAAGACTATGCTGTTATTTCCGGGCTGCTTCAGGCAGAGGGTCTTGAAGAGTATATCAACAACTACCGTCGCCGGATGTATTCATCTGCTGCGGCAATTTTCTGGATGTTCAACGATTCCTGGCCCGTGACTAACGGTTGGACCATTATTGACTACTATCTCCGGAAAAAACTCTCTTTCCATCCTGTGCGGCGCGCTTTTGCTGAAAAGGCAGTCGTGGCAACGTGTCAGGGAAATGAAGTCGTTATTTATGGTGTAAATGACGGTAATGATGTGTGGCATGGTGAACTTTATTACGGTATTTTCAACTGCAGAGGCGGTCTGCCGAAAGCAGAAAAATGCAAGGTTTACCTCAATGCCAATGCCTCTACTGAACTTGTGCGTTTCTCCAGAGAAGAATGGGAAAAATGCGGCCTTGCCAAGTGCGGTATTTTTGCCATTTTGAATGATAACAGTGGTAATGAAATTGCCTGCCACCGTTTGTTCGTGGAACGTTTCGGCAATCTTGACATGGCTGAAAATCCCCGGATCAGCATGAGTTATGCAGATGGCAAACTTACGCTTGTTGCGGATGAGTTTGTCTGGAAATGCTGTCTTGATCTTGACGGAGAAAAGAAAATTTCAGATAATGCGTTCGATCTTTTCCCCGGAATTCCCAAGAGCATTCCGTGGGAAGGGGAGCTGCCGGTTATCTGCAGTATGGGAAACCGTTTTGCCAATTCAGGACAATAACCTCGATTGGTTATGTGCAACCGTTCTGACAGGACGGAGTGATTTCAGCAAATGAAGGTATTATGAGAGTACTTTTGAGGCTCTCATAATACCTTTTACATATTTCCGCTGCATGTTAGGTATGTACCGGAAGGGAATGAATTCAACGGGTGAGCCATCTGGAGTTGCGGACAGTGACAACTGACCACAGAGGTATCCACGAGAGGACAGTCAGAAAGAGCAATGGGAATATTATTCCCCAAACAGCATCTGCCGGGCTTTTCCTGCGGGCATAAACCGAGACCGGAATCAGGGAATAAATAAAACAGAAAACAAAACCGATCCACATACTGGATACAATTCCCCATACTACTCCGGGATGGTGAATATTGGAAAGTATGCAATATGCCATTGTCACCGGGAAACTGGCGGCAATAATGCCATTGTAAATAAGAATAAATATTTGAAATTGTTTGCATATAACCGGTAAATTTTTCGGGAAAAAGGTCAGCATATGCAAAAACATGAGCAGGTTTTCCCGCACATCTCCCCGCGCCCAACGCAACAGTGTATTGATAAAACCTTTGAATGTTGTCGGCATACAGGTGTGGGCAATTGCATCCCGCTGGTAGATAACTTTGTAGCCGTTGCGCAATATCATACTTGACAATGCCCTGTCCTCGCCGACAGTGGCTGCTGCTCCGAGAAATCTCTGGTTGAGCCATTTATCCAGGGTGTCAATACATGCTTTTTTGCGGTAGGCACTCAAGGCACCGGGAGTACACATGACAAACCCGATTATACTCTGGGAACTGCGTATCATTTCAAATCCGAACATCAGACTTACTGCCATGAGTTTGGGATATATCCCGTCGTCAGAATTTTTTATCATTATATTTCCTGCCACAGCCCCTGTTGCCGGATCACGGAATGGAGCAACGAGTTTGCGCAGGGCATCCGGAGAAACAGTCGAATCACTGTCAACAGTGACAATGATGTCGTGGGAGGAAAGTTTTATCCCCTGATAAAGGGCGTTTTTTTTGCCTTTATTTGCCGGCAGATCAATGGTTTTTATTTTGCCGGGATATTTTTCTGTTGTTTTTGTTATCCACTCCCAGGTATCATCTGTTGAACCGTCATTTATGGCTGTTATCTCCATTTTATCAGCCGGATAATTGCATGCGAAGATGCTTTCAAGTGTATCAGCCACGCGTTTGCCCTCGTTGTATGCCGGAACGATTATGGAACATCCGGGCAGATCCTCTTCAGGCATTTCCTTTGCCGGGCGGTAAATAAAGGCACACAGGGCTACAAAGAGAAAATAACACAGCGTAAGTACACTTGCCGCCAGAAACACTATAAGTGAAAGAGGAAAATCTGTAATTACATAATCATCCGGCAAGTGGTAGAAGGAATAAAGTCCGTATCCGCCGAGAGGGATAATAATCAACCACAATAATATTTCTGTTTTGAATATTTTTTTCATGTTCCGTCACTATTATAAAACAATAAAGCCAGTGAGTACACTGGCAGCTGCGTGTATTTAAAATAGCACAAATTTGCCTGAAAACAAGCGGCAGCAGCAAATATTGCTGTATTTTCCGGTTATGTTCCCGGTCTGGTTATTTCCGCATTGCGTGCAATATCATCAACCAGTTGTTCCCAGTCGGGGATGCGTGCTTCTTCGGCAATCACTTTGGCAAGATCAGCTCTTGTTGTCGGCCGTTTCGGGGCAAAAACTGTACAGCTGTCCGGAACCTGAACACTGGAAAGTTCAAAAGAACCGATTTTTTCGGCAATATGTATCGTTTCAAGTTTATCCATACCTACAGTCGGCCGGAGAATAAGCAGGGGGGAAGCCTGATTTATTACGGACATATTGCACAATGTCTGACTTGCCACCTGGCCGAGAGCGTCACCGGTGACAAGGGCATTGGCTTTGAAGCGTTCTGCCACTTTGGCGGCAATACGCACCATCATGCGGCGGTAGAGTACAGTTCGCAATCTGGGGTCACAATTATCCCTGATAAGTTTCTGCATTTCTGCAAGATTACATGCAGCCAGCCGTGCCGGACGCTGAAAGGTGTTGAGCAGTGCGGCTATCCCGCTTACTTTTGCCAGTGTTTCCGGCGGTGTATACGGGTCGGAATGAAAAGTTACAAATTCAACC
>JAZSGI010000029.1:0-8278 GCA_045532655.1 Victivallaceae bacterium
ACAAAAGTGTTTGTAAAAAGGGGTGCGGGGAAAAGAAACTTTATTCATAAAGGTTTTTTCCCCGCAAAACAGTTTTACCAAAAACATTTTTACGCCAGACCGCCGAGGTCGGTGCGCCAGTTGGAGGGCACGTCCCCGATAACCTGCCATATTTTGACTTTTACATCAACTTATGCAAGCATACCACCAGTTGTGTCTTCAAAAATCTTTCCGGTTACAGAATCCGCAAATGCCCCTTCCGGCAGAGAAACATCTTCCCCGAAACGAAGGGTTACTTCATTTACTCCACTGACTGTAACTCTGTTTACGCCGTCAGTATAGGTCATGGTCGAATTGTCCCAATTACTCATAGAACCTGATTCAAACCAGAGAGTTACCTTGCCGCCGGAAAGCTGTTTAACGTTATCTTCTCCCCAGTTACCGCCAAAACAGAAAATATCATCGCCGCCACCGCCATGCAATGAGTCATTGCCAATGCCGCCTATGATCACATCTGCATCGGAACCGCCTGTTATCCGGTCATCACCGGCGTCGCCGGAAAGGATATTTTTGCCATTATTGGCCCAGATCGTATCATTGCCGAGACCGCCGTAAACTTTAATACCATCGCCAATATAAGCGAAACGTTGACTGGTCATATCCACAATATCATCGCCCGCTCCGGCACGGATTTCATCGATACGGGCAATTCGGGCCTGCTGCTCCGCAACGGTTACGGGCAGCGCAGTGTAAATATCATCAACAAACAAAGCATCGCCATTGGCATCATCTGTCATAAGAAGAATATTGGCATCATTTGAGCCTTCAAAAATATCGGCAAGACTGTTTTTCCCGGCAAGATCAACACGCTCCCCTGTGCCATCCCACCCATCAAGCAAACCTTGATGTTCAGCTGTGTAACCTGATGCCCATGTGCCATTGGCTTTGACAAAAAATACATCCATATTGCCGTCGGCATCTGAAACCAACTTTACCGGCTCTGCGGCAACTTCTTCAGAAATGATATTTTCTCCAACAACAGCCTCATCACTATATACTGCTTTAACACGCCATTGATAAGTTCCTGCAGGCAGAGAAAATGAATTTATTTTACCGGTATTTGTCTCAATCGTAATAACGCTTTCAAAATTATCCTTTGAATATTCTACAATATAACCTTGCACACCGGGTATCTCATCCCAGCTTACCCCCTCACTGCCGCTCTGCAAATTTTCCACTGTTCCAGGGTCGTAATTTTGAACAGTTATCGTCAGGTCATCATCGATGACAGCAAGCTGTAACTGTTTCCCAATAACAATAATGGTGTCTCCAGCAGTCAAACTCGCCAGATCAGTTCCGGCAGTTGTCTGCACAGAAATACTTCCGTTGAAGGAAGAGGCATTGCCGGCAAGTTTGTATGTGCCTTCTGCCTGTTCCGTACTGATAGTGACTGTAAACGACGGTGTGCCCCCCACAAGGGTATAATCAGCAAGACAGGCATCGTCTGCAACACTGCGCCCGGAGATATCCATATCCACAATACCGCCCCCGGCAACTTCAAGACTGCCGCCATTGATCGTTATATCACCGGTAACTTTGCCGCCGGAAGAAACGTTGACAATACCTCCGGATACGGCAATATTTTTAACAACAGCACCGTCATCAACAGCTGCTGATCCGTTCGACACTGTTAAATCATTGATCACAGCCCCGGCTCCGGCACTGACCAGACCGTCGGCCTCCTTCAAATCAATTCCGGTGGCAATGCCGCCGGAAGATACAACTGCCCGGCCGCTGGCATACACTTCGATCTGCGAAGCTGTTCCGCCGTTATATACATAGGCTCTGCCGCCGGAAGATACCGCAATATCATTACCGATACTACCGTCATATAAGCAGAGAGAACCGCCGAAATAGACCGCAATTCCCTCCGCCGCAGCTCCGCTGGAAATATTTGCCCTTCCCCCATGCAGAAAAGCCCCCTCCAAAAGACCGCCCTGTGTCGCAGTAAGACGGGAACTGCTGACGCTCAAACCTTCACCGATAGAAAATTTTGCCCCGCTTATTGCCGCAATATCAAGTTGTTTGTCAAAGGCAAAGCCGTTGATGATCCCGCCGGCAAGTATTGAGGTATTATCTGCAGCGCCGCCTTTGGATACGAACATCGATCCGCCTGATAGAACAGTTGTATTCACGGCACTGGTCATATTGAGAACCTTCAGCACACAACCGGAAGCAACGGAAAAATCAGACAAAACGGCATCCTCCATCTTAAAAGATGATCCATTTATTTTTCCTTCAACATATGTTCCGCCGCGACCGATCTCCAAATGCATAATGCCGCCATTTGCCACAGAAAGATCTTTGACTACACTCTGTGAACCGATAGAAACAAATCCGCCGGAAGATACGTTGATTTTGCTGGCATAGGCACTTGTTCCGCCCTCACCTTCAATAACAGCTTTACCGCCGGAACTTATATTGATATCGACAGCAGATGTACCGGATTGAAATTGCGCCGAACCTCCGGAGGAAATGTGTACACCACTGACTTTGCCGCCTGCGGTCAGATAAAGAGTTGCCGCATTCTGCAGAAGCAGCAGATTCATAGTTCCGGCATTGGTAACAGTCGCATGGGCAGCAACTGTATTATCAGCAGCAGCTCCGTTCTGTACATAAAGTTTTCCGCCTGCAGTAACACTTGTAGTGTCGGCATAGCCGCCGGTCTGCACCTGCATATTGCCGAAGTCCTGCACTTTTGTGTTATTGGCTCTGCCGCCGTTTGCCACACACAGATTCATATCTTCACCGATAACGGCATTGTCAAGCACTTCACCGTTTTGAACGTTAGTGGTGTCAACTGCAGCTAAAACATTAATTTTTTCAGTCTCAGGATCTATATATTGCATAATCCCCTCCGGTTACTTTGTCTCCCTGCCGGCAACATGCTGCTGAAATGCCGGGATCTTTTTTATTGTGGTTATCACCTGTTCCGCTGAAATAAGTTTTGTACATTCAAAATGCCTGTCTGTACCCTTATGACGGGGACACCACAAAAAATCAAAATGATCAAAATCTATCCGCATATCGTTCCAGCAGCTGTGGCAAGTGTGGTAATTGATCACCCGGTACGGGGTCTCAAACTCATTTGTCGGATGCGTAAAACCGGAAATCATCACCACAGGGATTTTACACCCCCAGGCAAGCCAGCTCAATCCGGAACTCAGACCGATGAAAAAATCAGCATCTTTAATAAGATCTATACGTTCCTGCAGCGGTTTATCGCCGGTTTCATCCTCTGTTCCCCACGGAATATGGTTCCAGACAAGTCCGACACCGTGTACACGGTCTCTGTCGATACAGATAACTCTGTAGCCATTATCCTTGAGGAATTTAACAACCTCGTGCCAGCCGTAAGGATTATTCCAGTATTTTGCCTGACTGGAACTCTGGGCGGCAATGACAACATAAGGCTCTTTGATGCGGCGAGGTGCAGAAAGATCAAAACGCGGAGCTTCATCCGCCGGATCGACACCGAGAATATACCCGGCAGTACGGTGCAGACCTATATAACGGAAATCTATAGGCTGGTTATCTACATTGCCCCTGAAAAACAACCCCATATAGTAACATGCATACGGGGTATAATTCTTCGTCTCCTCCGGTGCAATAAATTTGATATCCGGGTACTGATTCCGCACAACATCTGCGATCCACGGAGTCATTACACAGATCAGATTGCAATTATGCTTCTTCTGAAACCGCTCAACATAGCTGAACCAGCCGATTGAATCGCCTATTGTACCCACCGGCAGCTGGATCATAACATCCTTGCCGGAAGCATCAAAATCATGGGTAAAAATCGGGTCCGGATTACCTTTACGGTGAATAATAAGACGGAAACGTATATAAAACTTCTTGACACTCGTTACATAAGCCCCCGGCACAGTATCAGCACTGTACAGAATTATACCCGTATCGATATCACTGAATGTAACATGATACTCCTGACTGTTGTGGGGGAAAAGGATACGGATACCATCATTAAAGTCGAATTTGATACCTTCCACGGCATCAAGTACCGGTATCTGTGGAATTTCTCCATAAATCGACGGCTGCTTTTTCGCTTCTTCCTGACGAGTGACCGGCACAGCAGGAGCCTCAACAACAGGCATTGCTGAAATATTTACAGAAATATCATTGATGTCGGCGGCGGCGTTTGCGTTGACAGAAAAATTACTGCTGCTCATAAGTCTCCTTGATCTTGAGTCCGGAGATGCTGCTGCCATAAGTATAACACCTGATTTGACAGAGTCATATCAAGAACAACTCCGGACTGTTGGCAGACGCATCTCTGAATGTACTTTCTCTTATATTAGCACTGTTTTTACAGCTTTGCAAATGCTTGCGGTATTTTTTTGATTATTTTGTCCCGATGGCAATCGGTACATCACTCTCAGGTATGACTGTAACTGTTCCCGGGGTGACATTGCAGCACTTTGCTATAATTTTCACCCCTGCAGCAGCTGCAGACCGGAGTGTTTCACCGAAAAGCGGATGCGTTGCATCATTGGGAGCAAAAGAGTTTATTTCATTCATCTGAATAACAAAAAACACCCATGCCTCATAACCTTCAGCGACGGCTCCGGCAAGTTCTTTCAGGTGTTTGACCCCTCTCAATGTGGGGGCATCAGGAAAAAGCGCCCTGCCATTCTCTTCCAGAGTCACACCTTTTACTTCACAAAATATCCTGCGGCCGGCATCGGTAATATAAAGATCAAAACGGGAATTGTGATACTTCACTTCCCGTTTTATTACCGCTCCGGGCGAGAAAATATCACTGTTGCGGAAATACTCCTCCGCCGCTTTGTTAGGTATCTGGGAATCCATATTGATAAGCAGAGGCAGCTTCCCATGACGGATCTTTTCAACAGCAATCAGGTCGTATCCGGTTTTGCGCAAAGGATTTTCCGCTTTTTCCAGCCAGACTTTGCACCCCGGGACCAGCAATTCCCGGCACCGTCCGGTATTTTTAACATGCACCGTCTCCCGCCGCCCGCCGATCAGTACATGGGCGGTAAAACGGTTCGGGCGGGCAATAAATTCGCCGCACACGATCGTACCGTACCTCATTTATCACCCGCCTCCTGCACAAATACAACAGATCAGTTCAAACAGCGATCCATTGTTTTGTAAAGTTTTTCTTTGTGTTCAGGAGTCATCTCACACAAAGGCAGACGGTATTCACGCAAAATTTTGCCCATGCGCACCATGGCCTCTTTTACCGGAATAGGATTGGCTTCAATAAAAAGGTCACGGAATATGGGGTAATATTTACGGTGCAGAGCCACTGCATCTGCCGCTCTGCCCTCGACCCAGGCATTATACAAAGCAGTCATTTCCGCAGGGATGATATTACTTGCAACGCTGATAACCCCGTCTGCGCCTACAGAAAGCATAGGCAGAAAGAGAGAATCATCACCGGAAAGCACAGCAATATCGCAGCAGTCCTTGATTTGAGAAACTCTATCCACAGAACCGCCAGCTTCCTTGACTGCCTGGATCATAGGATGAGCCGAAAGACGGGCAATAACATCCACGGGGATCGGCACACCGCTGCGGCCGGGAACATTATACAGCACCACAGGCAATTCTGCGGCATCTGCAACTGCAGCGAAGTGGCGGTAAAGGCCTTCCGGGGTGGGTTTATTATAATAGGGAGTCACCTGCAGACTTGCATCAGCCCCGGCTTCTTTGGCATGTTTTGTCAGTTCTATCGCTTCTGCGGTTGAATTGGAACCGGTACCGGCAATAACCTGACAACGTCCGGCAGAAACACGGATGACCTCTGAAATAACTCTGGCGTGTTCTTCGTAATCCAAAGTGGGGGATTCACCGGTGGTACCCACCGGCACAAGACCGGCAACGCCACCGGCAATCTGTTCTTCGACTAATTTTTCCAAAGCCTCCCAATCCACCTTGCCGTTGCGGAACGGGGTAACCATGGCGGTATAAATACCAGCGAAATTCATAATATATTCTCCTGTAAATTATTGCAAAGAAGCAAGCAGTTCCCTGATACGGGTTTGCTTGTCAAGCATTTCATCCAATTTGCTTTTCACATCGGCTACGACCTGGGCGGGGGCATTGGCAACAAACTTTTCGTTGGCAAGCCGTGCCTGTGCGCCTTTGATCCAGCCATCGAGTTCCTTCAGCTGTTTATCCAGCTTTGCTCTCTCGGCTTCCACATCGACCAATCCGGCCAGCGGCAGGAAAATTGTACCGGATTCGCACACTGTCCTCGGAGCAGCACCACCGGCGGTATCGTAATCACTGCAGCTTACTGTTATTCCGGAAGCATTCAGCAAACGCTCAAGAGAAGCGATTTCCCCTTTGAGAAAATCCTCTTCAGCAGACTTTGCCTGAATATAAAATGCGACCTTTTTACCATCAGGGATATTGGCAGAAGATTTAAGGGAACGTCCGGCCCCGACCAATTCAAACTTGCCGGCAACCTGTGCGGCAACAGAGGCAAAACCATCAGCAAATGCCAAATCCCCGTCTTCGGGCCAGCGGCTTTCAACGAGAGAAGCATCTCCGGCAACAAATCCCAGCTTGTGTGCCAGTTCCTCGGTAATAAAGGGCATGAACGGATGGAGCAGACGCAAAATGCGGCAAAGCACAAAGTCAAGAACAGCTGAAGCCCGTTCTTTTTCAGCACCACCGGCACGGAGCGGAGCTTTTTCCGCCTCAACGAACCAGTCACAGAAATCACTCCAGACCAAGTCATAAAGCGCATGGGCAGCCCCGTGGAAACGGAAATCAGTGAAGGCTCCGTTAATAGCTTTCACGGCACTGTCCAGACGGTGGAGCATCCACTTTTCGTCACTTGAAAGAGTTGCCATGATTTCAGGGGAAAGCTCTTCGAACCAGGCGGAAACTCCTCCCTGCATCTGGCGGAAACGGCAGGCATTCCACAATTTGTTGGCAAAGTTGCGCCCGAGTTCACATTTTTCATTGCTGTAACGGATATCCATACCCACCGGAGCAATGTAAACAATACTGAAACGCAATGCATCGGCACCATATTCAGCAATGACATCCAATGGGTCAGGTGAATTGCCGAGACTCTTGGAGAGCTTACGGCCCTGTTCATCACGGATGATACTGGTAAAATAAACATTACGGAAAGGCACTTCGCCCATGAATTCACAGCCTGCCATGATCATGCGTGCAACCCAGAAGAAAATAATATCGGGGCCTGTAACAAGATCACCAGTGGGATAAAAATAGCGGAGTTCCTTTGTCTCTTCCGGCCAGCCCATAACACTGAACGGCCAGAGCCATGAGCTGAACCAGGTATCCAGCACATCCTCTTCCTGCCGCCATTTGCCGGGCTTGTCAGGAGGTGTCATACCCACATAGATGGAATTATCTTCATCATTATACCATGCAGGGATACGGTGTCCCCACCAGATCTGGCGGCTGATGCACCAATCCTGAATATTTTCCAGCCAGTGGAAATAAGTTTTGCTCCAGCGTTCGGGATAGAATTTGATCTTGCCGGAACGGACAGCCTCGATCGCAGGTTCGGCAAGTTTTTTCATATTGCAGAACCACTGGTTGCTGACCATGGTTTCAATGGGTACATCGCCACGCTCCGAATAACCGACAGAGTGTACGATATCTTCGACCTTCACCAGCAATCCTGCAGCTTCAAGATCAGCAACGACCTTTTTACGGGCCTCGAAACGATCCATGTTGCGGTATGCTTCCGGAACCTGATCGTTGGTTGTGGCATCATTATTGAAAATATTGATGATGGGCAGATTGTGCCGTTCACCAACAGCAAAGTCGTTGGGGTCATGCGCCGGAGTGATTTTGACACAGCCGGTACCTTTTTCCGGATCGGCATGACAGTCGGCAACAATGGGTATCTCCCTGTCGGTCAGCGGCAGTTTCACCATTGTACCGACAAGTTTGGCGTAGCGCGGATCATCGGGATGAACAGCAACAGCAGTATCACCGAAAAGAGTTTCGGGACGTGTGGTGGCAACAATAAGTGCACCGCTGCCGTCCGCAAGAGGGTAGGAAATATGGTAAAACTTGCCCGGCACATCCTTGTATATCACTTCTTCATCAGAAAGGGCACTTTTGGCGACGGGACACCAGTTGATCATACGGCTGCCACGGTAAATGTATCCTTTGTTGTAAAGATCGACAAATACCTTGAGTACCGCCTTGGAAAGTCCCTCATCCATGGTGAAACGTTCACGTTCCCAATCACATGAACAGCCCA
>JAZSGI010000007.1:0-3128 GCA_045532655.1 Victivallaceae bacterium
TCCGCCTTCGCATAAAGCTACGGCGGGACAAGCGGCTGTTACCTTACAGGTAGCAACCTCAAACTACCTTTTGCAGCTCTTTGCGAATGGCATCTTTGCCATTTTTTGAATGACTTTTGAAATTACCTCAGAGAAAAAGACAGAACATTGGGAAATCTCCCCGCCGCCGGACTCATTTGTGTCTGCACTCCGGCAGAGGGGGATCCGGGGGCGGATGAATTTGTGACATGGGCAGAAAATGCCCGGTGCGGAGATAAATTTAAAAGCAGAGATTTGTGAGGTATTGTTATGAATTTGTTTAAATGGTTATTTGTGATGTCCCTGACTGCAGTTATCTGTTGCGGATGCTATTACAGGCGTGCCAACAATCACCTGACAGAGGCGGCTTTTCTGGAACATTTGGAAAATAGCGGTATTGATGTGGAGACCGTGCAGTACATTGATCCCGATGTTATTTCGGCACGCCGTGCAGTTGCCATCAAACTGAAAGACAATCCATGGGAACTGGGTTTGTATATTTATGATATTGACCGTGAAGACCATATGAAAAAACTTGATTTTATTTACGAAAACGGATTCATATATATCCACGGTAATAAATATCCGACCCTGATAAATGGTTCATTTGTGCTTATCGGCTACGAAAAAAATCCCTTGAAGCATGAACTGATCAAGGCGATGGAAACTTTCTGACGTCTCCGGCTGTTTCTTATTCTGCTTCTGCCGGGTGTACCGTAACTCTCCAGCAGTGTTCCCGTCCCCTTGCCGGTATATAGCCCTCCCATGGGCGGAAGTACCGTGCCGTAATGGTACATGTGCCACTTTGTATGGCGGAAAAAACGTAATTTGCCGTGCCGCCTGCTCCTGCAATTCTGCTGTCTGTATTGCGTGGAGTATATGATTCCGAAACTGTCTGCAGCAGTCCAGGGGCCACACTGACATGCCATTGAAAACCTGTTGACGGGTTTCCCGGCAGCGCAAGAACAAGAAAAGTTCCTGCGGTGATCTGTACTTCCGGAGTCTCCGGCTGCAGCTGTATCGTTTGTGGCGGGACAGTGCAACCGGCATGGAACAGCAGAAGGTACAGAAGTATTGCTGTACAGGCAACAATTTTCACAATCTTGTATCCTTGCCCCATATTACTTTGTGCATTTGCAGCTGCATTCGCATTTTTGGCAGCCGTGCCTCCAACATCCACTCTGCCAGTTGAGCAGGGGCAAGGGGATATACCGGTGAACAGAGCAAGGCTCCGGCATAAAGTTCCGGATGCTCCCTGCGGATAACTTCACACATAAAGTCAAAATCATTCCGGTCGGCAATGGGGAACTTAAGCTCGTCAAGTGCAGTCATAAGTTTGTAATTACTGTAATCATTGTATTCCGCCATACCGCTGGACGGCGGTTTGCAGTCGATGATCTTTATCAACCCCTCCGGCAGATCTGCAATGGGACATGACCCGTTTGTTTCCACCATTACCGTCAAACCGCGCCGCTGTAAAGCCGTCACCAGTTCCGGTGTTTCCGGCTGCAGAAGCGGTTCGCCGCCGGTGATTTCCACAAGATCAGCCCCGGATTCAGCCGCCATATCAGCAAGTTCTTCCACCGGGAAGTATTTTCCGGCAGCACAGACAGCATATTTGGCATCGCACCATTTGCATTTGAGGTTGCATCCGGCAAGACGCAGGAAATAACATGGGCGTCCGGCGTGTGTGGATTCGCCCTGTATACTCAAAAAACTTTCGCACAGATCAATCAAAATATGCCGCCGTACTGTTAGGAGATTCTGCAACTTCCACCCGTGCAACTTTGACATTGCCGTCATTGAGTTTTGCGGAAAGTTCCTGATAAATAACTCTGGCGATATTTTCGCTTGTGGGGTTGCATTCAGCGAAACTTTCAGTTTCATTGAGGCAGACATGATCAAACTTGCCAATGGCTTCATCCACCTCTTTTTTCAGCTTTTTGAAGTCACATGCGATGCCGATCCTGTCAAGTTCCCTGACTTGCAGAGTTGCTTTCACCTGCCAGTTATGACCGTGCAGACAGGCGCAGTTGCCATCATAGCCGCGGAGAGAATGGGCTGCTGAAAAACTTTTACCGATAGATATTTCGTACATTGTTTACTCCTTTGATTATTCAGTATTGCCGGGTGTCGCCGCCGCTGACAGCTTATATGCCGCCGGAATGGTAGCTCATGCAGTATGCTATAATATAAAATAAAATATGAAAAATTCAACCGTGAAGTATTGCGAAATCGTATCATTAGTGTTATATTATGCGAAATACGCAGTGATGATACACCGGGCGGTACTCGTGCCGGGTGGAAAACAGGAGATATTGAAATGGCGGCTGTGCCTAAAAAAAATGTAAATGAAGCCAGGGCAAAATACCGGGTCTGGTGGCGCTTTATCATTTTGCTGGCCGGTTGTGTGCTTGTTTTGAGCTTCGGGTATTTTTCTGTAAAATACAGCAGCCGTCGGCTGTTGAAAAATAATGTACGATTTGCGCTGCTTCCGGAAAATATAAATGTATCTGCCACCGGGTTCTGGCGGGTGCAGGAAAATCGTGACATGTTTTGCGATATGGTTTTCAAATACATGAAAGACGAAGTTGCGGATGATGCCCCGGTGACTATATTTTCCCGTCCGCTGAAGGAATTGCGCAGCCGCCTGCTGGGTAACCCTGTACTTTCCAGTATATCCAGTGTCCATATTGAGCGGGTTCTGCCGGGGGGATTGAATATATCAATTGTAGAACGTGTGCCGAGAGCTTTCATAAATACCAGAGATTTCTTTCTTGTTGTTGATGACGAAGCAGTGCTTATGTATAAGAATTACTGTCTTATCGAGGGTGATCTGCCGGTTATCCACACAGGCAGATCATGGGTATTGCAGGATGATCCCTCGCAGTTGAAGCCTGTTATGGAGCTGCTGCGGGTGATAAGGCTGGAACATCCGGAAATGAATGTTGTGCGTGTCGATGCATACGATAAGGAAAAAATAACATTTGTTATGACTTATCGCGGCGGCGGCAAACTCTATACAGTACATATAAAAAATGAAAATTTTGCCTGGTATCTCAAGCAGTTGAGTGCCGCTTGCGAACAGGCGGTTGCAGAAAATCACACGG
>JAZSGI010000038.1:0-5075 GCA_045532655.1 Victivallaceae bacterium
AAAATATATATAAAAACTTACGGCTGTCAGATGAACGAAAGGGATTCTGAAGCTATGGCGGCTCAACTTATTGCTGCCGGTCACACGCTTGCAGTTTCAGAAGATGCTGCCGATGCGGTGATATTCAACACCTGCAGTGTGCGGGATCAGTCAGAACGCAAAGCCGTAGGTAAAGCCGGTTTTTTGAAAAAACTCAAGTCACAGCATCCGCAAATGAAGATAGGTATTGTAGGCTGTATGGCAGAAAACCGGGGAGGGGAATTACTGGCAGAGCTGCCGCATCTGGATTTTGTAGTCGGGTGCGGTCAGCTGCATCGGGTGAAAGATGCCCTGACCATGGCTGTTGCCGGTGAACGGCCGCTTTTTACCGGTTGGGAACAAGATGGAAAAACTTCAGGTGTTCTTGAATCAATGGGCGAACATTGTACAGATATGCGGCGGCACCCATTTATGGCATCCATCGCCATCACCCGTGGCTGCAACCGTTTTTGCAGTTATTGCATAGTGCCTTATGTGCGTGGGCGTGAGGTAAGCCGCAGTGCTGAAAGTATTATCAGAGAAGCTGAAGCATTGGCGGACTCCGGGGTGAAAGAGTTACTTTTGCTGGGACAGAATGTTGCTGCATGGGGATTGAATGGCATAGTTACGCCTCCAGCTGATAATGTGTCGCCTTTCGGGGAGTTGATCAGAAAACTGGGAGCGATTAATGGTATAGAACGCATCCGCTTTACTTCACCTTATCCCACTTACTTCAATTCCGCTCTGATAGAGGCTCTTGCGTCAACACCTGCTGTGTGTCCGGCATTCCATCTGCCCCTGCAATCCGGATCGGGGAAAATACTGCGGGCAATGAACAGACAGTATACTCCGGAAATTTACAGAAATATTGTTTCAGGGATCAAAAAAGCCATTCCTGACGCTGTTTTTTCAACTGATGTCATAGTCGGTTTTCCCGGAGAAACAGCAGAAGATTTCGCCGCAACAAGGGATATGATGAACGAAACAGGTTTTATTCAAGCCTTTATTTTTAAATATTCCACACGACCTGGAACAAAATCATCGCTTCTGACTGATGATGTAACGGATGAGGTCAAACTTGAGCGTAATAACCTTCTGCTGGCAGATCTGGAGGAGCGTTCCCTGCGTGCCAATGCTGCTTTGATCGGCAGCGAACAGCAGGTTCTTATTGAGGGTGTGAGTCCAAGAAATCCCCAACGTTGGTCAGGGAAGACCGTTCATGGCAGAACCGTTATCTTTTTCCCGGAAAAAGACTGGAAACCCGGTGATATAAAACCCGTTGAAATAGGTGATGCATCGGCTATGAGTCTCTTTGCCAAAGGGGTGCGGGAGAATAACTGAATCAAAGGATTTTTGTTAAAAATGGAAAAAATAATTATCATTGGCGGCGGTGCCGCAGGATGTGAAGCGGCTTTTACTGCAAGAAAAAATGCTCCGGATGCTCAAATATCCATTTTTGCTTCAGAAAATTATCCTCCATACCGCCGACCTGTGCTGCCCGGTGTGCTGACGGCTGAACCGCCGGCGTCTTTCTGGCTGAAAAAAGAAGAAATATATCAGGATTCCGGCGTAGAGTTGAAACTTGATACTGTTATCGTTGACGTTGATATTGCTGCCCATACGGTCACTGATGAAGACGGTAATATATATCATTGGGATCGTTTGTGTTTTGCTGTCGGGGCGCTGCCGCGTATGCCGCAAGTGCCGGGGACTGACCTTGAAGGGATTTACGGTTGCCGTTCATACGATGATTTCAAACAGATACAGGCACTGCTCAAGCCCGGAGTCCATGCTGTTGTTATCGGCGGAGGGGTGCTTGGTCTTGAAGTCGCAGCCGCAATGATAAAAGCTCAGGCGCATGTCACTGTACTTGAGTTTTCCGGCAGGCTTTTGCCGAAACAATTGAGTTCAAGTGCAAGTGTTGTGCTGGAAAATACAATAAAAAACAATGCAGCCGGCAGCATCGATATACTTTGCGGAGTTTCTGCGGCTTCTATTGAGGGCAAAGAAGGCGGAGTGGAGGCTGTTAATCTGGCCGATGGAAGACGCATACCGTGCGATATAGTTATTGCAGCAATGGGTGTCATACCGGAAACAGGACTTGCCGGAAAGGCAGGATTACAAATCAGCAACAGGGGGATCGTTATTGATACCGGATGCCGCTGTGTGGGGCAGAAAGATGTTTTTGCCTGTGGAGATTGTGCGGTTGTTGATGGGTTCAATCCTGGACTTTTTCCGGTTGCGCAACAGCAGGGGCAGACTGCCGGCAGCAATATGACTGGCGGGGATGCTGTATTTACTGCGGTGTCCGTGCCGGTACGTTTGCCTGCGTTCGGGGTGAAAATGCTTTCGATCGGCGAAATCAATGAAAGCGATGCGGTTGAAAAAGTTTCTGAAGAAAGTGCTTCCGTGTTGCGTGGATTGTATTTCAGGGATGGTAAGTGTTGCGGGGCAATAATGCTTGGAGATCTGGCCAGACAAAATAATATTGCTGCAATTGTAAATACCGGGATGGACAGGGAAACGGCTTTGAAAGAAGGCGGTTTGATATGAATAATCCTGATATTTTAAAAAATATCTGGCGCATAAGCGGAATTGCCGGTATTGCAGTGATCAGTTGGTGTTTCTGGGAAATTCAGACACAGGAACATGTTTTGCGTGACATGATATGGCTTTTGCTCTGCGGTATGGTTCTGATGGCTTCGGCATGTTGTTTCTATCTGGCATGGGAAAAAGTTTCGCTGCTGGAAACGTTGAAAAAAGAAGAACGCAGGTCACGGCAGAATTGTGATGGGCAGTCAAATGATTCTCCGAAACAGTAAGGATATTTATTTATGAAAAAAATTCTCTGTATCGGTGCCGGATATGTTGGCGGTCCGACAATGGCGGTGATCGCTGACAAATGTCCGGATATAAAAGTAACTGTAGTTGATATCAACAGGGAACGCATAAGACAATGGAACTCTGAAGAGTTGCCGGTGTATGAACCGGGGCTTGACGAAGTTGTAAAAAGATGCCGCAACAGAAACCTCTTTTATTCAGAAGATATCGCAGGGGGGGTCAAAGAGGCTGATATTATTTTTGTCAGCGTAAACACTCCCACAAAAAACTTCGGCGAGGGGGCTGGATTTGCTGCAGACCTGCAGTATCTGGAAAAGACAGCCCGCAGTATTATCAAATATGCCGATTCTGATAAGATAGTTGTTGAAAAAAGTACTCTTCCTGTGCGGGCCGCTGAAGCTCTTTCCCGGGTGTTGCACTCCAATACAAAGGGCCTGCGTTTTCAAATCCTTTCCAATCCTGAATTCCTTGCCGAGGGAACTGCAATTTCTGATTTGCAGAATCCCGACAGAGTGCTTATCGGCGGAGCTGCGGACGCGGCAGGGGAGGCGGCAGTCGCTGAATTGGTTTCTATCTATTCCCGCTGGGTGCCGGCTGAAAAAATCATTACCACCAACCTCTGGTCAAGTGAACTGACAAAACTTTTTGCCAATGCTCTGCTTGCACAGCGTATATCTTCGGTTAATTCCATATCTGCACTTTGTGAGCGTACCGGAGCTGATATCGATGAGGTCTCAAGAGCTGCCGGGCGGGACAGCCGTATCGGATCAAAATTTCTCAAAGCAAGCATCGGATTCGGAGGATCGTGTTTTAAAAAGGACATTCTGAACCTTGTATATCTGTGCCGTCATTACGGTTTAGCTGAAGTAGCGGATTACTGGTACGGCGTTATAAAAATGAATGAATTTCAGGCAAAACGTTTCATTGATAACATGCTGTCGGTAATGTTCAATACTGTGGCAGAGAAAAGGATTGCAGTTCTCGGCTTTGCATTCAAAGCCAATACAGGTGATACACGGGAATCACAGGCTGTCGCTATATGCCGCAGTCTTTTGGCTGAACATGCTCAGGTTGCAATCTACGATCCCAAAGCTATGGAAAATGCAAGAAAAGATCTTGCCGGATATGATCATGGGACTGTTGAATACTGCGAAGATGCTTACAAAGCTGCAGCCGGTGCTCATGCTGTGCTGATAATGACCGAATGGCAGGAATTCAAAATGCTTGATTTTGAAAAAATCTATGACGTAATGGAAAAGCCTGCATTTATTTTTGACGGCAGGAACATTCTTGATCATGAACGGCTTTTCGGGATCGGATTCAATGTTTATCCGGTGGGGAAAGCGGCTCTTACACATTTTTGACCCAACGGTTGAAATAAACAGGAATATGATAAAAAAAAGATGGATTTATTTGCAAATTTGCAAATATGGCATTATATTAATATTGGATGAATTTCAACCTTTAATCCCCAATATTTAAGGAGAAAAAAATTATGGAACCAACCTCCAACGCCAAGCTTATTGCTTGGGTAAATGAATGGGCAGGCATCTGCAAGCCCGATTCTGTCTACTGGTGCGACGGCTCTCAGGCCGAGTATGATCGCCTGGCTGATGAAATGGTTGCAAGCGGTCTTGCAATCCGTTTGAACAGCGAAAAGCGCCCCAACTGCCTTTGGTTCAACTCAGATCCTTCTGACGTTGCCCGTGTCGAGGCACGTACCTACATCGCCAGCGCCAAACAGTCCGATGCCGGTCCTACCAACAACTGGATCGACCCTGTTGAACTCAAAAAAACCATGCTCGGTCTTTATGACGGCTGCATGAAGGGCCGTACCATGTACGTCATTCCCTTCTCCATGGGACCCCTCGGTTCAAATATTGCCAAAATCGGTATTGAAATCACTGACTCACCCTATGTCGTTATCAACATGCACACAATGACACGTGTCGGTACCAAGGTGCTGGATATTCTCGGTGATGGCGATTTTGTCCCCTGCGTCCATTCTGTCGGCAAACCCCTTGCCGCCGGTGAAAGCGACAACGGTGTCTGGCCCTGCGCTCCCATGGACAAAAAATACATTGCCCATTTCCCCGAAACCCGTGAAATCTGGAGCTTCGGTTCCGGTTACGGCGGCAATGCTCTGCTGGGCAAGAAATGTCTTGCTTTGCGTATTGCCAGTGTTCAGGCACGTGATGAAGGCTGGATGGCTGAAC
>JAZSGI010000026.1:0-10606 GCA_045532655.1 Victivallaceae bacterium
AAAATAAGCACAATATTTTTCAATCAGTTCTGCCGGATAATCTTTGCCATTGATTTCCCGCAAGCCCCGATGAATAATATTCTGCACCGTTTCAGCATCAGTTTCTGCAAAGCGGCGGATAGTAATTTTTTCATTCATAAAACACCTCACACTTATAATATACCATTTTTGCAGTCAGATACAACCCGCGAAACAAAAAAGGCGGCAAGATTTCTCCTGCCGCCGGGGTTCGGTTGATTACCGTTCCGGGAAACCGAAAAGCCTCCGTTGTTCGTTCCAGTCTTCCGGAATGTTTTTCATGATTTGTGCGATGGATAGCCCTTTTCTAATCAGTCGGAACAGGGACTGATGCTTCATCCGGTCTGTGCCGTTGGTGGGGGTTAAACTTCCGGGGTTGCAATGTCACGCACCGGAGGTGTATCCCGATGTTCGCGGATCTTGTCCGTGACTTTGTGCAGCTGACTTGTAAGTTTTGTGGCTGCACTGTCGATGGCTTTGTACAAATCCCGGTCTTTGGCTTTGCTGGCCAGATCATGGTTTTTCAAATTCAACAGGATGTCAACCTCATACTCTTCGTGCTCAAGAGATATTGAAACTCTTGAACTTGTGAATTTGAAAGTTTCCCGCTCGGAAATAATTCCGGTAAGTACATCGGTGATGTGTTTGCGGGTGGCTTCGCTGACTTCATAATGGATTCCGTTGATGATGATGTCCATAGCTGCCTTCCTTTCTGTTAGAGGTTTGAGGTATTTGCTTAAAGAGTGAAACTCGGTCCCAGATAGATTCTGCGGGCTTCCGGATCGTTGACCAGAAAGTCGCTTGCTCCTTCCAGTAGAATTTCACCTTGTGTCATCAGATATGCCCTGTCTACACAGGCAAGGGTTTCGCGGACATTGTGGTCGGTTATCAGAATCCCAAGACCACGCTGCTGCAGTTTCTTTACGATTTGCTGCACGTCATGCACTGCAATCGGGTCAACACCGGCAAAGGGTTCATCCAAAAGAATAAATACCGGCTGTGTCACCATGGCTCTGGTGATTTCCAGCCGCCGTCTTTCGCCGCCGGAAAGGGTCATGGCTTTCTGCTTGGCAAGACGGGTAAGATCAAGTTCTTCCAATAGCTCTTCCAGCCTGTTTTTACGTTCTTTTTTGGATATAGCAAGGGTTTCAAGGGTTGCCATGATATTTTCTTCAACTGTAAGTTTCCGGAAAATTGATGGCTCCTGGGCCAGATAACCCATCCCCATCCGGCCTCGGATATACATCGGGGTGTGGGTAACATCTTCTCCCCGGAAATGTACAGTGCCGCCGTCTGGTCTGATCAAACCCATGACCATATAAAAACTTGTAGTTTTGCCGGCGCCGTTGGGGCCGAGCAGACCCACGACTTCTCCCGCATTTACCTTAATGCTGACTCCGTTGACGACATTTCTGCCGCGATATGTTTTTACCAGACCTTCCGCCTGGACCAATGGCTCGCCGTTGTTGGTCATTATAACAATCCTTAAAATCGTGAAACCGGGCTGCTCTTGCTGCTGCAGCCTGACTGTCTGAGGAGTTGGGAGAAAAGGGAAAATTTGCAAGGGCAACTTTGCATTATAACAAATTTTTTCATATTTCTCCCTGTTCTGTCTTTTCTGCTTCTTCTCTATAAATATTACTCAACTTTTGCTGTTTGTCAAGTAAAAATCTGAAAATTTTTATTTAAGCGGCAATGACCGGAAGTCAACACCCCGGGCGTCACCTGTTGCGGCATCAATGAAAATCTTTTTGCTCAGGTATTTACGCTTGTCTTTGTGCCGGATGAGCGTTGCAAGTCCATTGACCTCATCAACCAATTCGATTTCCCGGGAGCCGACTGTGTAAGTGGCCCGGCTTCCGGTAACGACCTGTTTGCCGTCTTCCGGTGAGTCGCTTTCCAGCTGAACGTTACCCACAGCTGCAATGCTGATAAGTTCTTTGTCTTCTGTAAGACCTATCCTGTTTGGTATTTCGTCGCTATTCTCCTGTTCCGGTATAACTTCACCTTCTGCCAGATCTGCGGTATAGAAATAGAGTTCATCACAAGCCATGGTGGAACCATTGTCTGCAACAGTTATGACATCTCCGCGGAACACACCTGTATTGCCGGGAAAATCCAGTTCACCGTAATTTGCGTAGAGGGTACCGTTTGACATGTTGCTGCCGAGAGAGGCAAGGGCGTTTTTGTTTGCGCCGGATAACTCTTCCGCCGTGGCGGGATCTGTTTCTTCTGCAGTTTCCCTGGCTCCTGCAAGTTTGATATTATCGTTGCAGATAATTTTTATTATTTCGTTTTTCCCGAATTCATTTTCGTTGAAAAAGATTGTCATACGGTCACAGAAAAGATCACCCCTGGGTTCACGGATGAATACATGACCTTCACAGACAATGTTGGAGAGCTTGCGGCTGCTGCTGAATTCTTCCTGAGTACTTTGCAGGGCTTCATTTGTTGTTACCGTATCCGGGGCTTCTGCAGTTTCTGCCGCTGCTGTCTCCGGTGAATCTGCATTTGCGGTTTCTGTGGTTTCTTCAACAACTGGTTTTTCTGTTGAACTTTCAAAATTGATGATCATTTTGTCACAACGGAGATCATCAAGGCGGTTTTCTTTCAGCTGAACTTCTCCGGTCAGAGTGACCTGATCGTTGTTCATATCTATAAAAAGAGTATCTGACCAAACCTGAAGCGTATTCAACAGTACCTCATCAGGCGTTTGCCGTTCAAGAGTGCTTGCCTCTGTGATTGCGTCCGGTGATTGCAGTGATGGGCGGCTGACCATTTCAACTTTACTGCGGATAAGAACGGTACGGTTCTGGTAATCGGCTACATAACCGATCCCGTTGAGGTCGGCAACAGGGCTGCGGAAATAAACCGGCCCCTCGCTTGTGGCGATACTGCTGGTCTGGTCTATTGTTGATTCAGGACTGGAAAGGATAGCACTGCTGAAGAGACGTGAGTTCCAGAAAGCTACGACATCAGCTTCTGCTGTCCGCAGCGGGTATGGGATAAGTTCCTCCATGAATGTTATGTCATCGATATCTGCTTCCGGGTGGATAAACTCGATCACCGGGTCTGTTGCGTTGATAATTTCCCCGGTTTTGATGACTTCTTTGCTGGTAAGGATATAATCAAGGGTGTCTTCACCATATACGGGCATTTTCATCCCTTCACCGGAAACATCATTACCGATCATCGGATCATTGGCGTGGAGAGAACAGGTCAAACCTGCTCCAGTCAGGATAAGTCCGGTTATTCGTAGTATCTTGCTGTAACTGTCTGCCATAAGTTTTTGCCTTTCAAAAGCCATTCTATTGCTTCCCGAACTGCGCCGTTGCCGCCGCAGGCTGTTGTGCGTATGTCTGCAAATTCATCCAGTTCATGACATCCGTCTGCCGGAACTGCAGACAACCCGGCCCGGCGCATAACCGGGATGTCAACCAGATCGTCACCCATGTAAAAACACTCTTCTGCTTTGAGGTTCTGTTCCTGCAGAATATTTATAAAACCTTCTGCTTTGTTTTTGCAATTCTGGTACACAAAATCAAAACCGAGTTCTTTTGCCCGTATCTCATTTGCTTCCGAACTTCGTCCGGAAAGTATTCCGATCTTCAGTCCTGCTCTTGAGGCCATTTTCAGACCGTGGCCGTCACGCACATGAAAATACTTGATCTCGCCGTTATGTCCTCCGCCGTAGCCGATACGGCCGTCAGTGAGAACACCGTCTATATCAAGGATTACCGCTTTGATTTTTTCAAAATCCGCTGACGAGATCATGTATTGCCTTTACTTCTTTTATTACTTTTTCTGCCATAACGAGGTCAAGGGAATTTGCTCCGTCACTCCAGGCATTTGCAGGATCGGGATGGATCTCGCAGAATAATGCATCAATGCCGCAGCCGGCAGCCGCCCGGGAAAGTGTTTCGACAAATTCACGCTGGCCGCCGGAACTGGTACCGTTGCCGCCCGGCAGCTGCACTGAGTGGGTTGCGTCAAAGACAACAGGATAACCAAGCTGACGCATTATTGCCAGTCCACGCATATCCACGACAAGATTATGATAACCGAAAGTTGTTCCGCGTTCCGTAAGCAGTACATTGTTGTTGCCGCATGCAGTAACTTTTTCTGCCGCCTGCTTCATATCTTCCGGTGCCATGAATTGTCCTTTTTTGATATTGACAGCTTTTCCGGTGGCTGCTGCTGCTGTCAGCAGGTCTGTCTGGCGGCAGAGAAATGCAGGGATCTGTACCACATCAACAACCTGACCTGCGATGGCGGCTTCTTCGGGAGTGTGGATGTCGGTAACAACAGGGATATTGAATTCTTCACGAATTGCGGCAAGTATTTCAAGCCCCTTTTCAATTCCCGGACCGCGTCTGGAGGCACCGGAAGTACGGTTCGCCTTGTCGTATGAGCCTTTGAATACATAATTTATGCCCAGATTGGCGCACAGTGGAGCAAGAAATCCGGCTACTCTGCGGCAGAGTTCAAGACCTTCAGCGGTACAGGGGCCGCCGAAAAGAGTAAGTGAACCGTCGCCTGTGGTAAAATCTTTGATTTTTACAGTTTTGATATTATTCATTATTTATCTCCGTTGAAAGCCGCCAGACGGCTGGCTATAAGTTTTTCTGCTGCTGCAAGATCTTCCGGTGTATCGACTCCGACACTTTCCAGTTCCCGGACTACAACCTGTATCCGCATACCGTTTTCCAAAGCACGCAGTTGTTCCAGTTTTTCGCAATTTTCGAGGGCTGAGGGCGGAAACTGGACAAACTTTGCCAAAGATTCACGGCGGAAAGCGTAAATCCCCCAATGGAGCAGGGCATTTGCCGCTTTGCCCCCGGTACGCAGAAACGGGATCGGTGCCCGGCTGAAATAAAGAGCGTAGCCGTTATTGGCCATGACTACTTTTACTTTGTTGGGGTCTGAAAGGATTTCCTGCGAAGCCGGAACAGCTACTGTAGCCATTTCATATTCCGGGTTTTCCCGCATAAGATCGATAAGAGTATTTATTATTTCTGGCGGAATCAGCGGTTCATCGCCCTGAACATTGATAATGATGTCGCAATCTGCACTGCAGCTTGCTTCATAAATACGGTCGGTACCGGAAGCATGGTCCTCTCTGGTCATTACAGCCGTACCTCCGAAAGCGGTGACGGCATCAATAATACTCTGGTGATCAGTTGCCACCAGTACCTTATCGGCTTTGCTGCGTATTGCCTGTTCCCATGTGTGTTGTATCATTGGTTTGCCCGCCAGTACCGCAAGGGGTTTGGCAGGGAAACGGGTACTTGCGTAACGGGCCGGTATAATTACTGCTGCTGTTTCTTTGGTCATGATTCAGTTTTACTCCCTTGGGGCATTTGCCAGCCCGGTGATAAATTTTGAAGTGTCAAGAGTGATTTTTTCAGTCATAGGGGTGCCTTTGGCTCCATACGAAACAATTGCGTTTATACGCTTGACCCTATCTATGATTTCCAACAGTTCTGCAGAGTTAAGTTGATTTGCATGTGTTCGCAGATAATCTGCCAGATTATTGGCATTGGTGCTGAGGAGAGCCACTTCGCTTTTTACATTCTCATTTGAAGCCTGGGCGGCGACATTATTGATATGACGGCGCATACCATCAAAGTCGGTTTTTAATTGAGTCCGCATGATATCTTCTGCGAAAACACCTTCCTTGCGAACCAGCAGAGGTACACCGATGGCTACTGTCAGTTCCAGTACAACTATCACAACAAACAGTACCAGACCGCATGCGGTGACCCAGTCAAAACGTCTTTTTACTGTCAGTAATTCTTTTTTCATAGGACGGATAATGGTACTCCTGTTATTAATCTGTGGGTTTGCGGGAGAGGGCAAAAAGTTCTGCCACGCCGGAGGATGGGGCAGGGGTAAGCAGGGAAACAGCCACTGCGGCAGTGAGTCCGGCTGCAAATCCGGGGAGTATTTCGTAGATCCCGGTTTTTTCTGTAAGCCAGATATACCAGATTATATCGGTTGCAAAACCTGCCACTATTCCGGCAAATGCTCCCCAATAAGTAAAACGTTTCCAGTAAAGAGCCAGCAATATCACCGGCCCGAATGCCGCTCCGAATGCTGCCCATGCACAGGAAACCAGTCCCATGATCCCTTTGCAATCCGGGCTGCTGGCAATAATAAATGCAGCTATGGAGATGATTGCCACGATGAGTCTTCCCGCCCACAGCATCTCTTTATCAGAAGCCGACGGACGGAATATCGGTTTATAAAGATCGGAGGCAAATGCCGATGACGAAGCCAGAAGCTGTGAGTCTGCTGTACTCATTGCGGCGGCAAGAATTGCGGAAAGGAGAAGCCCTGCGAAGAAAACCCAGAGCGTGACCATACCGATATTACAGCCTATCCAGTCAAAGACGTCACGAACCATCTGGATGAAGATCAGGGTACTTTCGTCTGTTGAACCGGCAAGTGTGTCGCCAAAGAAGAATCTGCCCAGCAAGCCGATGGCACAGGCTGTTCCGAGGATGATGACGATCCATGAACAGCCGATGATCTGGGATTTACGCATTTCTTTTTCATTTTTGATGGATATGTATCTTATGATAATGTGCGGCATTCCGAAATATCCCAGTCCCCAGCCGAGACCGCTGAGTATCTCCGACCAGCTTTGCCAGTCACTGCTGCCGGACGAGAAGAAATTGAAAAAATTTGCAGAAATATTACTTGCCGGAGCTGCGAATCCTGCAGTTGACATGATAACCAGCACCATGATCGGGATAAACATAAGTGCGGCAAGCATAAGCAATCCCTGGAAAAAGTCAGTCCAGCAGACGGCGTTATAGCCTCCAAGCAGAGTATATACGACAATAACTGCAGTGGCAATGCGCATTGCCATGGTCTGATCCATGCCGAGGACGGTATTGAAAAGGGTTCCGCACGCATAGATGCTTGAGGCTGCATACACACAATATGTTACCATAAATACAAGGGCGGAAACAACAAGTATTTCTTTGCGGACAGTGAGGAACCGGTTGGTGAGAAATTGCGGGATCGTGATGGCGTCATTTGCCGCAATTGAATAACGCCGGAGCTGCGGTGCAACGAATATCCATGCGGCAACCGTTCCCAGAATAAGTCCCACTGCGATCCACACCTGCCCCATTCCGTGAAGATATATCGCTCCGGGAAGTCCCATTAATACCCAGGCACTCATATCTGAGGCTCCTGCAGAGAGGGCACACACCATACCGCCCATTTTTCTGCCGCCGAGGAAATAATCTTTTTCTGCACTGCTGCTGACTTTTTTTCTGTCTTTCAGAAAAAAATAAATCCCTACTGCCACCAGCATGATGCAGTACGAGGCCATTGCGCAAAGTTCAGGTATTTTCATAAAAACTCCATTGTTGGATGTTCCGGTACTACAGAAAGTTTTTCTGCATTGAAATATGCAGAAAAATCATATTCCAGTAAATATAGCACGGAAAGTACAAAAAATCAACAAAAGGAGAGTAATGTTTTGCGTATTTCTGCAGAAAAAGTGAGTTGTTCTGCGGGATTGAACAAAAAAAATTGCATTTGTGCTTTACGGCAGAATCTGCTGCTGTTCTGTTGCCGGAGTTGCTGATTTAGTCTCGATCACCCGGAATTTTGTCCATTTGCCGCTGATGTACCGCAACATGAATATTACTGCCAGCAACAGGATCTCCAGCTCCAGAACTATCCACAGGGCCCACCACGGGAATTGAAGTTTATATAGTATCCAGCAGGGCAGGGCGAAAAGCAGCAGTCCCACGATTGTAAGTGTCCACATGGGGAAACGTGTATCGCCGGCTCCGCGCAAGACATTGCTTATGACAATATTGAATCCGTCAAAAACAAGATATGCGCTGATAAAATACAGCATTTGGCTTGAAAGCCGCATCGCTTCCTGTTGTGACGGATCGTCCGGACGGGCAAACGGGTCAAGCACAAGGTTCTGGAACACCGAAAAAAGCAGTACCATAAGCAGGGAATATATCGTTACAAGTATGGTGCAATTTTTCATGGACCGTTTGGCCAGCGGTATATTTTCCGCACCCATGGCTTGTCCTGCAAGGATCGAGGCGGTCATTCCTATGCCGATGACCGGAGAGAGGGCTATATTGTTGATCCCGAAAGTTATGCTTGATGCTTCGTGAACTGAAGCCCCGTAACATCCGAGAAGCAGGCTGAAAGTGTTGAATGCAATCAGGTCTATAGCCAGATGTATACCGCTTGGCAGTCCGAAACGCAGCATCCGCTTGAGAAGATTGAGATCCAATACCGGCTTGCCTGTGGCAAAATGTTTCCTTGAAGATGGAGAAAGAAACATGCACATATAGATCATAACACCGATAAATTCTGAACCGATCGTTCCCCAGGCTGCCCCTGCTGTTCCCATTGCGGGGATAATGCCTGTTCCGAAGATGAATATGTAGTTGAGAGGCAGGTTGAAAAGGGTTATCAGAAAAGATACAGCAAGAACTGCCACCGTCTTCCCCCTTCCTGTCCAGAAACAGGCCAGAGCTCCTGTCAGAAGAAAAATAAAACTTCCTTTGCTCAGGATGTGGAAATACCTGACCTCTTCGACCACAATAGCCGGTTCGTGTCCGAAAAATTCAAAGAGCGGCTGCGCCCACCAGACACCGGTATAGAGCAGCGCGCCCCCGATAAATGCCATCCAGATACCCTGCCACACGGCTCTGCCTATACGTTCCGGCCTTGCCGCTCCCTCGTATTGAGCCACAAAAGTACCGGTATAACCTATCGTTCCCACAAAGATACATGCTATGGTAAAATTTGTCAATCCGCCGGTGAATGCAGCTGAGACGGCTTCATTGGAAAATTTTGCCAGCATAAGTCTGTCAAAAAACATATTGACAGCATGGCAGGAGTTGGAGAGGATCAACGGCAGGGCGATCACAAAAACCTCTGTAAAGCTGCCGTGACGGAGTTGTTGTCTGTTGAAAAACATGGAATTACCTTATTTTGGGGAAGTTTTTGTCTTTTCTGATCCAGCATTCACAGATGATTATGGCGATGAATATGATCAGTGTTGCCGGTACTACAAGGATTGCTCCTTTGAGACCGTACCTGTCGCCCACCGCTCCCATGAGCCATGAAAATATTCCGGCTCCGGGGACACCCATTGTGGAAAAATAGATGTAAAGCAGAGTCGAATCGCAATGGGGCATTCTGGTTACACCGTATACCTGTGATGTGGGCCAATATGGAGCGATACCGATACCGGAAAGAAAGAGAAGGATGAAAAGTATGGTAAAAAGCATCCATCCCGGCATTATTCCCGGTTTGAGAAACGCCAGCAGCAGGGAGAGACCTATCGTGCAGATGGCGGAAAAAAGCAGTATATAGCGCAGATTCCGCTGTGTTGAAATGTATCCGAATACTGTACGGCCGATAAACATTCCCAAAGCGATCGTGCCTGTGCCAAGCCCGGCAATAAATTCCGTTGTCTGGAAATTTAATTGTATATAGGCTGCTGACCAGAAGGTGAGTCCGAATTCCGCTCCTGCTCCGAAAAACATGGCAAGGCAGCAGAGCCAGAAGCATTTTTCTTTTGAGATCGTTTTTGTCGCCTGCAGGATATCTTTGAAGCTGATACTTTCCTTGGATTCCGGGTATTCTTTGCCTTTTTGTTCTTTCCAGCAGAAGCCCAGCGACGTAAGTATTGTTATGATACCGGCGGCTGCAGTGGGGATCTGCCAGGAAACTCCGCATGCAAGCGCACCTGAAATACAGAGTACGGAGAGAATTATACCCACGGGCCAGAAGGCGTGACCGAATGAAACATATCTTTCCGGTTCATCCGGATGCAGATCCTGCAGGAAGGGAGTTGCCAGACCTTCGCACACTCCTTCGCCAAGACCCGCCAGAACCAGGCATGGCAGCAGCATCCAGTAGGCATTGGCAAAAGCCATAACAGTTATGCCTGTTCCCATCAGGAACATGGCTCCGGCCATGGTATGGCGTTTGCCTATTTTTGCGGATATCCAGCCGCATATCAACAGTGTTATGACCATGAAAATGCTCCGGGTCATGTGAAGAAAACCGCCGGAACTCATGCCACCGTCATCAATGGGAAAATCAAGAGCGTTTCCCATTGCGACAATAGAGAGGGGAACCACAAAGGCACACACTGAATACATGGTGAATGCAGCAAAGGCTGCATAATCATATCTGCCGAAAACAAGTTTCTTCTTCATCGGATATCCTTTCAAATAAGCAAAGGCTCTTAATATACATCCGCAGTTAAAATATTGCAATCCGGAAGGCGTTTTTTGATATATTTTTGTGTTTTTTGCCGATTATGGTGATAAAACACCTATTTTTGATGATTTTTTCAAGGAAAATCACCACGGAAAGTGTAAATTACCGATAAAAGGGAGTTTTCACCCGAAAATAACAGCTCATTAGAAAGGTAAGAACAAATGAAACGTAAGATCAGAATGGGAATGATCGGCGGCGGCCCCGGTGCCTTTATAGGCGGCGTCCATCGTATGGCAGCCCAGCTTGACGGCAAAATTGTACTCGTTTGCGGTGCATTCTGCCGTACTCCCGAGGGCTTCAAAGA
>JAZSGI010000112.1:0-4769 GCA_045532655.1 Victivallaceae bacterium
TCCCTGCCATCGGCGACCCACAAATGATGTCCGCCAGCGGTAACAACGGAAGCGGCTTTCAATTTTGAAATCATGCCGCCGATAGACATTTCTGCATTATCTGTACCCTGTGCCGCTGCATACATTTCCGGCTTCAGTTTCGGTACAACCGGCATACGGGCGCCGAGAGAACCATCGGCATTGCGTTCACGCAAACCTGATTCTGTAGTCAGAATAACCGTCAGTTCGCAACGCATCATTGCAGCAAGGCTGGCAGCAAGAGTATCGTTATCACCGAATTTGATCTCCGAAATTGAAACCGAGTCATTTTCATTGATAATAGGCAGCACCCCCATATTTTCCAATTCCCTTATACAGTTGGAGAGATGCAAGTAACGCTGCCTGGAGCGGAAATCAGCCTGCGTAAGCAGCAGCTGTGCAGTGTTGAAACCGAATTTACGGCATTCTTCATCATAAATCGCCATGAGCTTACTCTGTCCGACAGCAGCAAGAGCCTGAACTTTGGCAAGTTCTTTCGGGCGTTTTGGTAAATTCATTATTCCCATACCGGTACCGACAGCACCGGAACTCACAAGAAGAACCTTTATTCCCTGATTTCTCAAGGCGGCGATACCGGCAATCAGACTTCTCATTCTCTCCCGGTCAGTCAACAGCCGCGTTCCGGCTTTGACAACGACCTGGCGGCAATTGGCCACCACCTGCTGCCGCAACTGTGCAAAATCGTCATTCATACAGAATACGAACCTTTCAGGCAAAAAGTTCAGCAGGACCGAAAGGCTTGATGCCGGCTTCCTGCAGAGCAGCAAAAGCTTTGTCTGCATCGGCAAAACGGAAAACCATCACAGCACTGCCGCTGGGGCCATTGGTGAACGCATACATATAGTCGATTGCCAACTCGTAGGAATCCAGTTTTTCCAGCAATTCAGAGAGCCCGCCCGGACGATCGGGAACAGGGATTGCAAATACATCTGCGGCATTGGCAACCAGACCAGCTTTTTCCAGCGCAGTTTTGGCTGCATCCGGATCACGGACAAGAAGTCTGAGAATACCGAATTTATCTGTATCTGCCAACGAAAGAGTATAAATATTTATATTATTTTCCTTCAAAATCCGGGCAACAGCATTCAGAGAACCGGTGCGGTTCTCCACAAAAAGTGAAATTTGCGTGATTTTCATTTATAACCTCCGAGTCTTACATTAACGAATATACACTCAAAAGTCACTTTTTGCAAATGACAGATGTATTGAAATATACATATCTTGTCAACAAAAGAGAAAAACCGACCCGTCACTGTATAAAATCACCGAAAGTGACCAGCAGCGGGTAATCTGTAAGCGGTATACCTTTTAAAATCACAGTCCCATTGTTATTCCGTTCAATAAGATTTTCCGGGATTTCATAAACAGCTCCATCAAGTAGATCCACCAATCTGATTTCCCCCTGACAGGCAGTCTCTACTGTTACCGTCCCCTCATAGGTGGTGCTGAGCAGTTCTGAAGGTTTCCAGTAAACCAGAGCCGAACTGCCGTTTGGTCTGCATATTCCCCGGTGAATGATCTCTCTGAATGAATCCTCATAACGGAAAAGCCGTTGTGTCCATGTCCATCCGTCATTGCTGTTCAGCCTTGCCGGAATATCTTCAACAGTAAAATCTTCCCGGAAAATGGCTGCAAGAACTTGCATGGTCCTGTAAGATGGCTTGGGGTTATATTCACCTGTTGCAAAACCATTTTCGTCAAAATCAGCACCGATGAGACCGAAATAACCGAAATCCATATAACTGTTTTTATCTCCGGTTTTGCCGTCAAGCGCCTCTATCATATCCATACAGGAAAAGAAACTGTTGATATGGACCCCGTCAAACATGTGACACAACAATACCCTGGCAAGGAATTTTGCCTGCCGGAGAGGTGTCCACGCACCGCCGCCGAGTCCCCCTGCCCCGTCGCTGCGAGACTGGGCACCGGTTTCGCCCTGCATAAAGATAAGATCGGGATTGGTGCGCAGACACAAACTGCGGACTGCTTTCACCCGGTAGGAAGAAAAAAGTTCATCCGGAGTATAACTGTGATAACTGTATGCGTCGAGATATGTCAATGCACCGGTATTAATAAGATCTGTCATCCAGGAAAGTTCATGGTTTGTGCTTGCTCCGCCGATGATTCCGACTTCAGGCGCAATTTCACGTATTTTGCGTGCAGTATCCCGCAGGAACACACCGTAAGCAGTACCGTTCACTCCGGTTTTCCAGCAGGAGATATAATCAGGTTCGTTCCATATTTCAAACAACTCTATTCTGTCTTTATAACGGTTGATAACAGCTTCGACATATTTCAGCCATGCGTTTTTTTCCTCTTCGCTTTCAATAGGAGGACAACCGACAGCACCAAAAACTTCTGCAGCACGACTGCTGTAAATACCATTGCCGTAACAAAGACACATCCATGGAGTCAAGCCTCTTGCCAGCAGATTATCAACGACATTATCAAGCCATCCAAAATCATATACACCTTTGACCTTTTCAGTTTTCGCCCAGCCGGAGAGGATACGCACCCATTTCACCCCCAGTTCAGCAACTTTGTCATAGGCCTTTTCCGGATCAAAAACATCTCTGTCAAGTTTTTCAAACCCGATTCCCCAGGTACTCTTGGCAACCTGAGAACTGTGTACAGGTTTAACTTCTCCGATTTTAATGAGCCGTTCCATAATCACCACTCCTTTATTACCCTATAGTATCACTGACTGAAAGAGAACGGCTTACTTCTGCGGCAGCATTTCTTATACTGACGAGAACTTGCTCAAAGCCATCCCCTGTACATTTTTCACTGTCTGTTGAAAAACCGAATGATGCAGTAAAAATTTCGTTACAAAATATCGGAGCAGCAAAAATACTGATTTCACCACGGTCAAAATAATAGTATTCTTTCCGTCGGATTCTTTCCAGCTGTTCCGGAACCCCGCTGCGCCGCCTGAAATCAGGAAGGATTTCCGCAACTGCTTCAGCCGGAGTATTATCATAAACAGCCATTGCCTCACGTAATGGGACATAAGCCATTTCCAATACGCCGGTGGCCATGGTATATACATCATTATAAGAGAGATTTTTTAGGCGAATTTTTCTTACCGGGTTGCGATTTACCAGATGCAGTATGTACCGTTCCTGCTGCCAAACCTGGGTGATCATTGCCGCATCTTTGAATTCGGCAGCTATTTTTTCTGCCACCGGTACAGCTGCCTGCAGCAGTTTATTTTGAAATGCAGCCATGTTATTCAGCGTAAGTATTTTGGGTCCTGCCGTATAACCAGCCTGCCGGGATACCTGTATCACATATCCTGAATCAACCAATGTTCTGATTATGCGGGAACATGTAGGACGGTTGAGAGAAAGCTTTTCGGCGATTTCCAGCGGAGTAACCGGCGAAGGCACTGCTTTTACTATCTCTTCCAATATAGCAAATGTTTTATCGAGAACTTTTATCATTTCATCACCATAAGTTCATATTATAAACTTTAAGTTATCAATATAATAATATAGTTTCACAATAGCATAAATGCAAATTTAAATAATATATTTTTAATTATCTTCAAGCTGTTTCCGGAAGACCGGATATAACAGAAGCTTCACCGGACTCGATCACCGCAGACACGCAGTTGAATAAATGAGTATTACTGCCGTAGAAATCGATCATGACTTCGTCACACTTAAAAAGTTCCGGTTTTATTGAGTTGACACGATGAAATTTCCCCGTAAACATATAAGCCTATCCCGATTTTTTATATTGTTTTTCGTGCCTGTCCAGCATATATTATATATATTATAATGTATTATAATGTCAACAACAAAAAATTGTAAACAAAGAAGGACACGAAATGATTTATTCAGACAATAAAACTTCATGTATATCGATGCCTCTTGGCGGTATCGGTACCGGCTCTATAGGCTTGGCTGGAAACGGTTCTCTCGTTGACTGGGAAATTTTCAATGCTCCGGCAAAAGGCTCTCACAACGGATTTTCTCATTTTGCGGTACGGGCAGAAGAAGACGGTCAGGTGACTGATGTGAGGATATTGAACGGCGATTTGCAGCCTCATTATATCGGCAATATTTATAAGGAGTATATGTTTTCAGGCCCCTTCGGTTGCGGGCCGTCAATAGCAACTATGGCAGGTATGCCACATTTCCGGAAACACACCTTTGAAGGCACTTATCCTGTAGGCAGAATACTTTTTGAAGATGAAAAATTTCCAGCTGATTGCGCATTGACAGCGTGGAGCGTCTTTATTCCCGGCGAGAGTAAAGCTTCTTCTCTGCCTGCTGCTTTTTTTGAAATAGATTTGGAAAACAATACAGAGAGAACTGTAACCTATACAGTTATCGGTTTTTTAACGAATCCATGGGTAGATAATTCATACAATTACAATACGTGCAACAATAATATTCTGACTTGTTACGACGGTAAAGATACGGGAGACATTACGCTGGCAATAGATTCTCCCGGCAGCAAAATATCTTATCAAACTTATCTGCACCGTGGAATATGGCAGGAAACCCTTGAAATATATTACCGTGATTTACTTGCCGGTGGAGATTTTAAAGATCGGCAATATTCACACACCGCTACATACTATATGGACGGCGGTATTCTTGCTGCACGCTTTACCCTTGCCCCAGGGGAAAAGAAAAGCACCAGATTTGTAATTTCATGGAATGTACCTTTCCGTACGATGGATGTGCCCGACAGAAAAGAATTGGCAGAAAAATATAATG
>JAZSGI010000203.1:0-66803 GCA_045532655.1 Victivallaceae bacterium
TCGTGGATGGTCGTGCCGGAAAAACCGGCAGACTGGTCAACTGTAAATATGAACGCTCTTACCGAACACGCCTTTGTAGTTTCCGGACTCCACTCCGGCAAATGGTTCAACGCATGGGGCGACAACCTGCTGATACAATAAGTAATATAAATAAGCACAACCGTCTTTTAAAGGTTGATTGGGGGCGGTTGTGTTTACTGTTTCTTTAACAAAGCTGATAAATATTTTTGACATGAAAGGTTTTTACAATGGTATTTTATGTTTCCAAACTCGGTAATGACACTGACGGCCTCAGCTGGGGCAGTGCATTCCACTCGATTCAAAAAGCCTTGCTGGCAATTCCGGATGATAACGGCGGACACCGCATTATTGTGCGCCCCGATACATATTGCGAAGCCAATCTTTATACAATGCATCGTGGCAGTGCCAATGCTTACAACCAGTTGATCGGGGATTTTGACGGTTCTCTCGGGTCAGGAGCCAAAGGCTGGGTCGTTATCGATGCCGGTGATCCGGAGCTGGGATTCAAAAGTTATGACTGGTGGAGTTCCATCCGTGCATACGCCAAAGGCTGGTCGGAGAATCATTGCGGAGAGACTTTTTCATCTGTCTGTTTTGACCGCTGGTGCTTCCGCAGGCTTTACTTTTGCGGCGGCGATGGCGGAATATTTTTTGACGGTACAGACGGCCATGCAGAACCGTTTTCTGTCCTGGTTGAAGATTGTGTTTCTCTCGGCAGGGCTTTCGGAGGCGGTGCCGCAAATGTTTTATCACGTCCGGATGAACCGATAACTTTCCGCCGTTGTCAATTCTATGCTCTTGATTATATCGGGGATACTTCCGCATTTTATATCCGTGTCGAAAATCAGTCCATGCCGGAAAGCCCGGATGCGGTACTGGAGGATTGCGTAATGGTCGCTCCCCAAGCCTGTCTCAAAAGCACCAATTATTCTCTTGCCCCATATACGTGGACAAGTTTGAAACGCTGCAAACTTATCCAGATGAATTTCACACAACCGGAAATGGTTGGCTGGAAAGGTGTACCGGGGATTGTTACAAGCGTACAGCGGGGTGACCGTATGAAAGTTTCTTTTGATGACTGTATGTTGATGGGATATCAGGTCTTCGGAGTTATGGTGGAAACAGATACTGTTAAGGATATTTCTTACGAAATAAACGGTGATTGCTGTGCATATTTGCAATTCAAACAGGAACTGCCTCCCGGATTCCGCCGTATCGGACAGTGGCCGGTTGATGTTTTTGCCCTGATCGCTCCGCCGGCTCCGGAGCAGACACCTGTAATGCGTTGATAAATAATACAAAACTGATTGTAATACGGAACCGCAATAAAACAGCCGCCGGCTGAATGCGGTTCCATAAGCAGGAATAATAAAAGTGATGAATTCAAGTGGTTTTTTCCCATCTGAAGCAGAATTTGCCCGTCGCCGGATGCGGTGGAGCAAATTGGGGACAAGAAAAAGCGGCGAAAAATTGATTTCTCTGGTCAGTTGCCGTCAGGGGTGGGGGAGCTTAAAGACGAACCGTTCCATTTCTGACGGTGCAATGACTCTGGGCGGGCGTACCTATACTTCCGGGTTGGGCACACACGCTGACAGCGAAATCGTCTTTGCCTGTACAACAGAAGTGAAGCGTTTTCAGGCTGTCGCCGGAATAGATGAAAATCCCGATACTGTGAATGCTGCCTGTAAATTGCGTTTTTCGGTACGGGCAGGGAAGCGTGTTTTGTGGAAAAGTGCGCCGGTACGGTGCGGAGAGCCGGTTGTAATTGATATTGCCATTGACAGCGAATGCAGGCAACTGACATTGAGTGTTGTTGCCGACAGTCTCTATCTTGCTCACGTAAACTGGTGCGATGCAAAAATTACTACGGCTGCCGGTACGGTGGTGATGCTCTCTGAAGCTTTGGCAGATCCTGTATGTGATTTGTTGCCGTTGAGTTTCTGTTACGGCGGAAAACCAGGCGATGAACTGTTGCCTCTGTGGCAGTGGGAGGAACGGCAGGAAAAACACAACGGTATGCAGAGGCGTATTATTTCTGCGGTAAATCCCGTGGATCAGTTCACTGTAATTTGCACGCTTGATGAATATGATGCACTGCCGGTTTCCATCTGGCATGTGACTTTTGCCAACAGAGGCAATAAACCTTCGCAACCCTTGAATTCTGTACGGAGCATCGATCTTATGCTGCCCCGCAGCGAAGTCCGTTACGCCAGAGGCAGTTTCAATTACAGTGCCGGTGCAGCTGATGGTTCTGCTTACCGGGATAATTTCAAACTTGAACAAATGCCGGCAGAAGCGGAAGAACCTTTGCTGCTGAAGGGCGAAGCCGGGCGTTCAAGTTCCGAATATATGCCTTACCTGAATACTGTTTCTGCCGACGGCGGAGTTTTGCTCGCTGTCGGCTGGACTGGGCAGTGGATGGCGGAAATCGTACCATGTTATCCCCAATGCACCCGTATTGCCGCAGGAATGGAGTTCCTCGATACTTATCTGGAGCCGGGTGAGGAGATTTCCCAACCGTCAGCATTGCTCATCGATTACGATGGGGACGATTTTGAACGCGGGCAGAATCTTTTGCGCCGCTTTTTTGCGACGATATGGATCCCGGAAAAAATGCGGCAGCCTCCGGTTTCTTTCAATACATGGGGCAGTGTGCCGCAAAAAATGCATCTGGAAAGAAATGCAATACTTGATAAGCATGATCTTGATTATGATTGTTACTGGATAGATGCCGGATGGTTTGGCAGATTCGGGGAAGATGGCGTTGAGGATTTCAGCACTTCATGGATCATGAATACCGGAAACTGGCAGGTGAATCCTGCTGTATATCCTGACGGTCTCCGTGCTGTGGCAGATGCTGTGCACGCTTCCGGCAGGAAATTTCTGGTATGGTTCGAACCTGAACGCGGCTGGAACGGTTCGGATATGGTTCTGGAACATCCTGAATATTTTTATGATTTTGAACTCGGCGGCAACAAAATCCTTAATCTCGGTAATCCCGAAGCAGAAAAATGGATGTACGGCATGATTTCCGGAATGATGGATGAGCAGGGAATAGATTATTACAGGCAGGATTTCAATACTGCTCCTCTGGGCGCATGGCGACGTAACGATAAGCCCGGACGTACAGGTATCAGCGAAATCCGTCACATTGAGGCTTTGTATCGTATCTGGGACAGACTGATCGGGCGGTATCCAGATATTTTGATTGATAACTGTGCTTCCGGCGGGCGGCGGTTGGATTTTGAAATGATGCACCGTTCAGTGCCTCTCTGGGCAAGTGACTTCCAGTGTCATCAGTTCTTTGACAGCGAAACAGCGCAGTCGCTGGTTGCCGGTATCAATGCATGGTTGCCATGTTTCGGGTTCGGTACACAATACCGTCCCGGAGATACATATAATTTCCGCAGTCTGCTTGGCCCGGGAATGGCATTTGAGCTTTTTATGTATGAAAATTCTCCGGTAAGCGATGATTATCCTTATGACTGGCACAGGAAGATGTTGGCAGAGTACCGGCGTGCCCGGGAATTTTTGAGCGGCGACTATTATGAATTGACCGCGCAGACAAGAGATAAATGCCAATGGCACGTGTTGCAGTTTGACCGTCCTGACAGAAATGGCGGATGTATTATTGCCATGCGCCGCAGTAACAGTCCCTTCAAAGTATCTGAATTTGTTTTGCGGGGAATAGACCCCAATGCATCGTATGTGTTTGAAGATGCGGATAAAGAAACTTCACAAACTCTGTCCGGGACTGAACTGATGGAAAATGGTTTGGAAATAGAACTTCCGGAACGACGTTCCAGTGCACTGTTGTTTTATCATAAAAAACAGGCATAATAAACGGGGCTGCTGTCTGACATATCAAGTTTTGACAGCAGCCCCGAAAGTATTTCAGAGTATTCGATCTTTTTACAAAGCGCTGCGCATCGGGATGGATGCCGCTGCTCCGTGGCGGGATATACAATATGCTGATGCCTTTGCCGCAAGTTCCATTGCTTCGGCAATACTCATTTTGTCGATTATCCCAGCCAGAAAATACCCGATAAAAGTATCACCGGCTGCTGTGGTATCAACAACTTTTTCTGCTTTGGCTGCCGGAGTGAATACAGTTTCCTGTGAGTTTGCCGCTTTATACATTGCCCCTTTTGCGCCCAGTGTCATAAGGATGTTTGTGCCGGGAAAAGCTGATGCCAGGGCAGTAAGCACTTCTTCCGGAGGCAGGTCGGGGGAACATGCGGCAAGACCTGCAGCTTCAAGTTCATTAACGATGAATGTATCTATCGCTTCCAGCGGGAGAGCCATTACTCTGCTGTTCATCGGGGCGGGGTTGAAAAATATCCGCATGCCTTTTCTGACAGCGGCAGCAATTATTTCATCCATCCGGCTTATTTCGTTTTGCAGCAGCAGGATATCGTTTGATGTCATTCCGGAAAAAACCTCTTCGATCTGTGCCGTTGATATATTCATATTGGCTCCACCGAAAAGCACTATGCAGTTTTCGCCTTTGTCGTCCACCTGGATCATGGCGCACCCAGTCAGTTCATCCGGGGAGGAAACAAGGAAAGTACAGTTGACTCCGGCAGTTTCCAGCTCCTGACGGAGAAATTCCCCGTCACAGCCGATCCTGCCCGCATGGAGAACCTCTACCCCGGCTTTGGCCAGAGCAATTGACTGGTTCAAGCCTTTGCCGCCTGAATTACGGTTGAAGCCATCTGCAGAAATCGTTTCTCCGGGGCGGACAAAAGATTTTACCCGGCAGACATTGTCAATATTAAGTGATCCGAAGTTAAGTACACGCATGATCATCCTTCCCGGCATGCTTTTACTGCGGCGGAGATCCCGGCTGCAGCATTTTTGATAACTTCCTCCGGCACGCAGAAGCTGAAACGTACATATCCGGGCATACCGAATCCGGCACCGGAGACCGCCAGCACACGCTCTTTTACAAGGGCGGCAACAAATTTGCTGTCATCGGCAACGGGGGATTTCGGGAAAAAGTAGAATGCACCTTCCGGTACATAAAATTCCAGTCCGGCATCGGCAAGCACTTTGCGCATTGCTTCCCGGCGGCGGCGGTAAATATCCAGTTCCACCTGTTCACCCAGTGCGGAAAGAACAAGTTTCTGGCCCACGATGGGGGCGTTTACGAACCCGAGTACACGGTTGGCCACGGTCAATGCGCTCATAAGAGTTTCTGCTTCTTCAACAGCAGGATTGATTGCCAGATATCCCACCCGTTCACCGGCAAGGGAGAGGGTCTTGGAGAAAGATCCGGCAATGACGGCGTATTTGAAGAAATCCATAAGTGACGGGATTTCCCGGCCATCATAGTTTAATGCTCTGTATGGTTCATCTGCCACAACATATATGGCACGCCCGTATTTTGCAACAGCCGTTTCCACCAGTTTACCCAATTGTGCCAATTCCTCCCGTGCGTAGATTTTGCCCGTGGGGTTATTTGGGGAGTTGATTATGATGGCACGGGTTTTGGGACCTATTGCTGCGGCAAAAGCCTCAAGATCCAGTGAAAAATCAGGTTCAAGTGTCGGCACGGGACGGAGAATACCGCCGAAGTTGCCTGCGTAAAAACCGTATTCTACAAAATAAGGGGCAGGGACAAGAACCTCATCGCCTTCTTCCAGTACAGCCCTGAAAAGTGCATTGATGGCACCTGCGGCACCGCAGCAGAGCATACAATGCTGTGCTGTCAGGGGGTGTCCCTGTTCGGCTGCGAGAAATTTTGCCAGTTCTTGCCGGACAGCCGGGGCTCCGGCGTTGGGGACGTAGCCGAAAGCGAATGGTTCGGTCGCTTTTGCGGCAATATCCGCCAATCCGGCGGCGACAGCCGGCGGCGGGGGCAGATCAGGATTGCCGAGGCTGAAATCATAAACATTGTCTGCACCGTATTTTTTCTTGAGTTCAATGCCGGTTTCAAACATTTTGCGGATCATTGATGATGATCCCAATTGATCTGCAGTTTTTTTGTTGAGAAGAAACATTTGTATTTATCCTGAAAATGCGGTTATTTTGTATGCCTGACAGCGTGCATGGCTTTGGTGTTGGCAAATGTGCCGTTGTTGGGGGTGATTGCGGAGAGTTCGCCGGAGGGTTTGTTCTGGCGGCAGAAGTTCATGTACGGTACTGCACTTAAACCGAATTGCGGCAGCGGGATCGCCATTTCGATGATCCATTTGCCGTTTTCGTGGCGGCTGACGCGTTCATATTCTCCGTTCCACGCAGCTTCGACACGCGGGGCACGGTCGTATATTATACCGTCGGGGTTCATGCAAATCTGCCAGAGACCGCCGGCATCATCAGTAGTAATGAATATTTCGAAAGAGTCGGCATGCCATACTTCGGCATCGTGTTTTTTGCCGGCGACTTCTTTGTCATTATCTTGAAATTCTGCCAGCAGATAAAGAGTTTCAAAGTTCGGATCGGCAACCAATTTTATTGTGCCGGGATCTTTGCAGGGATTTCCGGTGTTGGCATCAACAAATACTTTTGCATCAGCCTGTTGCCATGCAGCATCAGTGATGTCACCGTCAATAACGGGAACATCTGCTGTTACTGTTATGTCAAGACGCTTTTGAGCAGGGAACTCCGGCATTTCGACAGTCAGAACTTCGCTGTCTTTGATTTCCATTCCGGCAGCAGTTGTACCGATGATGAATTCTGCTGTCTTGTTTGCTGCGAGCATAAACAGTGCATCGGCAAGCTCTTTGCCGGTAAAGTTTTCCCGGTCAGCGGCAGGTTTGACAAGGGTGTTGTTGCGGAGGACTGTGTACGCTCCATCGGGGTCAACACCGGCGAATTTGAAATAATATCCGTATTCTGATTTGTTATTGATTTCAAAACGATCGCAACCGTCGGCATTGCCGCTGCTGCAAGGTGCCAATCCCTCCCAGTTGGGCCAGGCAAGATCAAAATTTTTGCCGCAGACTTTTACGGTATCCTGATTATAATAAACGGGAGCTATGGAAAGTTTTGCCGGATTGGCAGAGAAACGGTTGCGGCGTTCTGCTAATTGAGCCTGTTCCTGTTTGTATTTCATGAGTTTTGCACCGTATGATTCGCCGAGAACTGCACTGCCGATGAGCCACGGCAGATCACTGTTCTCCAGATTTCCGGTAAAGAAATGGCTTCCGGCACCGATGGCAGATGTAAGGATTTTGGCAGAGGAGTGCCCGCCTGATGTATAGGCGATACCGATCTGACTGTCGCGCCATTTATAGGCAAATGATGCAGCACCTGCGGCATCATTATTGGCAAGGGTATTATTGATTTTTGTTCTGGCGGCATCGTCAAAGGTCACGCCGTAATATTTTTCCAGTTCGGCAATGGCTCTGCCGTCAGTTACGCTTTCCGGATTCTTGTCAACAAACTTGCTGAACGCTGAAGAGATAGTACTTCTTTCCGCCTTTTGTGCAAGAAGGATGCTGCAGGCGGCGGGATCGAAATTATCCAACAGCTGCAAACTGCCGGTTTCGTGGTCGGCAGTAAGGACGATAAGGGTTTCTTCCGGGTGCAGGGCGTAGAATTCGAGAGCTCTTTTCAGCACTGCATCCAGGGCCTGCACTTCGTGTATCATCCAACCGGCGTCATTGCCGTGACCGGAGTAATCGATGAAGCCATTTTCCACCATAATGAAAAAGCCGTCGGGATTGTCCAGCATGCGGATGGCCTGATCCAGATAATCTGCCAGTGTCAAACCGGCATCCTGTTCGCCCTGCCATTTCCAGGTGGGGCACTTGTTCATGTAGACTTTTTCGCCGGGGACAGCGGAATCGTAAAGAGCAGGGTCGTGGATGATCTTGTATCCCGCTTCCCGCAAAGCAGTATAGGTGTCCTGGTTGCCGGGATTCTGCCCGCCGAAAAATTCGAAACCGCTTGCAGCCATATCTCTGCCGATTTCCACCTGCATACCGCGGCTCAACTGATTGGCATAATGGGCAGATGGTGTGGCATCGGTGATCAGACTGTTGGAGATGATACCGACTTTCATGCCGTTACTGTGCAGTGTTTTGGCAAGACTTTCTACCGGGGCACCGTCGGTATTGACACCGATAGCACCGTTATAAGTTTTTATACCGCAAGCTATGGCAGTTCCGCTGGCGGCGGAATCGGTTGTGGAATTCTGTGCATTGTTTGTGCCGGTGGGAATGACCGGGAATTCATTCATGGTCAATTTTTCCGGCAGTGCAGCAGTGGCAACAGTGCGTTGATTGGCACCGAAACCGTCACCGATAAGCAGGAAAACATATTTTGCCTGTGCAGGCTCATTGCTTTTTTCAGCAGCGGAGACACTTTCCTGTGCTGTACAGCCAAGAGACAGCAAAAATGATCCGCTGCAAATCACTGTAAACCATTTTTTTACAAATAACATAACTTTTTCCCTTAAAATTTTTAAGTTATATGTTTTGTTGAATATTGTGCATAATATAGCATGGAGAAAGAAGTTTTGCAACAGTCAGCGACATTTTTTTGCAGAATAAAAAGGGGGTTTTATGAAAACAAAGAAAGGGTTCAATTCTCTGTGGCCGCTGCAGGCCGCAGCTTATTTTTATGCCGGTATAGACGAGGCATCCATGGCGCAGGCGTTTGACGTTGCTCCGGAGAAATTCAGAAGTCTCTGCCGTAAGCATCCTGACCTTGCCCGGGCAGTTTCCTGCGGGAAACTTGATGACCCGGTGGAAGAGGCTTTGCTGCGCCGTGCCATAGGTTTCCGCCAAACCGAAGTTGTTTGCGAGGATATTGTTGACAAAAGTTCCGGAGAAAGTACAGGAACATGCAAAAAAAAGACTGTAACCAAAGAGGTTCCGCCCGATGTCCGGGCATTGCTTTTCTGGCTGAAAAACCGCCGCCCGGAACGATGGAGGGAAAAGAACGGAACCCCGTTGCAGGAAGCTGATCTTGAATTTGATGAAATCGATTCCGCTCTCTGAATTGCCATATCACCTGCCGGAGGCAAATATGGTATTGGCAAGATCATGGACAGTTATTGCCCTGAGACCTTCTGCTGTCATCTGCTGCAGTGTCGGCCAGTCGGTGTTATTGTTTCCCGGCTGTATCCGGGCAAAGCTGTAACTGCACAAAGATGCCGGTGAACGTGTCAGGAATACCACCAGTCCCATTTCCACCCCATCTGTCCGGCACCCGAAGTAATATCCGTTGATGCCGTCAGCAATAAAGGGCTGCAGACCGGTTGTCTTCAATTCCGGATATTGTGTCTGCAGGCCGGTAAGTTCGTTTGAGGCGGATGACCGGAGCAGGGTGTCGTTTGCGGATATCTTTTGCGGTAATCTGGTGATTATCAGAGTTTCCGTGGTTCCGGCACGTCCGTTCAGCAGATTTATTTCTGCCTCATTGGCGGAATGTGAGGTTATGAGTTTGCATCCGTTGCCGTTATCCGGCAGCAGCCATTTGCAATAACTGTCATTGTAAATGCCGTTGTCGACGGTACCGGATCTTTCTCCTTCCCACTGCAGCGGGGGAGGTGGTTCCGCAAGACGGCATCCTGCTGTCATGACAAGAAAAATGGTACATACATTGAATAATGTTTTCTGAATAGTGGTCGTGCAAGGTGATCTCATTATGATATTTCTCCATCTGCCAGTTGCTGCTGAACACATTTGGTGAGGGGTGTTTTCCCCGGGCAGCTGCGGCTTCCATCGCATGATGTGCAGATGAAACTTCCTGCCGGAGCCTGCCTGCCGGAGAAAAAACAGGCGATATTGTGCAATACTGAATCGGCAGTGTTTGCAAAACATTCCTGTGTTTGAATACCCTGTTTGAAGGTGACAAGTACGTTTTTCGCCCGTATCAGCTCCTCCAACAGAGGGTTGTTCATGGAGCAGAAGGTCTGACCGGGCGGGAAAAATCCGCTTTCTTCTTCAAAAATATCCAGAGCTGCTCCGCTCAGTTTGCCTGAATTTACTGCCTGCAGCAGTTCCTGCATATCAACCAGTCCGCTGCGGCTGGTGTTAAGAAGAATTGCGCCGTCTTTCATCCGTTCAAATTCTTCACGGCCGATCATTTGAACTGTTGCCGGGGTCAGCGGACAGTGCAGCGAAATAATATCGCTGTGCCGGAGAAGTTCCGGAAATGCAACATACTTGAAACATCCAGCTGCTGCGGCTTCATAATCAGGTTCCGGATCATAAGCCAGCACTCTTGTTCCGAATCCATGCAGCAGAGTTGCCAGATGTTTCCCTATCCTGCCGGTTCCTATGATACCGGCTGTTTTGCCGTGAAGGGCGTGTCCGGCAAGATTGCCGCTGGAGAAATCCCCTTCCCGGACACGGCAGTACGCCTTGTGTATTTTCCGGGTCAGGGTCAGAAGCAGTGCCAGAGTATATTCTGCGATCCCTTCCGGAGGATATTCTGCTGCGCGGCATACTGTAATCCCGGCAGCTTTGGCGGCTGCCATATTGACGTTGGCAAATCCTGTTGTCCGCAAAGCCAGCAGTTTTGTGCCGCCTGCAGCAAGGCTTCTGATCGTGTCAGAGCCAAGATCATCATTTTCTCCGGCACAAACAACAGTACATCCTGCAGCCAGTGGCGCATTGTATGGTGTCATACGTTCCTCAAAAAAACGGATGTTGAAATTGTACATGCTGTTTGCACTGCTGAAAGATCTCCTGACACAGGGTGTTGTGCTGAAAAAAGCTGCCTGTACGTTGACGTTCATGATTCTTACTCCTCTTCTCTTGTGTTTCTGTCTGCCGCCGGTTAAAATACCTGTTCAGACATTTTTTCTCCATCTCCACAGCTAAAATACACCCCGCTTACAGATTTGTCAAGTGAGGTGATTTCAAAAATCTTCAAAATTGTTAAAGCTCCTCCGCTTCGATCTGCAAAGGGAGCTTTCGGGGGGATCGATCATTATAAAACCGGAAAGACAGGGAAAAAACGTTAAAATATGTTCAAATCGTGTTGCTAAAACCTTTGAATAGTGCTATATTGCTTTACAACAGAAAAACAGGAGAAAAGATGAGAATATTTTTATTTTTTGCAGTATTGTGTGCATTTACTGCTGCCGGGGCCGTGCCGGAAAATGTGGCGATAGGATTTCAGGATGTGATCCAGAGTGCCAGGGAGAAAGTTTTCCCTGCCGTTGTGTATATCAGGGCCGTGCGTGAAAACCCCGAAAGCGGCAATGACACTGCCAACGTTATTTCCGGTTCAGGCGTCGTTATTGATCCGGCAGGGGAAATTCTGACAAATCATCATGTTATTGACCGGGTGATAGATATCCGCTGTTTGCTGGAGGATGGGCGTTCATGGCCCGCCGAAATCATCGGCGGCGACAAGGAACTGGATATCGCCTTGATCAGACTTGTAAGGGACGGGGATGACCATGACCCGCTGCCCACAGCGCAACTGGATGAAATAACCGGCCAGAGCGAAGGAGATTTTGTTATGGCAATGGGAGCCCCCTGGGGAATGAACCGTTCGGTTTCCATTGGTATTATTTCCTGTGCCAGCCGTTATCTCGCTGAGCAGAGTCAGTACAGTCTGTGGTATCAGACCGATGCTGTTATATTCCCCGGCAACTCCGGTGGACCGCTGGTGAATATTTCCGGCAATGTGGTGGGTATAAATACCCTGGGCGGAGATTCCGGTATCGGGTTCGCTGTCCCGGCTTCCACCATAACGGATGTTTTGCCGCGTTTGCGGGAATACGGTGCGGTGAATTGGAGCTGGTACGGTATCAATTACCAGCCGTTGCGTGATTTTAACCGCAATATGTATTTCCCGTATGAAAACGGAGTGATGGTTGCAAGTACGGAAGCCAACAGTCCGGGCAGGGAGGCCGGATTCGTGCCGGGGGACAGGATCGTGGCGGTGAACGGCGAAGCCGTGACTGTGGCGACGGAGGAGGAGCTGCCGGATTTCAGGCGCAAACTTGCCCTTATGCCGTTGGATGTGGCTGTAAGTTTCTCTGTTGTCAGGGGCGGAGAAACTCTGGAGCTGGAAGTCGTCCCAAAAGAGCGCGGCGCTGTGGGACAGAGCAATATAACTGTTTTCAAACGCTGGGGATTGTCTGCTGCTGCCATCAACCGTTTTGATACGCCGAATCTCTTCTTTTACCGGCAGACAGGTGTTTATATTGCTGCTGTTGCCACTCCCGGCAATGCTGATGGCGCCGGTTTGGTTTCGGGGGATATCATAGTATCTGTAAACGGCATGGAGATAAATTCTGTGGAAGATTTGCAGCAGGCTTATGATGAAGCTGTAAAGTTGGTGTTTATCAGCCCGAAAGCTGATGTGGTGATATTGCGGAACGGGCAGGAACTCCGCAAAATAATGGATTTTTCAAAGGTTTTTGATCAGGAGTGAAAATTATGAAGAATTTTTTTCTGACCGCAGTTATTAGTGCGCTTTGTTGCGGGTTTTTTGCCGGATGTGTTGCCGGCAGGGGGCAGCATCCCCATACAACACTGTTTGATACTGTTGACGGACGGCTGCGGCCGGGGATAGTAAAGGTCAGGATAACGCCGGAAGCTGCTCCTGACGGCAGAAAAAGTACGGCAATCTTGAGTTTTGATTGTCCCAACTGCAAATCAAGACACAATACTTATATCGATACTCTCATTGAAAACTGCCGTTATCTGGAACTGCCGGGATATGTAATGGAAAACGGTGATATCATTACTGTTGATCCCGGGTTCTGCAGTGAACAGAAGATGCATCTTGAGGTTGTCGGGGCGTCGGGAGAAGCGGTTCCGGTATCAGTAGCAGCATATTTCCCGGACCGGAAAGCTGTTGCATTGCGTACTGCTGACGGTGGCATCCCTGCAGGAAGTGAACCCCTGGTATTTAAAAAGCCTTTGCCGGAAACATCACTCTTTGATTATTATTATGTCAGTGAAGAAGGTATATGGGTATCTGGTATTTCGCCGCACAATCCCGGCAGGTATTCCAAAGTTCCCGCCGGGGCCGTGACCACTGCTGATTTCACTTCCCCCCAGAGTATAGTTACTGATCCTGCCGGCAATCCGGTGACTGTTATCCTGAGCAGCGAATGTGATATTGCTGATGAGTATCTTATGACTGCGCCGGAATCATGGCTGCGTATTTCTGCAGAAGAGATGAAAGCCGGTGAGGAAAAGATCAGGCAAACTGTCAGGTCAGGAATTTTCCCTGTTCACTTTACTTTCCGGCCTGTGGATCTGCGGCAGGAAAGGATCGACGGCAACGCTGATCCCACACTGGATAAAAATCACGAGGATGCTGTTGGCATTCTGATGCCCGATGGTACTGTCATGGTAACCTCGGAACAGTCGCCGGATATGACTGCTCGTATAACATCGGTAACAATAGATACGCCGGAAAAAAGTATTGAAGGGGAATTTGTCCGGGCTCTTGAAGATTACAATATAATATTTATCCGTCCCCTTGAAAAGATCGCAGATACCGGAACTCTTGTTTATGCCGACAATATTATTGCCTTGTACAGTAAAAAGGTTTGGGGCGTATCGGTTGAAAATTACGGTGATGAGTATGATGTTGAGCTGCACAGAGGCATAATTGAAGGCGTTATGAACGGATATAATAATGTCCCTGCAGCAATAATTTCCGGTAAAGAAGACAATGATTATATTTTTACAGACGATGGCGAACTTGTGGCATTGAATGTTTCAGTGCGGCAGCCGGTGATGAACGGCAGAGTTGCCCACTCTGTTTCTGCCGTCGGCAGTGTCCCCGCTGCGGCTCTCATGCTTGCCGCAGACAGCAGGGTCATAATGCCGAAAACTCCCGGAGAACGTTTGAATTTTGACTGGCTCGGTATTGAGACCCGTTTGGTGAATGAAGATCTTGCTGCCGCTTATTCGGCTTCCGCATTTACCGGCAACGGTTCCCACGGGATCGTGATATCCAAGGTTTATCCGGCAACTCCGGCGGAGACCGCCGGTCTGGTTCCGGGTGATATTATTTTAAGTATCAGGGATCACCGCAACAGATTGTTTATCATGGATCATTCGATTTTTGATGTGCCTGACTGGGAAGGAAACTTTATGTGGGATGATTATGATTCCATTCCGGAAAATCAGTATGACAGTATTCCCACTCCGTGGGTGAATCAGCGTACCCCATTGAATTTACTGCTTACCCAGTTGGGACCGGAGGCGGAGGTGACTGTTAATTATGCCAGAGATGGGGAACTTTGTTCAACTGCAGTACAGGCGGAAGCTGCGCCCCCATGCTTTGAAAACGCTCCCCGTACAGTTATATCTGCTCTGGGATTGACGGTGCTTGATCCTACTGTGGAAGTCCGGGACTATTTCCGGCTTGCTGCCGATGAACCCGGTGTGCTTATTGCCCGTGTACGTTCCGGTTCAAAGGCAAGTGTTGCCGGATTGATGCCTTACGAGATCATTACGGCTGTCAACGACAAAGCTGTTACCGGTGCCGCAGGTTTTGCCGCCGCTCTTGAAGAACTCGGCAGGGAAAAGAGCGAAGTCGTACTTACTGTACGCCGTCTCGGTGTGTCAAGACTTGTTACCATGCGTACCGGCAGATGAAAAAGGCAAAAGTATTCTTCAACGCCCGTATCTGTGACGGTACAGGCGTTGCGGAAATATACAGGGGCTATGTTGTTATCGGTGGCGATGGACGGATAGCTGATACCGGACGCGGAGAGCCTCCGGGCATATACAGAAATTATGAAACTGTGGATGTCGGCGGTTTGCTGTTGACACCCGGTTTTATCGATGTTCACAGTCATTCAGATTTATCAGTGTTCCCGGCCGGGGGGTATAATACCAAAAGTGCCTGCGGCGTAACTGCTGAAATTGTCGGGAACTGCGGTTTGAGTGCCTTTCCTGTTACCCCGTACAACCGTGAACACCTGCAGGAATTGTGGTCGGGGTATGGAGTGGAGATAAGCTGGCGGGATTACAACGGATACATTGCGGCACTGCAGGAAGCGGGTGTCAGGCAGCATATATTTTCGCTGTTGGGGCACAATACTCTCCGTGCCGCAGTTGCCGGGTATGAAGCAAAAGAACTTACTGCGGACGAAAAAAATACAATGGATATTCTGGCGCAAACGGCTTTCCGGCAGGGCGTTTGCGGTTTTTCCACCGGGTTGCTGTATGTTCCGGGGTGTTTTGCGGAAAAGGAAGAAATTTCCGCTTTGCTTGCCGGACTTGCTGAATTTGATCCTGTGTATGTCACACATTTGCGCAGTGAAGGAAACAGATTGTGCGAAGCATTGACAGAAGCTGTTGATATCTGCCGGGCAGGGAACTGGCGGCGGCTGCACATAAGTCACTTCAAAACTGCAGGAGTGGACAATTACGGAAAACTTGACAGTGCATTGGATATTCTTTATGATTCCGGACTGGATTTTTCCTGCGATACATATTGTTACGACGAAAGTCTGACTCAGTTGAGTGTAATATTGCCCGGAGAATGGGAAAGCATGCCAGACAGTGCAATAACCCGCCGTCTGCAGGATTCATCTGCAGCGGCACAACTGCGCAGTGACCTGAAAACAGTGCTTACCCCGGCGAAGGTTGCCTCGATACGCATTGCCCAGACTCCGGATGGTATGGAATTCATGGGGTGGAACGGCAGAAAACTTGATGATATCTGCCGGGGTTCCGGTATGAACCCGGCAGATGTTGTTCTGGCTTTGCTCAAAACGGATTCTGACGGTACTCTTGCTGCATTCAGCTCCATAAGCCGGGAGAATATGGAAAGAATCGCTGCACTGCCTTTTTGTATGCCGGCAAGTGACGAAAATGCTCGCGCTTTTGATGGTTCCTGCGGTTACGGACACCCGCGTGGTGCAGGCAATCCGGCTGAATTTCTGGCATTGATGCAGAAACACGGAGTGCCGCTGCATAAAGCTGTATGGAAACTTACCGGGCTTGCCGCAAGAAACTTCCGGCTGCCAGGGATCGGAACTCTGGCAAAAGGCAATTCCGCCGACATCCTTTTGTGGGATCCTGATAAATTTCGCAGCAAGGCTGATTTTACTGCACCCCTTTCTCCGCCGGAGGGGATGGAGGCAGTGTATTGTCAGGGCGAACTTGTGGGCGGCAGGTAAGATTTACAGTTCCCAGGGGATGAGATCCCGCACCTGTTTGAAGGATGTTATCAAAGGTTGCGTATATGCCGGATCAGCGTAAGAAGTTACTCCGAATGTTACAGCCAAACCCAACTTGGTGCCGATAAAACGGTGCAGTTTGCTGAATTTGCCATTACTGAGGTGGATAAAGGGTTTCGGGAAATTCTCTGCCAGATAAATATCTGCCTTTATTGCTTCGAGAAAGCCCGCTTCCGTATCCGTGCAGGTGACGATCTTGCAAATATCCGCTCCACGCTCCGCCTGTATTCCCAATGCTTTGATTATTTCCGGTGCCGTCATAGGCGGCAGGTTGTGCATGTGGCTGGAAATAAGAACCTTCGCATTACGCAGATGAATATTGTCAATAAGTTCCTGCTGTTTTTTCACTGCTGCCATGTCAAGGGTCAGTTCATTGGCGCAAGGTGCGTAAAGATCACCCATTACATCGATGACTTCCGCCCCTGCTTCTGCCGCTGTAAGCAATGACTCCTGCCGTTTGGCATCGTCATTGCCATACCATTGACAGGAACGGTAACAGAGAAACATAAATGGCAGGGGGGCGGCGGCAATAAGTGCGGAAAAGACCTCTTTTGTCCGGTATTCCGGGGGCAGTTTATTCAAATCGACAGCAATGCCTTCAGCTCCTGCGGCAGCTGCGGTGTGTATTTTGGCGGTAATTTCTTCCGGAGAAGCTCCATTGAAAAGTGCAGTAACTACAGTTGAATTACGGTTGAAAAAGGTTTTTACTGCCATTTTTTTACTCCTCACAAACTGTCATTACTACTTTGCCGGTATTTTCTGCCCTGCGCAACACACCGTGGGCCTTTTCCACTTCACGGATAGGGAAAACTGCATGGATATTGGTAAGCAGTTTGCCGCTGCTGAAAAGCGGCCATAATTCTTTGTGCAATGCCTGCAGAATTGCGGTTTTTTCTGCAGATGTCCTGCTGCGCAGGGTACTGCCGATAAGCCTGATACGTTTGCGCCACACGGTTTCCAGATTTATCACTGTTTCGGCACCTGCCATGGTTGCGATCATGATCCAGCGGCCGCCGAATACCATGTTTTTGAAACATTCCCCCATAAGTTTGCCGCCTATGCAGTCCAGAGCCACTGCGGGAGGATTTGCCTCCAGTACCGGCCGGATATCTTCAGTGCGGTAATCAAGGACAAAGTCAGCTCCCAGCTTGCGGACAAATTCCGCTTTTGCCGGGGAATCCACCGTTGTCACCACCTTTGCCCCGGCAAGTTTGGCAAACTGTATCGCCGCCAACCCCACACCGCTTGCTCCTGCCTGCATATAAAAGACTTCTCCGGGTTTAATACCGCCTGCCTCCAGCTGCAGATTCAGGTATACAGTTGCCCACACCTCCGGCAGAGAAGCCGCTTCTGTCATGGAAAGACCTTCCGGTATGGGGATCACCATTCCCGCCGGTGCGGTTACAAGTTCTGAATAACCGCCGCCGCCGAGGAGGGCGCAGACCTTGTCGCCGGGTTTGACGTGACAGCAGGAGGGGGCTTCCTGTACTATACCGGAAACTTCAAGTCCGCACGACTGGGGCCAGTCAGGGGGGGAGGCATAGCAGCCGTCTTTCTGCATCAGATCAGCACGGTTGATGCTGGCTGCACAAACTTTTATAAGTACTTCATCTTCTTTCCGTACCGGGTCAGGCATTTCCTGCCATTTGAATTCAAGATTTTCGTCAAGTATCATTGCATACATAATATACCTCTGTATTGATTTATATCCGGTTCATGACCGGGGATTATTTTCACGCCCTCTGCGGCGTATTTGCTGAATACTGCACTGTGCGGGTTCATCCCGTCAAGTGCGGCTTGTGTATAGGCGGCATCGGCAGTCAGGAGAAACCTTCCTTTCCCGGTATTTATCAGCAGCGATTGATGTCCCGGCGTGTGTCCGGGTGTAAAGATAAGCTGTACGGAGCCGTCATTGTAAAGATCACAGCTGCCATTTACCTGTATACATCTTTCTGCCGGGAAATCCGGATCATGACAACATTCGAGTTCCTGCTGCTGAATAATGATGCGGGCAGAGGGAAAGTCCTGTATTCCGGCGGCATGGTCACTGTGGAGATGGGAAAGGATTATATATTTGACACTTTCAGGAGTGATGGAGAAGTGTTTCAGGATATTTACAGCTTTTTCCTCTTCACTCATCATGGTGATGAAAGGTTCATCCGCACCTTGAACGCACGCAGAAGGTGTCTGCCCCGAATCAAAAAGTACCACTTCGTCCCGGTGTTTTATCAGATAAAACGGTACCGGTACAATGATACGCTCTGCTGCAGAAGCACCCTGTACCAGCAAATCCTTCCGGGCATTGATAAAGCCGGAAAAGAAACACTCAAATTCCTTTACTGCTGCCATTCTGTATATCCTGATGCAGCCAGAATGACCCTGTGGGTGAGCAGGTCATGATCTGCGGTATAAACTGTTTCTGTTTCTTCGCCCTTGATCATTGCTGCAAACTTCAGCAGCTGTTCCCTGTACCGGTCAAATACCGGCGGGAAGGAGATGGTATGTTCTCCGGCAGGGAAATTCCCGGCAGGTTTTGTCAGCAGTAATTTGATTTTATTTCCTTGCCCGTCGAAACGTTCCAGTGGAGAAAAGGTTATTGCTCCTGTTATCCCGGTGATTTTCATACTGCGTGTGGCGATACAACCGGGTGTTTTGCCGCAAACATTGATTTTGGCAAAAGCGTCGGGATATTCCAACAGGGCAAAACAATTGTTACGGCTCTCCGGAGGGTCGCCGGGGACAGAACGGAGGAATGAGCTGATTTTGTCCGGATTCCCCATGGCTGCGACAATGAAATCCAGCAAATGACAGCCGAGATTATACATGATCCCTCCGGCAAATCTGCTTATATATTCCCGGTATGGTTCACCTCCGTAACAGTGGTTCATATCGCACTCAATGGATATGACTTCTCCGATGATTTTCTCTTTTATTGCCTGCAGGGAGAATTGGAAAGCCGGATTACCCCGGAACATGTAAGCTATTTGAAAAGGTATGTTTCTCTGTTGGCAGAGGTTGCGCAACTCTGTGAAAAGCTCCATGTTTTCTCCCGCAGGTTTATCCATGTGTACCGCGATACCTTTGCGGGCAAAGGTGAGTGATGCTGCCACAAGTTCGTTGTTTGGAGTTTCCACATTTACTGCCTGCAGATCCGGCATGTCAAGAACTTCCTGCAGGGTAAGTTCCGGCAAGCCGTTGTATATGGGCTGGAGAGTATTGACAACATGCGGGGTGGAGGCATTTTGCAAATCATTTACATAGCCGGCAACTTCAAAGACATCATCCATGCCCAGCAATGTTGTCATTTTGCCTTCGGCATGTTCGTGGGTCACTCCTATTTGTACGATTTTGATTTTTTGCATATTACAGCCCCTGTTGTTCATTTGTCAATATCACGCCAGTCAAAAAGATTACCGAGGGGCGGATCTTTCAGGGTGGAAAGCTCATGAAATACCTGTTGGCAATCCCGGGGCGAGACCACTTGGGTTATCACCGGAGCAACTTGCAGTCTGCCTGACTGCACCAACTTGAAAAAGGTTGCATAATCATCTTTTTCGCTCCAACCTGTTGCGGTTCTGTCGACGTTGGGACGGGCAAAGGTATGACAACCAAGTAACTGTATGCCGCGCCGGTGAACATATTTATAAAAATCTATAGTCTGATCTGATGTCCTTGTACAGCCCAGTAGTGCTATTCTGCCGCCGAAAGCAACACATTCCAGAGCTTGCTGCAGGGCATTGATATAACCTGTTACCTCAACCACGCACTCAACACCATTTCCCCCCGTGACCTCAAGTACCTTGTTGATGTAATCAGTGTCGGCAGGATCAAAAGCATGATCTGCCCCCAGTTTCAGGGCAAGCTCCCTGCGGTAGGGGGAATGGTCACTTACTATAACCGGATAAGCTCCGGCGATCCGTGCCAGCTGACCGGCAAATATTCCCAGTAATCCCTGACCGGCTATGAGACATGCCTCGCCCAACTGGATATTCAGTTTTCTTATTGCCAGGAGGGGGAAGCAGCAGAGGTGTGCCGCAGCTGCATCCTGCATACTGATACCGTCGGGGATTGGCATGATATTATGTCTTGCATCGAATAGCATGCGTGAACAGTGCCCCTGCCATGCTGTTATTACTTTGTCTCCGGGTTTTAAATTTTTTACTTCGCTGCCGGTGTCAAGAACTGTGCCTGAAGCAGAGTACCCCATTCTTATGGGGAAATTATTTCCTGCAGTTCCTGTATTGGGCAAACCCCGGTAATTTGCAAGTTCTGTGCCGGTACTGATAAGGTCGTACTCCGTTTTTACAAGAACCTCAAAGGGGTTGAGATTTCGTTCTATGTTTTCTGTACACAGTTCAGCCTTTTCTTTTGCGGTGAATAAAACTGTTGAAATTTGCATGGCATGACTCCTTTGGTTTCTGGCTTACTATACTTCGGAAAAAACGATAAACAAGGGAGGAAAATTTTTTTTGCAGAAAAATTTCATGCAACAATTGATTTGATTTCGTAAAAATTTGTGATATATTGAAACATTATCAGAAAATGGAGAAACAGTTTATGAATATTCGGGAAATCGCTGCCGCTGCCGGAGTATCTCCGGCTACAGTATCAAGAGTTTTTAACAGAAATCCCGGAGTCAGTCCTGCTGTTGCGGAACGTGTATTGCAGGCGGCGCGGGAAAATAATTATCATCCCCGTATGCCGGAAAAACAGAAAAATGTGGTACTCATAACCCCATACAACAATATTTATCCGGTACAGAGCTGTATAGATATGCTGCTTATGGAATTGGCGCAGGTATTGCCCAAAGCCGGATTCCGTGTGGAGATACTGCCGGTAAACAGTATTGAACGACTTGCAGAAATAAGCTTCTGCGGAGCTGTTGCAGTTGGGATCGACCCTCATGAATTAAGCGGTTGGGACAGCCGTTACGGTACTCCGCTTATTTTTCTGGACAGACATCCTGCGGAGAACGCAGCAAAAGAGTATAATGTGTGTTATGTGAATTCCGATGAAACAATGGGGATGGAACTTGCTCTCGATCATCTTGCCGGTCGCGGATGTTGTAAAATCGGTTGTATCATTCACGGCGAACCCGGTGAAGGTAATTGTTCCATCCGCTACCGGGCAATTGCAGACTGGTTTCAGAAAAAATCCATCCCTTTTGATGAACGTCTTGTTCTTTTTGCCGGAAATGACAGTGGCAAATATGTGGAGCTGACCGGAAAATTACTGAAGTACGGATGCGATGCTCTTTTCTGTCCCGGAGGCAATGCCGGAATAACTGTATTGTATGCGCTGTCGCTTTACGGGAAAAAGGTTCCGGAAGATATTTCACTCATAGCTTCGGAGCAAAGTTTCTTTTCCAAATACGCTGTTCCGCCACAGACTGCTGTTACCCAGCAGTACGATCTTGTGGCTGCTGCTGTGGTAAAAGTTTTGCAGCAAAGCATGTCCGGAACTCCTGTGTCTGCAGTCACAACTTTACCGTACCGCCTGATACACAGAGAGAGTGTCAGACCGGAACTGTATTAAAGGGTTGGCGTATATTTACGGCCTTTGGTTTTACGGAACTCTGCCGGAGATACGCCGGTTGCCCGCCGGAAACTTCTGGAAAATGCAAAAGGGTGTTCATAACCGCACATATTTGCTATAGTTTTTATGGGATACTCTGTCAGCAGTAAAAGTTCTTCCGCCAGTTCCAGACGGAACTTTTTCAGCAGCTGAAACGGGGATATACCATAATGTTTACGGCAGAGTGCAAAGAAGTAAGAAACTGATATCCCGCAGTAATTTGCCATCTTTTCCACACTCCATTCCTCTTGCGGATGCAGGTGCATCCTATTTTTCAGCATTTGAAATACTGTTTTGCTGCCGGAGGAGCGTAACTCCTCTTCCAGCAGGGCAAAGAGCAGACGGCCGAGGGGACGGCGGATCGATTCGGAGTTTTCTCCGGCATCAATACCGGCGGCTTTGGTCAGCAGCTGCCAGATGAGTTCAGGATCTTTGGCTTTGCCATGTCTGAATACAGGATCTCCCCATACAGAATCCGGGGTGAGCAGGAGAAAGAAACTTTGACATTTCACAGCAGAGGATATTTTCTGTATACCGCCTGCTGGCATTATAAGGATTTCTCCGGCCTTCAGGATGCCGGATGTATTTTCGTAGGTGTAATTGAATTCTCCGCGGCGGCAGTAAAGTACATTATGACGTTTTGATTCCGGGTAAGTTACCATATACCCGGGGGTATATGAACATACTCCTGCCATAAAAATGTTTTTACCGAAATATTCTTTGCCGCCGAGAGAGGAAAAGTCAACGAACCGTTCAGAACTTCCTGGTGGAATAAAAATAGTTTTGGTTAGGTTTTTCATATTTATTGCCTGCAGGTTTTTTTTGAATATTCAGAATATATGTCATATATTAATATAGTTTGATATAACGATAATGCAAAAAAGCGAGGCTGTTTATGAAAGCAAAATTGACAGTAAATAAGAACTTCACTATCGGTGAAGCCGATAAAAATATTTTCGGCGGGTTCCTTGAGCACCTCGGCAGATGTATATATAATGGTATTTATGAGCCGGAGCACGAACAGGCAGACGAAAACGGCTTCAGAAAAGATGTCATCGAACTGGTAAGAGAACTTGATATGCCTTTGACCCGTTATCCCGGCGGTAACTTTGTTTCCGGTTATGACTGGAAAGATGGCATCGGCCCTGTAGAAAAACGTCCTGTGCGTGCAGATTACGCCTGGAAGTCCCTTGAACCGAATCTTGTGGGGATAGATGAGTTTATAAAGTGGTGCCGTCTGGCTGGTACAGAACCGGTCTATGCAGTAAATATCTGTACCAATACTCCCAAAGCTGCACAGGAGCTTGTGGAATATTGCAATTCTTCCAAAAACAGCTATTGGAGCAATAAACGCCGGGAAAATGGTTCAGAGGCTCCTTACAACATCCGTTACTGGTGTCTGGGCAACGAGGTTGACGGGGAGTGGCAGATAGGACATATGACTTCGCAGGAATACGGCCGTGCGGCTCATGAAGCCGCCAAAATGATGCGTATGGTCGATCCGGATATCAAACTTTGCGCCTGCGGGTCATCTACTTGCGGTATGCCGACATACGGTACATGGGACAGGGAAATAATGGAACATCTTTTTGACGATGTCGATTATCTTTCCATACATATGTATTTCCGTAATGATTTCAAAAATATTCCTGAATTTCTCGCTTCAGCCGAGAGTGTTGATCAGGGTATAGAAAATGCTGTTGCCTGCTGTGATCATGTTGCCGCCTGCCGCAAATCAGCCAAAAAGATTATGATTGCCCTTGATGAGTGGAACGTCTGGTATCGCGGCAGTACCCATGTTGCTGATGATGCCGAATGGGTTTACGGCAAGCCGCTTAATGAAGAGATCTATGATATGGCAGATGTACTTGTTAACGGCGGGGTGCTTTTGAGTATGCTTGATCATGCAGACCGCCTTAAAGTTGGATGCCTTGCCCAGACCGTAAATGTCATTGCCCCGATCATGACCCGTACGGGAGGCGGTGCATGGCGGCAGACGATTTTTTATCCTTTCCGGGAGACTTCAAAGTATGGCAGAGGGACTGTCCTGCGCGGGGCGGTTGATTCTCCTGAATACAGCATTAAAAATCACTTTTCAAGGGACCCGGCGGAAACAAGTGTAAAATATCTCCGGGCAACCGCTGTATGGCGCAAAGAGGCTGGAGAAATTACGGTATTTGCCATCAATCGTGCCGGTGAGGAAATGGATTTTGAAGCCGTTCTCGGCGATTTTGAGGTCGAAAGTATTGTTGCAGCCTCAGAGATACATCACGATTCTCTTGATGCCGTCAATACAGGGACGGAAGAACAGGTTCGTCCCGCAGAAATAGACGGCAGCCGGTATTCACTTGCAGGAAATGTATTGCAGGCACAACTTAAACCATATTCATGGAACATGTTCAGAGTAAAGGTGGGATGATGAACGGACGGATAAAAAATCTCAGAGAATATATTCTTGACGGCAAACACCGCAACTGCCGCCGTACAGTTGATTGGCATCTGGCAGAAGATTTTGCCGCTGCCGGATTTACACCGTTGGAACGTTCTGTAAGGGCTTTGGAACATGTCCTTGCCGCAGAATGTCCGGCATTTATTCCGGAGAGCCGCATAGTATTTATGCGTACAGTCGCCAATCTTCCGGATTTATATACGGCGGAGGAAATGACGGAATTGCGCAAAAAATATACTTTTTGCGAAAAAGGAGTACCATTTAATTTCACTCCGGATTATGCTTCGGTATTGGATATCGGACTTGATGCATTCCGGGAAAAAATCCTCAATACAATGAAGGAATGTGATGAAGATGGCAGGGCGTTTCTTGCCGCATCTCTGCGCGGACTTGATGCTCTGACCGCTCTTGTTGACAGGTATATCGCTGCTGCGGCGGAACAGGGGCTGAATGACGCTGTCGGGTTATTGAAAAGTGTCAGGCACAGAGCTCCGGAAACTTTTCCTGAAGCAATGCAGCTTTTCCGTATTCTCCATTACGCATTGTGGTGTGAAGGCGGATATCATATGGGTATAGGCAGAGTTGATGTGATTTTCCGCAAATATTATGAAAGTGATATTGCTTCCGGCCGGTATACCGCAGAGGAGGAATTTGATTTCCTTGAAGAATTTTTCCTTACTTTCAATATAGACAGTGACCTTTATGTAGGCGTACAACAGGGGGATAATGGTCAGAGTCTGATGATCGGCGGCTGCGACAGCCGGGGTGATGATATCTGGAATCCGTTGAGTGAAAAAATACTTGAAGCATCATGCGAACTTAAACTGATCGATCCGAAAATAAATTTTCGTGTCAACAGCAGCACCCCGGTGGAACGTCTTGCGCTCGGCAGCCGTTTGACCCGTGCCGGATTGGGTTTCCCCCAATATTCAAATGATGATATTATGCTGCCGGCTCTGGAAAGCTGGGGGTATTCACCGGAGGACGCCCGTGATTATTCCTGTGCTGCATGCTGGGAACTGATCATTCCCGGCAAAGCATGTGAATTTGTTAATCTTGATGCCGTTTCCATTCCCGGAGTTTTGCTGGAATGTATGGACTCCCGGGCTGCTGATTTCGAAGAATTCTGCACACTTTTCCGCCGTAAGTTACGGCAGAAAACAGAGGCTGTCGTTGCCAAATATTCCAATGTTTCGGTATTGCCATCTCCCTTTGTTTCTGCCTTGTGTCCTGTTGCTTTGAGCTGCGGACGGAATATCAATGAAGCAGGTATTTATCATAACTGGGGAATGCACGGTTCCGGCATGGCTGTTGCGGCAGATTCACTGGCAGCGTTGGAGGAAATGGTTTACAGAAAGAAGATGATCTCCCTTGCTGAAATGAAAAATCTTCTGGACAGAGATTTTGCCGGAGATGAGGAATTCCGTACCGGATTGCGTGAAAACTGTTCAAAACTCGGAGGCAAAGAACCTGAAAATGCCGAAAAGATGCTTGCCATGCTCCTGCAGTGGTGGGCGGAGGCATGGAAGGGGTTGAAAACTCCCGAGGGCGGGGTTATTCGTCCGGGGACAGGCAGTGCCATGTATTATATATGGCACAGTTCAGGGTTGGGGGCAACTCCCGACGGCAGAAAAGCCGGTGAACCCTTCCCGGCAAATTTTTCTCCGTCATTGGATATACCATTGGCAGGACCTCTTTCGGTGATCCGTTCTTTTGCGCTGCCGGAGATTGCCGGAGCGTGTAACGGGGGACCATTGACAATAGAACTCCATGACAGTGTATTTTCTGCGGACGATGCAGAGTTGAAAGTCGCTCACCTTATTGCTGAATTCATCCGCCGCGGAGGACATCAGCTGCAGTTGAATACTGTAAACAGTACAATTTTGCGGGAGGCGCAGCTGCATCCGGAACGTTACAAAAATCTGATCGTGAGGGTTTGGGGCTGGAGCGGCAGATTTGTGGAACTGGACAAAGTCTATCAGGATCATATTATCCGCAGGAGTGAATTGTCTTTTGGATAAATCAGAGGTCAGAGGAATCATCGGGGAAATCAGGGAATTTTGTCTTCATGACGGGCCCGGAGTAAGGACGACTCTTTTTTTGAAGGGGTGTCCTCTCCGCTGTCCATGGTGTCATAATCCTGAATTCATCCGACCTGGCGTTGAAACGGGTGTTGCCCGTTATTATACTGCATCGGAAGTTGCAAAATTGATTTTGCGGGACAGGAATATTCTGGAGACATCCGGTGGCGGTGTGACTTTTTCCGGGGGGGAAGTTCTTATGCAATGGGAATTTGCTTCTGCGATTGCCGGACTTTTGCAAGGGTTGCATATTGCAGTGGAAACCTCCGGATTTGCTTCTGCCGCCATCTATTCATCCATGCTTGACCAATGTGATTTTATTTTTCAGGACATCAAATGCATGGATGAGGAGCTGCATAAACGTCTGACCGGAGTCGGCAACAGGCAGATATTGGAAAATTTACGTTTGCTGCAGAGATCCGGCAGACCGTATATCATCCGTATGCCTTATGTTCCGGGGTTCAATGATATTACCGGCGAAGTGGAGGCTCTTGCCCGTTTTTTGAGTTCTGCTCCCGGCAACCTGCAAAAAGTGGAAATACTGCCTTACCATGCCGGAGGTGTAAGCAAATTAAAAAAAATGGGAGTTCCGGTGCCGCCGGGCTTACAGGCAGAAGATGGTACGGTGCCGGAGGTTGTAAAGAAGATTTTGTCTGAATACGGGCTGCCGTGAAGCCGGAACTTCTTTGCCCCCGCTTGACTTTTTCTGTAAACAGGTGTATCTTAATCGAAAAAAGGAAATATATGGATACACTTCTCCGTGTGATCGGATGTATAAACGAATATCTCTCTGATTATGTCCTCCTGTTTTTATTGATCGGCGCCGGACTCTGTTTCAGCTGGCGCACCCGTTTTGTGCAGGTGCGCTGCCTCGGCGAAGGGTTCCGTAATGTTTTCGGTACTTTTTCCCTTAACGGGAAAAGCCGCAAAGGAGGCTTGAGTCCTTTTCAGGCTCTGACCGCCGCTGTTGCCGCCCAAGTGGGAACAGGCAATATTGTCGGTGCAGCTGGGGCAGTGATCACCGGCGGCCCCGGAGCGATCTTCTGGATGTGGATAATCGCTTTTCTCGGTATGGCGACAATTTATGCCGAGGCGGTGCTGGCCCAGAACACTAAAGTTACTGAAGCCGATGGCAATATACATGGCGGACCGGTCTATTACATCAAAAAGGCTTTCCCTAACTGGGCGGGGCGATTTATGGCGGTGTTTTTTGCTGCTGCAACTGTGATCGGTGTCGGATTTACCGGATGCATGGTGCAGGCCAATGCGATAGGTGCTGCGTGTCATGACGCTTTCGGTGTGCCCTCCTGGGTGATCGGAGTTTTGCTGGCACTGGCGGGCGGGGCGATTTTTATGGGCGGTGTTACCCGGCTTGCCAAAGTGACGGAGAAACTTGTTCCGGCGATGGCGATCCTTTATCTTGCGGGTGGATTTTATATTCTGGCAATGCGTTGGCAATATCTTCCGGAAACTTTCTGGATCATAATAAAATATGCATTCGATCCTGCTGCACTTATCGGCGGCAGTATCGGCTATGCTTTGAAAACTGCCGTGAGTCAGGGGGCGAAACGAGGGCTTTTTTCCAATGAGGCCGGTATGGGAACTACACCTCATGCTCATGCAGCGGCACGGGGGACAGTACCCCATGTGCAGGGGACTGTTGCCATAATCGGGGTATTTATTGATACGGCGGTGGTATTGACCATGACGTCCTTTATTATCATATCTGTTTTTTATGTCGGCGACGGTCCGCTTGCGCTTGCTGACGGCAGTACCTACTCCGGTTTGCTTGCCGCCAGTGGGCTTACCCAGACAAATCTTGTGGCAGAGGCAGTGGCATCTGTTACCACCGTGGGATTCGGAAGGGTGTTTGTGGCGGTTTGTCTTCTGTTTTTTGCCTTTTCCACAATAATCAGCTGGAATTATTTCGGCAGGATCAATATGCAGTACCTTTTCGGGCAGAAGTCATTAAAAATATATTCACTTATTGCCGTACTCTGTATTTTTGCCGGGACACTGCTGAAAAGCGATCTTGTCTGGGCGCTGCAGGATATGTGCAATCAGCTGATAGTTCTGCCCAATATTGCCGCTTTGCTGGTTCTTGGCCGCATCGTTGCAGAGGCTTCAAAACAAAAAGAACAATAAATACGCTCCTGCAAAAGCGGAGCAGAAAGGATTTTTATGACAAAAACTATTGTTTTTCAGGGTGATTCCATTACCGATGCCGGTCGCAGTTATGATGCATCTCTGCCTGCCAATACTTTGCTGGGCGGCGGATATGTCTGTACAACGGCTGTTGATCTTGCCGCTTATGAACCGGAAAAGGAATGGCAAGTCTATAACCGTGGTATAAGCGGCAACAGGGTGGTGGATCTTTATGCAAGATGGAAGGTGGATGCCCTGAATTTGCGTCCTGATATATTGAGTATTCTTATCGGTGTCAATGATCTGTGGCACGAAATTGATTTCAAGAATGGTGTGGAAGTACCCCGTTATGATACTTTTTACCGCATGATCATGGATTGGACACGCAAAGAATTGCCGGAAACAAAAATTATTCTTATAGAGCCTTTTGTGCTTGTTACCGGTGCAGTTACAGAAGATTGGCTGGACGATATAAACGCCCGCAGAGAAGTCGTGAAAAAAATTGCAGAGGATTATGGTACTTTGTTCCTTCCGGCACAGAGTGTTTTTGACGAAGCCTGCAAACGTGCTCCTGCAAGTTACTGGCTGCAGGATGGAGTACACCCCACTTCATGGGGACACAGGCTCCTGGCAGATGCCTGGCTGAAAGCAACTGAAAGTATCCGCTGATTCATTTTGTTGTTATCGGGCTGTTGCAAAACCTCAAAAAAAGGCAGGCAACAGCCTTTTTTTATTGTCCGGGATGAAAATCGGAACTGTAACAATGGAGTGCGGAGAAAGAAACTTTATTCATAAAGGTTTTCTCCGCAAAACAGTTTTGCAATAATTTTTTATAATATTACGTTTTGCCAGCGGCGGTTGGTGAGAAGTTCAGCATCTTTGCCGAGGAAGAATTTCCCGGCTTCCCTGTCGCCTTTCAGCCAATAAGAGAACCATGCGGCAAGATATGGTTGGCTTTCCCACAGGGAATCAACATGACCGCTGTTTTTGTCTGATGTGACAGCTATTACTACAGGGATATTGCCGTTTGAACGTATTTCTTTGCGGTTCGCCAGCATGGATTGCAAATTACATATGCCGGGTTCTTTGCTGCCGGGCCAATAAACATCCCAGCCGTCGGGTTTGCTGGTGGAGGTCATCATAACAGGGATCCTGATAAGCGATGGTTCGTACGGACTTTGCAGAAATGATTCTTCTGCAAGCTGCCTGTTTACACCGCTTATAGCGAAAAGAGCTTTGAAATGTCCGCTGTTTTTGAATTTGGATGCACCATTGAAGGCTCCTGCACCGCCCTGTGAGTGACCGGCAATACCGGCATTATTCAGGTCGATTTTGTTGAAAAATATACTTTGCGGATCACTGTTGCTTGCGATCATGAAATCCAGACATTCAGATGCCCCTTTCCCTTTACCGGACATGGTTTCCTCTGTACCGACTGCAATAAATCCCCATGTGGCAAGATGGCGGAAGATATTCTGATAAAAAGAAGCCTTGCAGCCGGTTCCGTTACAGAAGATTATCACAGGAAATTTTTCATTTTCCGTCTTCACCATCCGTTCCGGATACCATATTTCGTATTTCTCCAGATTTCTGTTTGCTGCCGGAGCTTCAAAATAAGCTGCTTTTTCCGGACCGTCGGCAAGGAATTTAAGTTCCACAGGTGCTGAAGTTTTGATCCTGTTCTGAAAATCCCCTGAAATCTCACATGCCGTCATGACCAGTGTCATGCAGAATGCCGCCGCAATACAAAATATTCTTTTTCTCATATTTCCCCCTTGTTTTGTAGCCGGAATAAATATAATATTAAAAATGGAGCTTTGCAAGAAAAAAATTGCAATTTTCAATTTTTTGTATTATATTAAAAGAAAAACAACAATATATTACAGAGGGAAAACAGATGACAGATAATTACGGCGTTATTTCAGCCATCAACGGTTTTACCAAAACATTTATCAATGCAATTATGGCAGGGATCTTTATCGGTATTGCAGGGACGGTTTTCCTCTCCGTGCCGTCAGCACCGCTAGGGGCGTTTCTCTTTGCTTTCGGATTGCTGACCATTCTCTGTTATCAGTTCAAACTTTTTACCGGAGCTATAGGTTATCTTGCCAATCAGGGGAAAAAATCCCCCGGTTATCTTATAACCATGCTGGCAATATGGACAGGGAACCTTGCAGGATGTTTTGCCGTGGGAACACTGGTGCGCTGCAGCCGTATTGCCGGGAATATAGTGCCGAGAGTACAGGGCATGTGCCAGGTCAAACTTGGGGATTCTTTCGCAAGTTTGCTGATATTATCCTTTTTTTGCGGGATACTTATGTATGTTGCAGTGGAAACTTTCCGCAAAGAAGAGATAAATCCCTTTGCCCGTACGCTTATGGTTTTTCTCTGTGTGGTGATCTTTATCCTTTCCGGCTTTGAACACAGTATTGCCGGGATGTACTATTTTTCTGCTGCCGGGATGTGGGGCTGGCAGGCTCTTGCGGCAACAGGTATTATGACTCTTGGCAATGCTCTTGGGGGCATGCTGCTGCCGATGGCGGATAAAATAAGGTGAAAGATGAAAGTTATCAGCAAACAACACAACAGCCGCATGTGTGTGATTTGCGGTCTTGACAACCCTTTCGGGGTAAAGGCTCCATTTTACAATATGGAGGACGGCAGTGTAATGACGCTTTTCCGCTATCAGGAACATCATCAGAGCTATCCCGGCAGGGTCCATGGCGGTCTTATTACTGCCATGCTTGACGAAATGGGTTTGCGGGCGGCATGGGCAAAACATCTGAATGAAGATGATTTCGGAGTGACAACTTCTCTTGATACAAGTTACCGCAAGCCTGTTCCTTACAGTGTTGATTTGCTTGGCAGGGGTGTGCTTGTCAGAGAGAGTTCCCGATTCAGTATTGTTGAATCAACGATCATGGATTTGGCCGGGCAGGTGCTTGCCAACGGAACTATAAAATATCTGAAACTTGATGTCAGCAAAATCGCAGGCAATGCGACTGTGCATGAAGAAATGCCTTATCTTATTGCAGATAATATAACCCAACTGGAGTTTTGAAAATGGCTTTTAAATTCAAATGCAAGTATTGTGATCAGCACATTGAAGCCGAGGATTTTATGGTGGGAAATGAATTTTTCTGCCCCTCATGCAATCAGCCGCTGATCGTGCCCGCCGTTGACCGTATAACTGAATTGGACGAGATCCAGCCTGTACAGGCACCAGGCGGGTATTTCCGCAGTGAAGTTCCGCCTCCGCCGCCGGAGTTGCCGGGAATGATCCCGCAGATCACCGGAATATACGAGAAACCTTCATGCTTGAACAGAATTATTGCTGTTCTTGCTTGTGTCAATACCGTTCTGCTGCTTGCTGTGCTGGTGGTTCTCATTATAATGGCATGTGGTTGCGGCAAAAAGAACAAGGGGGATGAGCAGGAGTTTATGCCTGTAGAGAAGGTTGCCGTTGAATCTGCAGCTGAAAGTGTTCAGGCTCAGCCGGTCGACGTTCCTGTCAATACTGCTCCCCGCCGGACAAAAAGCAGCCGCCGTTAAAATCATGATGCAGTAAGGCGGAGGAAAAACTTTTCAACAAGTTCACCCCCGCCTTTTTTGGGGGGCTATGCCCCCTTCTTATTTACTTGCGCCACTGCATGGGAGCCATTCCGCCCAAAGCAGTGTTGCATCGGTGTTGATTTTGTAAAAATTGCCTCTGGGAACGAAAATCATTGCCTGCAGACTGCTTATTCCCAAACATTGCTGGGTGTCTCCAACAGCATTATTTTCGTTACCATCTTTCCAAGTGATGATTTCAAGATACTGCCCTGCGGTTGAAGCATTGACATGCGCCGAGAGCCAGCCGTCTGTCAGTGCTTGCGCCGTGGTGTTTACCGCGGTGATCTGCGTACCGGAATGATAGCCGCACCACCCCAAAGCAATATTCTTTCCTGTGTCAGAAACATTATCCAAATGTGTATCTGCCGGATTAGGACAAACCGGAATAAACACGCCCCCGATTTCAATACCATCAGCTCCGGTCTCCGGTGCGGCTTCCGGTATATCAACGGTCGTATCTTCAGGAGTAACAACATCGTCACCACCATCATCACCACTATCACTGCCCCCGCCGGGATAAACAGCAACATTGGGTTCTTTACCCACAATGCCATTTATTCCGATCTGATATTTGCCGAGGGGCGAACCTGTTGAAGGTGCTACATAATGCGCCATTGTGCCGGGAAATCCGACATACATGCAATAAATACCGTCACTTGATGCCGTGATATAGGTTGTGCCGTTTTCATTAGCATAATAGGGATGCCCGTTAGCTGTTCCGGCTTCTCTGAATATACCTGAAAATGGTGTATCGGCACTGGTTGAATATAAATCCATCTTGTTTCCCCCTTATTCACTTGCCCCATTGCACGGCAGCCACAGTGTTTTAACAAGAGTGGCATTGCTTCGCACTTTGTAAAACATCCCTCTGGGTACAAACATCATTGCCCGGAGATCACCGCTTGAATATGAATATCTGGTATTGCCGTAACGATGTTCGGAATCATTGTCACCACGATAAACCAGTAATTCAAGATATTGTCCTCCAGCAGTCGCTGTTACATGTGCCGAGAGCCAACCGTCTGTCAGTGCCTGAAATTGCACATCAAGTCCGGTTATATCCACTCCGTCACCAAAACCGAGCCATCCCAGCGCAATATTCTTCCCTGTATCAGAAACTTTGCTCAAATGGGTATCGACAGGGTTTGGACAAACCGGAATAAACATATTTCCGACCTTAAGGCCTTTTTCGCCAACTTCGGGAGTTGAATCCGGCACAATAATGGTCGTATCTTCGGGGTCAACGACACCGCCGCCGGAAGTGTCCTCTGTGTATTCCGTAACTGTCGGGCCGGGAATGGTTGAAGTAGCCTGCCCCCATGAACCGGCTATATCGTCTGCACTAGAGTTTGAGAACATCCACAAGGGTGGAGTCCCGCCCAGCGGTGTCCCCAAATAGTGCACATACATGCCGGGAGTAGTTTGCATCGTCCAAATATAATATTCACGGCTCTCGTGCTTGTATGCAGGGAAGCCATTGTATGCCCCGCTCTCACGGTAAATACCAGCCGCCTCATGAACGGCAGTAAAAGTAACCTTATAACTTGCCATAATTACGCCTCCGTCTTATCGTACTTCAAAGCATAACTCATTCCGTCAGCTCCGGTAACAGTGGCAGTCTTTGATGTTGTATCAACCGCCGTAACGGTGCAGAACTGCACATCAACAGAACCGCCGCCGGAGGTTGTACCCCCTTGCGGAATACCGAAAGCAAAGCTGAAAACCTTTGCCGTGTTTTCTCCGGAAGTTGTGACTGACACTGTGGGAGAAGCTCCTGCCGGAAGTGTTGTTACTGCTGCAGTTGGTATGCCGAACCCGGCAGGTGTTCCATCCGCACCGTCCGCTCCGGTATCGCCTTTTTCACCTTTAAGCGACGCAAGCCATTCGAGGCAGGAACCGGCGTATCCATTATTGACAGCTACTTCGTAAGCATCGGCGCCATCCTTGCCTTTTTCGCCTTTGTCGCCTTTTTCGCCGGGAATGCCGGGAACTCCGGTATCTCCTCTGTCGCCCTTTTCGCCTGTTGCACCTGTATCGCCTTTGTCGCCTTTTTCCCCTTTTGTTCCTGTTGCACCAGTTGCACCTGGTTCTCCTGTATCACCTTTGTCGCCTTTACTGCCTTTTTCGCCCAGGGCACTGATGCCGGTATCTTTATTGCCGATAAACCAGTTGCCGGAAAGAGGATCAATCTGTGGAGTTTCTCCGTGAGGCAAAGTCAGCCAATCGCTCCAGACACCGTCTTCCGCCATTCTGATACGGAAACTTCTGTGGTCAGGGCTTTGTTCAGTTTTCAGTCCGGCACGGAACATAGCCTTAACTTGAGTCATGGAAACATTGTCTGCGGCAAGTGGAAGTTCAGCTCCGCCGTGATAATCTGCAACAGCATGTGCGGTAACAGGAATCCGGAAACGCCATATACATTTGCCGTCAGCATCCATGCCGTATATTTCCAGAATCGTTTCCAGTTCATAATTACGGCTCATGGAAACTGCTTTCCGGAACGATGCTGTTGTACATTCCACACGGCACGAAATTATTCCGTTCCTGGTTTGGGAACGGTCAAATTTATCATCAGTGATCCTGACAAGCGGCGGTCGGGAAGAATTGACAAATTCAGCAACGGCTCCACGCCATGCTGCAGCATCGGAGAGGTCGCAGAAATTTTCTGTTTCTGCAAAAACATGTATATCCAGATCAATACAATCCCCGCACCCCAGCCGCAACGGAGTGGCGGTAAAATCCTCCGATCCCCACGAAACAGTGACTTGTTTTTTCATATTTTGCTCCTTGTGAAAATAAACCAGGGCAAAAATCAACTGTCGTTTGGGGGAACGGAATATCTTTAATGCAAAAGAGTTAGGAGTTCAGGGGCTATTTCCTGCATTGGCTGCAGTACAAACTCTCTGCAATATGCTCTCGGGTGGGGTATTATAAGTTCAGGCATGGAGATTTTTTCTTCTCCCAGCAGAATAATATCAATATCCAGGGGGCGTGCCTGATCACTGCGGTGGACATCCGGTCTGCCGAAGTGCCGTTCTATACTTTGGGTGAGGTGCAACAACTCCATGGGGGCGCCACCCCATTTACCGCGGGCGGCGGCATTGTAAAAATCAGGTGTTCCCGGAACACAATTTACCGGAGCTGTTTTTATGACAGAGGAAAACTTTTCCTGTTCCCAGCCAGCGGATACCAAAAGAGCCAATGCCCCCTGGAAAATTTCCGGGGCATTGGCTTCATTACTGCCAAAGGCAAGGATACATGTTTTTTTCATGAGCGGGACATTGCGCTTCTGCCGTGGGCATCCAGACCTTCCATGGCGGCAAAACGTGCGGCAATGGGGCCTTCACGTCTGATCGCGTCCCTGCTGTACATCACCAGACTTGAACGGCGGAAAAAACTGTCCACCGAAAGTCCGGCGAAGAATTTGGCACTGCCTGCTGTCGGCAGTACATGGCTGGGACCTGCACAGAAATCGCCAATGGGTTCAGGTGTGTAAGGCCCGATGAATATTGCACCGGCAGCTGTTACCCTGCCTGCCGCCTCCAGGGGATCGGCAACACACATTTCCAAATGTTCCGGAGCGTATCTTCCTGCCAGTTCAATGGCTTCATCCCGTGAAGAGGCGAGAATCAGAAATACGCCTTTTTCCAGAACTCTGTCCACAGTTTCTATGCGGGAAAGTTCTTTTTTCTGGCGGAGTATTTCCTTTTCCACATTGTCAAGCAGTTCTGCCGATGTGGAAACAATGACCGCCTGTTCCAAGCCTGAACCGTGCTCTGCCTGCGAAAGCATATCGGCAGCAAGACAGGCAGGATCGTTATCGGCATCGGCAACTATCATGATCTCCGACGGTCCCGCCACCATATCGATGGCAACTTCGCCGTAAAGGAGCTTTTTGGCACAGGTGACATAAGCGTTGCCGGGACCGGCGATTTTTTCAACTTTCTTTATGGTTTCTGTACCGCAGGCGAGGGCGGCTACACCATAAACACCGCCGAGACGGTATGCTTCGGTAACGCCGCATGCCTGCATGGCATAAAGAACTTCAGGATGGATGGGAGCACCGTTGCGGCCGGGGGGAGTGACTGCCACAATTTCTTTTACTCCGGCGGCAGCGGCAATACCTGCTGTATGGATGACCGTTGAAACCAGAGGAGCAGTTCCGCCGGGGATGTAAACACCGACACGGTCAAGGGGCCGGAACTGTTCGCCCAGAGAGACTCCGTCACGCATGGGTTCAAACCAGTTTTCCGGGAGTTTTTTCCGTGCAAAAGCCTGCACATTGGCAAGTGCCGCATTGATCGCAGCGGCATCTTCCGGTGCTATCTTTGCTGCAGCTTCTTTGAACTCTGCTTCGGTAATGCGTATGGATTCTTCTGTAATGACTGCCTTGTCAAACTCCATGGCGCATTGTACAAGAGCCTTGTTGCCTCCTGTACGGACACGATTGATAATGGCGGCAACATTTTCCTCGATTTCCCTCATTGACCCGGTGCGGTGCTGCAGTGCTGCAAAATCATTTTCAAAGTTTTTATCTGCAGTATCAAGTCTGATCATTTGAACCTCACAATCGTATTATCAATAAGGCGTGTTGAACCGTAATAAACAGCTGCCGCAGCAAGTATCTCTGTGGTTTCGGCAGTGGGAGCTTCCAGGGTCTCTGTGTCAACGATCTCGAAATAATCGATTCTGCCCCCGGCATCAGTTATTGATTTTTTCCCTGCTTCCACCCTTGCGGCGATTTCTTCCAGCGGACATTCTTCCAAAGCAAGGATTGCCCGGGAAAGGGAACGTGCACTGATCCTTTCCTCTGCGCTCAGGTATTTATTGCGGGATGAAAGGGCAACATTGTCACTGTCCCGAATCAGGGGTGCAGTGATGATCTCTATGCCGTAGTTGAGATCTCTGACCATACGCCGTATTATCAGCGCCTGCTGTGCATCTTTCTGTCCGAAAACCGCCACATCCGGCAGGGCAATGTTGAAAAGTTTGGCGACCACCGTGCATACACCACGGAAATGTATCGGCCGTGACAGTCCGCACAGATGGTTGGAAAGAGTCTCTTCCACCACCCATACGCTGCTGTCCGGGTGGTACATACTTTCCGGCACAGGAGCAAAGATTGCGGCAGCTCCGTGAGCTTCGCATCCTCTGCAGTCCGCTTCAAAGGTACGGGGATATTTGGCAAGATCTTCAGTCGGACCGAATTGTGTGGGGTTGACAAAAATACTGACAATAACCACATCGGCATGCTGAGAAGCAATATCAATAAGGGAGAAGTGACCGTCATGCAGACAGCCCATGGTGGGTACCAGGGCTATTTTCAAGCCCTCTTTTCTGCACTGGCGGCTGAATGAGGTAACTTCTGCCGGCTGGGTAAAAATTTTCATATTTCCAACATCCAGTTGTAAACGTCGGGACGTTCGCCGTACTGGATACCTGTAAGTTCATCGTAAAGGCGTTTCAGCGTGGGGCCGATCTCTTCGGAATAGGTGTAAACCTTGTCACCGTCGAAAAGTTTGCCGACGGGGGTGAGAACCACAGCTGTACCGCAAGCGGCGACTTCGGCGAAACCGGGAACTTCTTCCTTGAGTATCGGACGGCGTTCGACGGTGATGCCCAATCCTTCGGCAACAGTCATGAGAGACATGTTGGTGATGGAGGGGAGAACTGATGAGGATTCGGGAGTGACATACTTGCCGTCCTGAGTAATGGCAAGGAAGTTGCTGGTACCGAATTCATCAACATATTTGTGTTCTGCCGGATCCATAAAAAGGGCAACTGCACAGCCGTTGTCGTGGGCGATTTTGGAAGAAAGCAGACTTGCGGCGTAGTTCCCTGCGGCTTTGATATGTCCGGTACCGTGGGGCGCGGCACGGTCAAAATCTTTGGAAATCATGGCATTCATGGGTTTGATACCGCCTTTGTAGTATGCGCCGACAGGGACGACCATGATAACGAATTCATATTCTGTTGCGGCATTGACACCGATCTGGGGGGTGGTGCCGAACATTACCGGACGGACATAAAGTGCGCCGCCGGTACCGTAGGGGGGGATATATTCTTCGTTGTCTTTGACTACCTGACGGAGACCGGCAAGGAACTGTTCTTCGCTGATTTCCGGCATCAGCAGATGGCGGGCAGAGCTGTTGAGACGGGCGATATTTGCCCAGGGGCGGAAAGCGCGGATCTTGCCGTCTTTGCAGCGGAATACTTTCATCCCTTCAAAGATTGCCTGCCCGTAGTGCATGCAGTTTGATGCCACGGACATGGTGATATCGTAAGTGTTGAAAAGTTTGCCTTCTTCCCACTTGCCGTTGGCGTAATGTGCGCGGTAGTTGGATTTGACAGGCATGAAATTAAAACCGAGATTTTCCCAATCAAGTTCCATAGTAACCTCCTGTAAAGAACTTTTTAAATGCACTTGGTATTAATATACCATAAAACAGTGTATTTGGCAACCCCCGTTGAAGCGTATGGGTGCAATATTTTGCAAAAAAAACGCTGCCTCCGTCTTTCCCGGCAGATCAGAACCTTTTCGCGGAGTGCGGATGCGGCAGTGGGAACGGGACATTTGTGTCAGTAATCGTATTCTGAAAGATATTCTTCCCCGGTTCCCGGAGGGTAAAAATGCGGCAGGGAAGGTGCTTTGCGGTTGAATTCCTCCAGTGTGGACGACCCTGATGCCGCCAGAAGGAAATCTGTTATTACATCCCATGCTTCCGGTGAAGCCGTATGGAGATCGGAGGCAGAAAGAGGCTCAAAAACAGCAAACCACACCGGCAGACGGTTCTGCAATGCGTGCTGCAGCATGCTTTTGTTGGCGCGTTCCACCCTGTCTCCGGCAGAATGGGCAAGAAAAAGGGGCGGCATATCATTTGACGGCAAAGTATGATCGTATATGCTGCCGCCGAATCCTGCCCCGGCGGCGATTTTTTCCGGGTGAGCGACGGCAAGCCTTTGCAGAAGTGATGCTCCGGAGGACTGCCCCGTGATGAACAGCGGTTTTACCGGTATTGAGAAACGTTTTGCTATAATATCCCGGCAGCGGAAAATTATGGGATACCATCCGGCTTCCCTGTAGATGTAGTATTTTTTCCTGTCGTGTATGATCCTTGAATTTGCCTTCATACGCATGGAAAAGACGCTCCAGCCGTATTGGGTGACGAAATCTTTAAGCCACGGGTATGAATCTATGGCGGTGCTGCCGTCCTCGCCGTTGAAAGGCACATAAAAGAGAATATTTTCCGCAGAGGGCAGGGGGACGCCGTCTGCATCTGCCGGAACAATGCAGGATACTTTTGTTGTAAAGTTCATGGCACATCCTGCGTACAGGGAGAATGAACATTCTATAAAATGCCTGTCGGTATCCTGATATGTCATTTTCGTTGATTTCTGCTGAAAATCCCACGGCATGACCGCAGCAAAATATACTGCGGCAAAGAAAATACCTGCTGCTGTCAAAAGGAGTATTGACCAAAAAAATAACCTTTTTTTCATTTTATGCGTTCCTGTTGATTTTTTTGCTGAATTATGTACTGCATGATCTCTTCCGGCTGCATTTGCTGCTGCAGGAGCCGGAACGGGAAATCAGCTTCCGTCAGATAATTTGCCGGGGAAAGTTCCGGCAGCGGCCATTCTGATTCCATATTCAGAAAAACACTGTTTCTGATCTTTTCCTGCCGGGGAAATTTTGCCGCCGCAACAAAGGCATTTGCCGCAGCCAGATCACTTCCTGCAATGTGTACTTCTGAAGAAACTGAAAGAATTTCTTCGAGGAAAGCCTCTGCTTTTGCCAGTCCATCAAGCCCGGAATCGATACCGCATAAATGGATCTTTATACCTTTTACTGCATACTGCCTTACATCGGGCGGAGGGAGTTTGCCGCCGTAAATATCTTCTGCCGGATAAAAAAACACCACTTCTGCTGCCGGACTCCCGATGGGGATGAATGTGAATTTTTGATTTTCCCATTCCGGTATGACTTTGTAGGGTACAGTTACGGCATGTCCCGCAGTATAAATGGCAAGTGTAATGGCAGCAGCACCTGCGGCTGAAAAAAGCAAATGACGCAGCCGGAAGTGCCATTTTTTCCGGATACAGCACCACACTATTCCGGAGGAGAGAGCCGCTGCCAGCATGATCCAGGCGTTTCTTATCCTTGCAACATGGTAAAATGTGGAGAAGCACCCGGCAATAAATGCTCCGGCAATTCCTGCCGTCAATCCCGGCAGCGGAGCAAAGCCGCATTGCCGGTAACAGGATATTCCGGTATACAGCAGAAACAGCAACAGGAAAACAGCTGCGAAAATTGCACCCAGTCCGTAATTTCCACCCAGAGTCAGAATATCGTTGAGGAAATTTCTGTATTCAGCATTTATTTCCGGGGGCATATACTGCAATTCATAATAATCCCCTATGGGATAAGGCGAGCCGGATACTGGAAATTCAGCGACAGTTCCCAGTGCGCCCCGCCACAGATACAATCTGTTGGCAATACTGCCTTCACTGATATTTGCCGAACTTGCCGCCCGTTGTACTCCTGCCGGAATCACTGCAAGTATGGCAACGAATGTAAATAAACAGAAAAAAGTCTTCTTCTTGCGGGTAATAAAATAATATACTGCCAATACAGTCAACCATGCCAGATAACCACCACGGGAATAAGTCAGTCCCAGCAGTATTTCTCCGGCAACAAGCAATATCCATACCGGTACCTGAAAAAATCTTTTCTGCAAACACGGGAGATCCCCGGCGGTTATAACTGCCGCCAGCAGTATCGTCAGAAATGCCGCCAGCATGTTCGGTGTTGAAAATCCCCACGATAACCGCGGGATATCAAGATAATAAAACATGCTGTACGGCTTCCCCACTGCGTATTATCTGCGCTTGTATGCTTTGTGGGTACTGCGCTTATACGCTCTGTTGACACTGTGTTTGACTATAAGTATCCCGACAATGGCAATGACTGCAATACTGATAGTGAAATAGTGCCCGTATCTGAATATCCAGTCAACGATTCTGGAAAGCAAATAAGGCAGTTTTTCTGCAAAACCCGAACCACGGTCAAGCATTTCCTGATAATTGCGTTGGGAAAATGACGCTGCCGTGAGATATGTTCCGGAGATCCAGAAAGGAGCATCGAATTCCTCTATATCTGTTTCCTCCTGAGTTACCGAACCGAGATCAAGTTCGAAGATTAATTTGCCTTTGGAATTAAAATGTTTGCGATTATATATCTGTAAAGAGCTTTTATCTATGATGAATTCATAACGGAAGGCTTTTTTCTCCATATATCTTCCCCGGTTGGCATCATAAAACTGAGGCCAGTCTCCGGTAAGTCTCATAAGGAACTCTTTTGTTTTCGGCACTGAAACAGAGATCTTCCAGCAGGGAATGCCATTGCGGTCAAAATTTGACATGGAAAAATCACCTTCAGAGATTTCAAGTTCGTGCAGAGGCTTGGCAATGAGTTCGGGATGCCATAGATACGGTATGTGTATGATCTTTGCAGAATAACCGTCAAAGTCTGTGCCGAATTCACCAAGATCATTTTTGACATAAGACTCTATCAATTCTCCGCCATTATAAATTTCCAGCCTCAAAAAAAGTTTTCCGTTCCGGTAGAGACGTTTGAATATCCATCTTTTGCCGTGGTAAGATTTTACAGGGTTGGTGAATTCTGCCGTGATGCTGCTGACTTCAGCTTTGGCAAAAGCCTCCTCCAAAGTGCCTCTGGCTGATGCTCCAAGAAGAATGGAGGCAGAACAGAACAGCAAAACCATTGATATAAATATTTTTTTTACCATTCGTCAAGCTCCCAATTTTCTCTTGAAATAAAAACCCGCCAACCGGCACCCCGGGCAAGTTCAACATGTTCCTGACCATAGTAATGAAAATTTTTCAGAGTGGTCACATTGCCATCGGCATTGATAATTATATCGTATGTTCCGCACTGATTGACTTTTTCCTGTGCATAAGGGCTTACTGCATCTGCTTCCGGATCTCCTGTTAAGAGGCGGACAGGGTTGCGGACAAGGATTTCGTGCTCATCATCGACAGATGTCATGATTATATTGCAGCTGATTCCTTCCCGGATACTGATCCCGTGATAAAATGCTCTTGCACTGACGGTAGCCGGTTTGAAAAAAGGTTCATCAAGAAAGATGTGCAGTCTGCCGTAATCAGGTTCAAACATTTCCATTCTGACATCTTTGTCATTATCAGAACAACCGCCGGATGCCAACATTGTAAGTGACAGGGCTGAAGCTGATAATATCATTATGAGTAATTTCGTAATATTCATATATTTTTATTCCAAATGCGTGCATTGCCCATGTTGTGATTTGTCAAGTGTTACTATTGTAACCGGTTGCAGAATACCATTTGCATCTGTCCATAAATAACCGGTGACCTCTTGCTTCAAACGACTGCAGCCTAACCCGCTTCCATCATGAGGCCAGCCATAGAAATTCAGAGAATAAACTCTCTCTTCCGCAACAAGTTCCATTTGGGTAAATCCCATTTTCAGTAAACTTGCAGAAGTATACAAGCCGTTAACTTGTACTGATTTAACTTGATCTCCGCATCTTTCCAAATCTTCTGCAATGCCTACTGCAATTGCAGTCGCATTGGGCTTCAAAACGACTCTTGGCGCAGGTGCTGAAGCTGTCGTTGCAACATGATTTTCTGCTGACAGTAATCAAATAAATATAATTTTTTCTTTTTTACCCTTTCTTTGATTTTGAAAATCATGGCATGTATATTCGCTGTGAAAAAGTTATTTAACTGCGGTATACTGTCATTTTTCGTGATCGCATGGAACGTTTGTCAGAATATCTCTGTATGTTATTACCGGAGGCAGCCAATCGTTGCCACCGATAATCTCAATGGAATACGTGGCTATTTGCGTCCTTGTAGATGATCCCTGACATGTACCGTCATGAGGAGCTCCGGAAAGATCATCTGTGTAGCATACCGGTCCGTTGAGAAAAGCCCCTGCAAAAGAGTACTGTTCCAGTATCGGAGTGGTGAATGTCCCGTAAACATGTACCGGTGCAGCAGGTTGACCACACCGTACTGTTGCAGATGCTGTTGTGGTAAACCCATAAATGAATCTTTCTCTGGGACCGTCTGCTCCGTAAAGGCTGCTTCCGGCGGCAATTACCAGACCTGCTGTGATCAACATTTTTTTCACGATAACCCCCCTTGTCAGAATAGTTGCGGACATGGATATGTTTGCACAGTTGCTCACATATTACCTGCAATATAAGCCTTGAATATGAAAATGTCAAGAGCAAACCGGAAAATATTTCCGGAAAAGTCAGTGAGTATTTTCTGACGGGGAGAATGATGTGCGTAAAATGATATTCTGCCGCAAGCGCATCAGCACGATAACCGGGCTTACGGCAGAATCTTAAAGCAGAGAAGACAACCGTTTGAAAAGATAATTCATCATCCTTTGCAGATGCTTGATTTTTTTGCGTTCCTCTGTGGTCATGCAGGTAAAGTCATCTGTTACGATTTCCAGAAGCTCTTCGTATTTTTCCTGCAATACACCCAACATCAGCGACGGATCATCTTCAAGTTGTTTGAGCCGGTAAAAAGTTTCGATTTCCGGACTGTTGGGGGTCATTTCGAGTACTATCTGTTCCAACTCTTCCCGCGGGCAATTTTTGATGAAAGTTTCCCATGGATCCTCTTCATCGCCGGTTTCTGCTTCTGCTCTGGATATAAATTCCAATCCTGCCGCCACAATATGTTTGCAGAACTTGCCCTCTTCGCCCAACGGACAGGAACAGGCTCCGTAAAAAATGTCATTTTCGGCTACAATACAGACACTGTACAATTCAGTTCCCTGTACTGTTGCAGTAATGCTGCAGGGGGAGGAAACAGTCAATGTTTTGACACGCTGTTCCTTAAAATATTTTTCTCCGCGTAGAAAATAAGTGTCGCCTGCTTGCTGCAGCAGCGCATAGCGGGTTATTGTTTTTGTCAACAAATTTTTCATGATTTCCCCCTTTGTCTGGAAAATTGAATATCAATCTTTTTTGGTCGCTTTACGTTGATGATATGCCTTGGCATCGTAAAAACGCTCCCGGGCACGATGGGCGTAAAAGGGATATTTTGCTGCAAGTTCTTCCGGAGCATCCGCAGGTATATAGCGGAAACGGGGATAGCTCCACAGATATTGTTCAGGCCGTTTGGCGATTTCGGCAGTGGAAATGTCCAGCAATTCCTGTACAAGTTCAATATCACTTGTATAATCTGTGATCGGCTTACTCAGGGGAATTGTGTAAAAGTGTATTTTCCCGTCAGATTCACGAACAGCCATACTGTAACAGATGTTGGTGGGCATATTTTTGTTCAGGCAGTATTTGGCAAGCACTGCCGGGGAAAGACTTGATGGGGCGGGCAGACCGAAGAAGTTTACAAAAGCTCCGCCGTCACGCACTTTGGTATTCTGGTCGATAAGTATCCCCAGACTTTTCTTTTCTCCGAATGCTTTGATCGTGCCGCGCAATGCCCCTGTTGAATAGATTACCTGTATCCCGGGCACATTTCCGCGCACTCCTCCATTGAAAAGTTTGTCAAGATAGGGATTTTTTACAGCTTTGACGATTACTGCAACGCCGCTTTTTTCCCGCATTGCTTTGGCGATGATGGCAGAAGCTCCTTCCCAGCTTGCCATGTGGGGGTTGACATACAGAGTACGTTCCTCTGCGGCAACGCGTTTGCGGAGTTTTTCCGCTTCTTCATCGCTCAGCAAATAACTTCTGTCAAGTCTTGACTGATTTTTTGTTGCCCAGATATATTCCAGAAGACACAGGATGAAATTGGTACCGCTGGCTTTGATTATTTTCCGCCTCTGTTTCCTGTTAAGTTCCGGCAGGGCTATCTGCAGGTTGGCATCTGATACTTTGACAAAGTTTTTTGACCACATAAGGAAAAATCCTCCCGTATGCGCTAACCATGTTATGAAAAAACGCGGTGAGTTGCGCAAAATGAGAAAACCCGGCAGAGCGGCGAGATAAACAAGATAGTCACAAAATTTTTTCATATTTTCCTTTGTTTGGTATATTATTACAGTAATAATATGTTACTTGAATCAACGTTTCTGTCTGGCAAGCTCCAGTGCTTCCAGACAGTTTTGCCTTGCCTGTACGGTCCATTGCCGCCGTAATGCTGTTACTGCAGCAATGTCGTTGCCTTCCCGTACCCACAGGGCATCAGCGGCCTCATCCGCCTGCTGGTATGAGAAAGGCATACGTGTAAATGCCTCCATTGCTTCCGGAACCGCTTCAGGCCCTCCGGCCGCAATTATTTCCTGCCATGTCCGGCGCAATTCCGGCTGGATATCCAGCATACAGCACCGGATCACAACCCTTATAAGTCCGAAATACTTTCCAGTCCATTCATAATGGTACACTACATCACTGGCAGCCGAAATGGGGTCATAATCCGGATCAGAACGGAAACTTTTCCATTCCTCAGAATAGAGTTCAAGCCGGACAGGCGCACGGCGCAGGGCATTTTGGACGGGACCGCCGGGAGTACCGGTTTTGAAGGCATAAATTTTCTGTCCTTCCAGTGACAGGAGAAAACTTATGAATTCCTGTGCCGCCGCCCTGGCCGGGGCACCGCGCAGCAGTTGCACAGGGTCTGCCGAAACAGTGGAGCCCCGGTATGGCGTTACATAAAAAAGCGGCGGGGGGACTGCGCCTTCCTTTTCCTGCCAGTCAGCTGCGCTTGAAACATAAAAGTCTATGCCTATACCGCATACAGCTTCGCCGGATGCAACATGATTTACAGCCATACTGGCGCTGTCGGAGATCAGTGAAGAGTTTGCAGTTATCTGTCTGATGATGTTCATACCGTCCTGCCATCCTTCCGCCGGAGTACCGCCTGCGGCGATCCTCTCTGCCATTGCCTGCTGAATTATCAGTTCATAGCATTTGGCAACGGAACCTGATTTTGTGGGGTCGGCAAGGGCAAGACGGTCAAAAAATTCCGGTTTTGCAAGGTCTGACCAGCGTTCCGGGGTTTTCAGACCGGCTTCTTCCAGCCGTGTGCGGTTGCAGGCTATCCCGAAACTGGAGAGACATACTCCGTAGAAACAACCGTCGGGATCGTATATCGCTTCGCCGGATATTTCCTGACGCATGGCATCGGGAGTGAAATATTCCGGAAGCAATGCTGCGATGCCGCCGTCAACAGCATAACCGGCACTTTTGTTTTTGCCGTGGTCGTAAGTACCGCCTCCCCAGAAGAGATCGGCATCGATGGATACAGAACTCTCCAGAAACATTTTCCGGGCAAGAGCCGCTTCGCCGTCAAGATCCGGCGATGATGATCTGAATCCGTTGGCAACGGCATCGTTCCATTCTCTGCCGGAAGCCTCCCATTCTTTTCTGAAAGCGTTGGTAAAACGATCATTTATATAATTGACGATATCCGTTGTGCCGCCGGGTGAACGGAAATCAAGTTTTATGCTTCTGCCGGTCTTTGCCTGATAATAGCGGCAGAAAGCACCGCCCACTTCCCTGCGGATACTTTCCGGGTGCGGTGTATATATCACAAGCACATCATCCGTACTGACAGTAACGTTTCCGCTGTTTTCACCTGTTACAGTAAAAATACTGAAAAATACCGGGATGATGCCGATAATGATCACAGGTATAAGTGCAGAAAGAATTTTTTTTGTCATTATATGTCTCCGTCATCCTGCTGCAGCGGTATCAGTGCTGCTGATGAACATCCGGCATCTATGGTCATTCCCGGCGAGAAGGAGGCGCCGGTTGTATCAAAGGCTCGCAATCCGCAGGCAAAGTCCAGAGTTGTACGTTCGCCTTCAAAACGGACTGCCGATACTGTAAGACGGAAACGGTTGGCACACTCTGCCGCCCGTGCGCCGGTAAGGATATTTTCCGGTCTGCAGCAAAGTGTGATTTCCGAACCGGCAGGTGTCTTTATACCGTCGGCGAAAAGTTCCCCCCGGTCAGTTAAGACTCCTGAAGACGTTACAGTACCTGAAATAAAATTGGCGTCACCCATGAATTCAGCGGCAAATCGTGTTTGCGGTCTGCGGTACATTTCTTCCGGAGTACCCAGCGCAGCGATCCTGCCGTTGCGCAGCAGGGCTATACGGTCGGCCATGCCCAGAGCTTCGCGGCGGTCATGGGTCACATAGATGCTTGTAAGGGAACGTTCCCGGCAGATGGCAAGAAGCTCCCGGCGCATTTCTTCCCTGAGATTGCTGTCCAGATTTGAAAGCGGTTCATCAAGCAGGATCAAACCTGGAGCCGAAGCGAGGCAGCGGGCAAGGGCGACACGCTGTTGCTGCCCGCCGGAGAGTTCACCGGGTCTCCTGGCAGCAAAATGCTGCATCTGCACTGCTTCCAGAGCTGCTGCAGCTCTCTTCCGGCGTTCTGCGGCAGAGATTTTTTGTGCTTCGAGAGCGAAAAGCACATTCTGTTCCACAGTCATTGTCGGCCAGAGAGCGTAATTCTGGAATACCATCGGCGAATTGCGTTTTTCCGGAGGGAGAGAGGTAACATCGGTACCATTGAATAAGATACATCCGCTGTCCGGAGTCAGGAGACCTGCGATAATACGCAGCAGAGTTGATTTACCGCATCCTGACGGGCCGAGAAGAAAAAACTTTTCACCGGCTTCAACAGTAAGGTTGAGTTGTTTAAGAACAGGATCGCCGCCTTTGGTATAGCGTTTGCTGATATCACGTATTTCTACTTTTACCATCTTTTCTCCGGGATTATCGGTTAACACTCATGCCGGCAGGCACTTAGTGCGAAAATTTTTTGCTCTTCCCAAAATACAGGGACATTATAATATAACACAACAGCAACTTTTTTCATAAAATATTTGCAAAAAAACTTGAAATTTTCCAAAAGACATCTAAAATAGAATAATGACAAGTTGAATCGAAAGTAAACTGTATAACAAAATGAAAGGAATTTGAAATGTTTACAGAACCGCTTTTCAGTATCCCTGCGATCCTTATTATGATTGCCGGATTTATCGGTCTTAAGGTTGTCAGCGGCAAACAGCGTACTCTGGCCAGTGCCAATGCCATCGCTGCTGCATTGCTGGTGGTGATCCTTGTTTGCGCCGGTACTCTTTTCTGGTTTGAGTTTCTCCGTGACGTTGTTACAGACAAGGTTGAACTCGGCAAAATGCAGAGAGCCAATTCGTTCCAGGCACAGGCCTACGGTATCGCTAAAAAAGTCGGTTCTGCCGGCAAGGTTTGCGTTATTGCCACTTCCATGACAGAAGAAAGTTCCATTGATGGTTTTGTCGAAGGTCTCAAAGAAGGTGGTTTCACCGATGTTGAAGTCAAATATATCGACAACAAAAAAGGTGGCTATACCCGTATCCCCGCTCCCGAAGGCATGCCCATGATGCCCATGATGCCCCAGTATTCTGCAAATGATGTCAAAAATGCCGCCAAGGGTGCCGATGTTATCATCAGTGTTGCTACTCTGCCCCAGCTTATGGGCCGCGGCGCAGGAATTTCCAGCCGTGATGATATGACCCAGAAAGGCAAAGTCATCTTTGTTTCCGCCGGTGACAACCAGTATCCCCAGAATGTTCTCCGTCAGATGCTCAAAGCCGGTTATATTACTTATGCAGTTGCCGCCAAGAGCTATCTGCCCCAGTATGACAGACTGGATAACGGTTCTGATGCAGTCTTTGAGAAATTCTATGGTATCTACGGTCAGAACGATACCATTCCTGATATCAAGGACGAAGACTGATCCTGATATAATGGACGATGCCCGCCGGTATGCTGTGCGGGTATTGTTCAGTTGCTGAAGATTATATTTGCCCGGTTCCGTTTCCATGCGGAGCTGGGTGTTTTTGTGAATAAGGTTTGCCTGCAGGTTTCTGTAATGGGGCTTTTATGAAACAGATGATTTTGAAAAAAGGGCGCGAGAAATCTGTTCTCCGCCGTCATCCATGGATATTTTCCGGAGCCGTGGAAAGTATCACCGGCGATCCGGAGAATGGAGAGGCCGTCACAGTTGCAGACTGGCGGGGAAGACCTTTGGCTGTTGCTTCGTGGAGCAGAGAATCCCAGATCAGTGGCAGGATATGGAGTTTTGAGCCGGGTTGTGTCATTGACGGTGATTTTTTTTCTGCCCGTATCAAAGCGGCCTTTGATTACAGAAAATCCCTTGCTCTTGATAATGTTACTGCGTTCCGTTGTATCGCCAGTGAAGCTGACGGTATGCCCGGGGTTATCGCTGATTACTATGACGGGTGGCTCGTGGTGCAGTACCTTGCCATGTCAGGTGAATATTATGCTCCGGTAATCAACAGTATTTTTCGCAAATTTGCTGCTGCACAGGGCTGGCACGGCATATATGAACGCAGTGATGCTGATATCCGTAAACGTGAAGGACTGGAACTGCGTAAGCGCTGTATAATGGGTGATTATCCGCCGGAAAAAGTGGAAGTATCCGAAGGCAGACTTAAATTTTTTGTGGATATCAGGCGGGGCCACAAAACCGGTTTTTATTGTGATCAACGTGATAACCGCTCCAAGGTCTTTGCCGGAGTGAAACCGGGGAACCGTGTTTTGAATGTTTTCAGTTATACCGGAGGATTCGGCGTTGCAGCCGCCGTTGGCGGTGCCGCTGAAGTGGTAAATATCGATTCCAGTCTTCCGGCTCTGGAGGCTGCAGGCGCCAATATGGAGTTGAACGGTATAGATCCTGACCGTTACAGTAACATTGCCGGTGATGCTTTTGAACTGTTGCGGCAACTTGCAGCGGAGCGGCCGGCATCTTTTGACGTTATAATCCTTGATCCGCCGAAACTTGTGGATCGTGCCGGAGCATTGATGAAAGGGGCGAGGGCTTATAAGGATCTTGCCATACAGGCGTTCCGGCTGCTTGCCCCCGGCGGCAGGCTTTTTACATTTTCCTGTTCCGGTCTTATGACCCGTGAACTTTTTGAGAAAATAACCTTTGAAGCAGCATTGGATGCCGGAGTTTTTGCCAATATCGTCCAACATCTTGCCCAGGCTCCAGATCATCCGGTGCCGCTGAATTATCCGGAAGCGTTTTATCTTAAAGGTTTGGAGGTGGTGCTTTGCAGCTGACGATCATACTTGACAGATTACGCAGTGCCCACAACACCGGCAATATATTCCGTCTTGCCGAGGCTGTCGGGGCCGATATTATTGCCTGCGGTTATACCCCCTGTCCCCCGCATCCCAAGCTGGCAAAAACAGCAATGGGGTGCGATGAACTTGTCAAATGCCGTCATTGTGAGGATGCCGCCAGTGCCATAAGGATGCTGAAAGCGGAGGAAGAAAATATCGAAGTGCTTGCTCTTGATGTGCTGCCCGGTGCTGTTGAGGTTTGGAAACGCAGTTACTCCGGCAGAATAGCCATTGTTGCCGGTAATGAGGCTCTTGGAATAAGCGAGGAGGCGCTTGCATTGTGTGATGGGGCGATCAAGTTGCCTATGTTCGGACAGAAAGCATCTGTAAATGTGGGCAATGCTGTTGCTGCGGCGCTTTTTGCAATCGAGGCGAATTACAGGGAGAGTTGAGTTTATGAAGTGTTTTTTTGCCGGGAAAAATTCTGTTGATGTACTGGAACTGTTGTCTGCTGCAGGTTGTGTTGTGACAGATTCTCCGGCAGAGGCTGATTTTGTTGTTGCCCATGGCGGTGATGGGTCTCTGCTGCAGGCGTGCCGTCAGTTCCGTTCTCTGCCGGTACTGGCACTGCGTGACAGGCTCAATTCAGAACTCTGTTCCAGGCACAGTCAGGAAGATATTATCAAACGGTTTCTCAAAGGAGATATGAAAAAACGCCGTTTGCCGTTTCTGGAAGGTACCTGCGGCGGAAGAACGATCTACGGCATAAACGATATTTTTATCCATAATTGTCAGCGTGGTAATGCTTTGCGTTATGCTGTGACAATCGATGGCAGAAATTACGCTTCCGGTGTGATCGGTGATGCCGTAGGGGTTGCAACAGTACACGGGGCAACGGCTTATTACAGGAGCATCACCAGAAGTATTTTTCGTGTCGGTATCGGGCTTGCTTTCAGCAATTCAACGGAGCTTGTCAATCATCTTGTGCTGGCGGAGGATTCTGTAGTGGATGTGGAGATAATCCGGGGACCGGGGGTGATGATCGCTGACAATTCACCGGAGGAAATTTGTGTTCCCCAGGGAGGGTCGGTAACTTTGTGCCAAAGCAGTATTACTGCTGAAGTATACGGTCTTGAGGAATTCATGTGTGCAAAATGCCGTGATTTACGGCATCCGAGGGTTGTGGAAGAATGAAAAAAATACTTATCAGTGCCGGGCCCACCCGTGAAGCCATCGATCAGGTACGCTTTATTACCAACGGTTCCACCGGCAGGATGGGATATGCCCTTGCAGCTGCTGCCGCTGCAAGGGGACATTATGTCCGGCTTGTTTCCGGTCCCGTTGCTTTACCTCCGCCGGACGGCGTGGAAATGAAATATGTGACAAGTGCAGTGGAAATGGCAGATGCGATCCTGCCTGTATTTCTGGAATTTGATGCGGTTATCATGACTGCAGCAGTTGCTGATTACCGTCCGGTCAGAGTTTTTGACGGTAAATTGAAGAAAACTCCGGGCAATATGGTTCTGGAGATGGAGCGTACTGTTGATATCCTTGCCGCTATGGGAGCTGCCCGGGGCGGGGCGTCCTCTCCGCTTTTGATCGGCTTTGCGGCCGAGTACGGTGCAGATGAATCATTGCCGCAGGAGAAATTGCGTAAAAAAAATTGCGACTGGATCGCCTTTAATGATGTCTCTCTCCCTGGTGCCGGATTCGGTACAGCTACCAACGAAATGATCCTTTTCAGTGCTTCCGGTATACGGATACCGCTGGATATGGCAGATAAAAAAGACATTGCAGTGCAGATACTGCACCATACGGGACTTTAAATGTTATTCTGCAGGTGTTTGTTCTTTTGTGCCGCAGTTATCACCGTATCCGGCTGCTCTGTGTCTGAAGTGATACAATGGCAGCACGGTACAGTCAATGGTGCATATTTTTCCTGTCCGCAGGAACAGGTTTTTGCTCCGGGGACTTTTCCTGAACCGGAAAGCTGCTTTGACGGGGAATATTTACCTTTACGCAATGATCTCTCTCTCAGTGCATTGCAGGAAATGGCGGAATGCTTTGCTGACCGTAACATCTGTTTTGTACTTCTGCTCTATCCTGATCCATGGGAAGTTGCCGCTGTCAAACTCAATAAGGCATCCATTTTGCCGAATTCCCTGCGGGCGGCGGAAGAACTGCGGGCAAAGGGAATCCCCGTCATTGCGCCATGGCAGGAAATTCTTGACATCAGCGAAGGCGGGTTGTGGTTTTATTATGATATCCCCGGCGACCCGCACCCGGATGTGCCTGTGCAGAAAACTGCCGCCCGGCTTCTGGCAGAATATTTACGTACTCACGCCATTCTTCCGCCGGGAAATAAAGGAGAATTTTCCTTCGCAGAACGTCCCTCCCTTGCCGGGCGCAAAGATCCCCGGAACGGTGCGGATATCGTGGATGATATTGTACTTTTCAACGGCAAACCGCCCTCTTTCCGTCACAATGGTTCCCCTGTTCTTATTTTCGGCAACAGCCTGTGTGCCACGCCGTCTGGCAATGAACTTGCTGCCAGACTGGGTGTTGAACTGGGGTTCATGCCCGACTGTATCCGGATAGACGGGGCAGGGCTTTCCAAAAGTATGGCACGGTATTTTGTGCCCGGTATGTCCGGAGAAACCGATGGGCGTGCAGCCGTCATAATTGCTTTGAGCGTAAATCAGTTGTACGAGAGGTGGCTTGCACCGTCAGTTATCGGCAGTTTGTCTGAAGCATCAGTATTGCGGAAGCAGATGCCGCCGGAGGAATGGCAGGGTGAGTGTGCAGTGACAGAGGAGTTCGACGGGTTTATGTCTTTTATCAGCAGAACATGGCGGTCAGCTGACAGACTTTCCCCGGCGGAAGAAAGCGCAGTCAGTTACTGGCGCAGAACTTCGCCGCTTCTTGCCGGAATGAAGATACATAAAAACGGCGCCCCCGCCCGGGTATGCTGGCAGGATATACCCGTACCGTCCGGCAGCGGGCGGGTATTGGCTGTGGAATTGTTTACGACGGCTCCACCCGGTTATGCGGCGATCGATATAATATCAGGAGCAGACGGAGAATCTGTTTTTTCAACAGTGAACACCAGTGAGGCTGATTTGATACGCTGTCTGCTGCCGGATGATACAGACAGTGTGGATATCCATCTGGAACTGCTGCTGCCGGAATGTGTTGCCGCAGCCGGAACACTGACTGTCAGCACTCTCCGGTAAGTTTTGCCAGTTTATTGACATTGGCTGCAAAAACCTGCAGACTTGCTTCGACACAACTGCCGTCAGTGAAGGTGAGTCCGGCGTCACTCAAAATATCCAGTACCGGTTTGGAGCACCCTGCGGCAAGGAATTTTTTGTACTTCATGACAGCATCTTTATTGCCTGAAAGTATCATTTCTGAAGCCTGCACAGCAGCAGCAAGTCCCGTGGCATATTTGTAAACATAGAAATTGTAGTAGAAATGGGGTATTCTTGCCCACTCAACTTCAACAAGTTTTGAATTTTTCACAGCCGGTCCCGTATAACGGCTTTTGAGTTCATAGTACGCCGCATTCAGAGTTTCGGCTACCAGCGGTGTTCCTGCTTCTGCCATGCGGTGTATGGCAAGTTCAAATTCTGCAAACATTGTCTGGCGGTACATTGTAGTACGGAACTGTTCAGCAAGATGCACACACAAATAAAGTGCAAAATCCCTGTCTGTATTGCCGTACATTTTCTCCAGATGCCGGAAGAGAAGCATTTCATTGGTTATGGAAGCTATTTCGGCGGCGAAAATGGAATATTCACTGTAACGGTATGGCTGTTCCTGCCGTGAATACCATGAGTGCATCGAGTGACCAAGTTCGTGGGCAAGGGTGAATACATCGTCAAGTGATCCGTGGAAATTTGTCAGAATATAGGGATTTGAACCGTAACAGCCGGATGAATATGCGCCTGAACGTTTACCCTCGGTCTCCGGCAGATCTATCCAGCGTTCATCAAAGGCTCTGTTGAGTACGGCAATATAATCATCCCCCATTGGGGCAAGGGCCCCTGTAATAAGTTTGCGGGCATCCTCAAAAGAAAAATTCATCTCTTTTTGCTGCTGCAGCGGGACATAAAGATCGTAAATATCAAGTTTTTCCACATCAAGGACACGGCGTCTTATTTCCAGATAACGGTGCAGGTGGGCAAGATTGTTGTTGACAGCTGTTACAAGGCCGTGATATACGCTTTCCGGAATTTCGTCCTCAAAGAGTGCGGCGGAGAGTGCCGACGGGAAATTTCTTATGGAGGCATTGACATAGTGAGTGTTCACATTGGCGGCAAGCACTGCCGCCATGGTATGTTCAAGGTCTTTATGTGCGCTGAACATGGATTTGAAGGCTTTGCGCCTGATTTCTCTGTTTTTGTCTTCCAGAAAAGTACTGTAACTGCCATGGGTGATCTTGCGTTTTGTGCCGGAACTGTCCCTGATTGCCTTGAATTTCATATCTGCATTGCTCAGCAGCGAGAAAATATGTCCGGGGGCATTCAGTGTTTCTGACAGAAGTCCGAGGATACGTTCTTCACTGTCACTCAGGACATGTTCCCTTGCTCTTGCCAGTTCCCGGAGGGCGAAAGAGTACGGGGCAAGTTCCGGAGCCTGGCAGAACTCCTGCCATACATCCCGTGGAACAGCGGCAAGTTCCGGTTCAAACCATGCAATACTGCCTGCCAATGCAGCGTATTTCCCTCTTATGCGTTCAAGCAGCTGCTGACTGCCGCTATCTCTTGTGTCTTCATCTGCACGGAGATGTGCATAGCAGTAAAGACGGTCGACGGCAAGTGCGAGCTCGTCTTCTTTTTCCAGAGCTTGCCGCAGCACCGCCGGGGATCCGGCGGCTCTGCCTTTGAAGGCATTGAACGCCTCAGCTTTGGCATCAAGCATGGCAAACTCCTCTTCCCATGCCCCGGTATCCGGGTACAGCGAAGTGAGATCCCATGTATATTCTTCCGGTACTTCTTTGCGGATGCGTACTGTATTATGTTCCATAATGATACTCCCCTTTTCTGTTGTTACCGGGATAATATAACCCTTTTTACAGTAATTTCAACTCTTCTCATTGGAATAATGTCATTATAAGATGTATATTAAAAGATACGATCATGTTAACCCCGAAGGAATACCAATGGCAGATTTTTCCCAATTCGGACTTTCGCCGTCCACTCTGGAGGCTTTGAACCTCAAATCAATAACAGTACCGACACCCATACAGGAGGAGGCAATACCGCTTTTGCTTGAAGGTGTGCATGACGTTCTGGCGCAGGCCCGTACCGGAACGGGAAAAACCGCTGCATTCGGTATCCCCATAATCGAGCGTATAACTCCCGGACTTAAATACCCCAGGGCTCTTGTGCTGACTCCAACCCGTGAACTCTGTATGCAGGTGGCGGCGGAGATGCAGAGCCTTTCCTGCGATCCTGATCTTGTGGTGGCAAGTGTCTATGGCGGAGCTGCTATCGAAAGTCAGATACGGCAGTTGAAAAAAGGTTGTGATATAGTCGTGGGAACTCCCGGCAGGGTGATGGATCTGTACCGTCGGGAGGTGCTTATCTTTGATGAATTGACCTTTGCGGTGCTTGACGAGGCGGACGAAATGCTCGATATGGGCTTTCTTGAAGATATCGAAGCTATTCTTGATCTTACGCCGGTGGATAAACAGATGCTGATGTTTTCGGCAACAATGCCTGCCGGTATTATGAAGATCGCCGAGCGTTTCATGCGTAAGTGCCGTATCATAAAGGTTGACAGTCAGCCTGACAATACCGGTCAGATCCGGCAATACGGTTATATCGTTGCCCGTGAAGACAAAATGGATGCCCTCAGCAGACTTCTGGAAGGCGATCCGGATATGTATGCTCTTGTTTTCTGCCGTACCCGTGCCGATGTGGATGAATTGTGTGAAGCCATGTCCCGGAAACATTTCCGTGTTGAGGCTCTGCACGGCGAAATATCCCAGGCGCAGCGTACAAAAGTCACAGAACGTTTCAAACGCAAATCATTCAATATTTTGATTGCCACTGATGTTGCTGCCCGTGGTATAGATGTTGCCGGATTGACCCACGTTATCAATTATTCGCTGCCGATGAATCCGGAAATATATATCCACCGTATCGGCCGTACCGGCAGGGCAGGCAAAACCGGGACTGCTGTCACATTTGTTACTCCGGGAGAAAAACGGAAACTTTCAGCCCTTGCCAAAGCTATGGGCAAGCCTCTTGAGATCCGGGAATTGCCCTCGTGGCAGCAGGTTCTTGCTGCGAAGCAGGAGGCATTGCTGGCAAAGATTTCTTCTGTCGAGCCGGATGCTGTATATCTGGCAATGGCAGACAAACTGCTGCAGGACAAAGATCCCCGTACTGTTGCCGCCGCATTGCTGGAAACGGGTTTCGGTTCCAAGCTCAAGTTGCATCTGCCTGTACCGCAGCAGGAAACTGCCGGAGAGGAAGATATGAAATGGGTTCGTTTGCGTTTTGATGCCGGCAAGAAAGACGGTCTTACCCCGCCGGTAATGCTGGATATTATTTACGAAGCAAGTAAAATTCCCTCCCGCAAACTGGGGAAGATCGATTGTATGTCACACAGTGCCTTTATTGATGTTCCGGAAAAGTTTGCTGCAAAAATCATCCGCGGAGTGAACCTGCCCGGCGAAGAACCTCTTGTTTCTCTTGATGACCGTCCGCCGAAAAAGGGCAGGAAAGAGGATAGGGCCGGAGCGGAGGAAAATGTGGAAAAAGGCAGAAAAGAGAAAACTGCCGGCAGCAGAACAGGCAGGAAAAAAAAGGAACGCAAGGAGACGGCTGCCGGTAATTCCATATCGCTCATGATCTCTGAATTCAAGGATCAGCCTCTGGAAAAAAAGGAAAAGAGCAGGAAAAAGTCTAAATAACTCTGTGAAGGGATAATTATTATGGCAAAAATACAGATTTTAAAAGGCGGTATGCGGGCTGCTCTGCGCAGCATCCCCTTTGAGGAAGTGGTACGCAAGGTGCGTTTAAGTTGTCTGGAAGCCGCATGTGTCCTGCCTCCGGATGTACGGGAGGCTATTCAGAAGGCCTTTGAGACCGAGAGCAATATCAGAGCAAAGGACTTTCTGCAGCAGTATCTTGATAATGCCAGAATCGCTGAAGCGGAAAAAATGCCCATCTGTCAGGATACAGGTTTTGCCGTCTTTTTTGTTCAGATGGGGGAAATGGTGAAGATCGAGGGCGGTTCCATTTACAGTGCCATAACCGAGGGCGTTGCCCAGGGCTACAAGGATGGTTTTCTGCGGAAATCTATTGTCTCTGATCCCCTTTTCAAGCGTATGAACACCCTTGACAATACACCGCCGATCATTCATCTTGAGATGGTTCCGGGTGATAAACTTTCTGTGATCCTTGCCCCCAAAGGCGGCGGGTCGGAAAATATGAGTGCCCTTAAAATGCTTACTCCGGCAGCAGGCAGGAGCGGTGTCAGGGATTTTGTTGTGGATACTGTTGTGTCAGCGGGCGGTTGTCCCTGTCCGCCGACAATAGTCGGTGTCGGTATCGGTGGAACATTTGAGAAAGCGGCATTTCTTGCCAAAAAAGCTCTTCTCCGCAAGGTCGGTGAACCGAGCCCTGATCCCGAATACGCTGAATTGGAACAGGAAATTCTGGCAAAAATCAATGCTTCCGGTGTCGGCAGTCAGGGACTTGGCGGTGATATAACCAGTTTTGCCTGTCATATCGAATATTTCCCCTGCCACATTGCCAGTCTGCCTGTGGCGGTGAATATCAATTGCCATGCGGCACGTCATGCGGGGTTTGAAATATGAAAATCACTGCTCCTGTTGATGAAAAGACTGCCCGCAGCCTGAAGGCCGGGGATATCGTTGAACTTTCCGGTGTCATCTATACCGGCAGGGATGCCGCCCATAAACGCCTGACAGAAATGCTTGCCAGAGGTGAAGAATCCCCCATCGTGCTTGAAGATCAGGTGATATATTATTGTGGTCCGTGTCCTGCCCCTCCCGGCAGACCCATCGGTTCGGCGGGCCCCACATCCAGTTTGCGTATGGATTCTTATTCACCTGAACTCATCCGCAAGTACGGTCTGCGTGCCATGATCGGCAAGGGAGCCCGTTCCGGAGAGGTCGTTGAGGCTATGAAAGAGGCGGGTGGAGTGTATTTTGCCGCTACCGGCGGAGCAGGGGCTCTGGTGGCAAAGGCTGTGGTGAAGTGCGAAGTTGCCGCTTTCGGCGATCTCGGACCGGAAGCGATTTACCGTCTGGAAGTCAAGGATCTGCGCCTGATAGTGGCAACAGATTCAGAAGGCAACTCCTTGTACAAAAGTTCACATTGAAGGATATCCGTTCCGGGACAGAATATTTATGGCAGTAACTTTGATGGATATAGCAGAGGCGGCGGGCAAAAGTTATACCACAGTCAGCCGTGCTTTGAGCGATCATCCGAAGATCAGCAAAAAAACCAAGGCGGAGATATGCCGTCTTGCTGCTGAACTGGGGTACAGACCATCCTTTGCAGGAAAAGCCCTCAAGGATGGCAGAACCCGGATAATTTCGGTGCTTGTGCCGGATATTTCCGACCCTTTTTATACTGAATTTGTCCGCAATCTGAAAATTGAAGCCGCCGGTTACGGGTACGATATTGTACTGTATGATTACGAAATGACCCCGGAACTGGAGAACCGGTATCTGGAACTTATGCTTACCGGCAGATGCGATGCCGCTGCAGCATTTCTTACCAGTTTTGATTACACCGGGGAGCTGGTGGAGCGTATGTGGCACATGCATTTCCCGCTTATTGCCATCGGAACACCAGTTTCGGCAAATATCCATGCGGATATTGTGACTGTTGATGATACTGATGCTCTGCAGAGTATCTTTGCGCAGCTGGCGGAACAGGGCAGAAAACACATGGCAGTCCTGCAGGAAAAAATGTCGCCGGAAACATTTATGCGCCTGAAGGAGATCCTTGTGAGCCGTTTCAGGGATGTGCCGCTGGAATTTGATCCTGACAGGGATTTTTTCTGTCCTGTCCCCGGAACTGCATCGCAGGCGGAGGACGGGTATAAATTTGCCCGCAAAATATTGCACGATGATCCGGAAATCGATGTTATTGTCACTTCCCACAGTATCCAGGCATGCGGTGTATTGCGGGCAGCTGCTGAAGCCGGGAAACATATCCCGGCAGATCTGTCAGTTATAACTTTGGATAATTCATGGCCTGCCGAGTACTCTGCCCGTCCGGTGTATTCGCTGGATCAGCGGCTGGACGAATTGGCAAAAAGTGCCTTTTTCCTGCTGCGCAAGCGTTTGACCGAAAAAGAGTGGGGAGAGCCTGAAATCATCCAGATCCCGGCGGTTGTTCACCGGATTTGAAGTTGCCCCGGACATGTGCGGCATGCCGTTGCAGGAATGTGGAGGAGAAACATTACCATCCAGGCAGGGATAAGAAAGCAGGCTGAAACATGGATTTCCGTGGAATCCTCCGATATATGCCTCAAAAAAAAGTCAATTTTTTTCAAAGATACTCTTGACTTTTGATTTTCTCAGGTTATTGTAAGAATAGTGCAAACGTGTGCATAGAGTGGAAACAACCAACCGAAAGGGAAAAAAATGAAAAAGAATTTTACACTCATAGAATTGCTGGTCGTTATTGCTATTATTGCAATTCTCGCCTCCATGTTGTTGCCGGCTTTGAGCAAGGCCCGTGCCGCCGCTCAGCAGATCAAATGCAAGAGCAATCTCAAGCAGATGGGGCTGGCGGAAGCTCTTTATACCCACAATTACGATGATTACCTTGCCCCCGGTCTGATTCCGAATTATGTCTGGTGCAACCTGCTGGCAGAGGAAATCGGCAATAATGAGAAACTCTTTGACTGCCCCTCCAATACTTCCACCGGCGTGCCCTGGAACAGTTCATACCTCGGTTACAATCAGAACTACTCCATCGGCAGCCATCAGGCATATCCTTACCTCAAAAATACCCGTATCACCCAGTGGAAGAATCCTTCTGCCTCCATTCTTATTCTTGACGGTCACAACGATAGTGCCGTCTATTGTAAATTCTCAATCACCTGTACCGAAGCCGATGCCCGTCACAACAACCGTGCCAACATCCTCTTCATTGATGGTCATGTGGGTGATGACAAGCTGCAGCAGCTCAAAATCGATGCCTATGACAACAGCAGTGCACCTTATTACTGGAGTACTGAAGGCAACACCGAAAAAGGCAATATCCGCGCCTGATGCCGTTTTTTGCCGCTTGCCCCGCTGTGCATGATGCGGGGTGCGGTATAAGAAAGCAACGGGGAGGGGTTTGGGTGTTACTGCCCCCCCTTTCCTGCAATAAAAACGTAACTGCTTTGCGTTTATCCGGGCAGTCTGTGTCCACTTTTTACCAGTTCTGACTCAATTTTGAATTTATGAATTTGCCATTAATGAAAATAATAATTTTGTTTGTTGGTGTTATGATGGTATCTGCTTGTACTCTTTCTGCCGGAGGTGTCGGCAGCGCAAATCTTCTTGCAAATGATCCTGAATGGGTTTTTTACGGCGAAAACGGCTCTGCCACTGCCGCTCCCGACGGTGGGATAACTCTTCTTTCTGAAGCTCCTGCCGGTGAGGTTTTTCTCGCTCTGCCGCTTATGCCGGTGGAGGCCGGAGTCACCAGACAGCTTAATGCCCGTTTTATGCTCCTCAACCGTTCCTGTGCCAATATCCATTTGCGTGTGAAGTTTTTCCGTACCGATAATACTGCTCCGGTGCGCAGTGTCGATGGTTCCGGCACATACGTTTCCATGCCGACAGATATCCGTTACCCTGCAGGCGAATGGCAATGGATGCGGCTGCGCTTCACCCCTGAAGCAGGCGAAAAGTTCTGTTCAGTGGAAGTTGTTATCAAAGACGGTGCCTGCGAAATGACACTGGCAGAGATCAACTGCGTTGATCCTGAACCCCGTCCGTTAAGTCCCACCTGGGCGTGTGATTCAGTCAGCGGTATTGAACCGGAACCAAATTACAGGGAACCGGAAGAGGAGATCATTCCTCCGCTTACCGATGAGATACGGGAAATCATCCGCAACCGTCCGTGGCAGACAGCCAATGTGGAAACTTTCAACGGTCGTCCCATGTTCATGCTCAACGGCGAACCCATGGCACCGGCTTTTTACAACGGCTGCTGGTTCAATCCCGGCCGTTCCCAGTTCGGTGATTTTCACCGTGCCGGTATACATACTTATATGATGACTGCTTCACTGGGCAGAAATCTTTACGGCAACGGTGCCTGGACCGGTAAGGATACATACGATTTCAGTACCTTTGATGATACCTTGTGGCGGATATTGCGTGTAGATCCCTACGCCAATGTTATACTTTATCTGGGCTGTGATCCCTACGTTGAATGGGGTGCCGAAAACCCTGATGACGTGACTTGCGACCACAACGGCAACAAGGCAGTTGTTGATTTCCATACCAAACGTTTCGGCGGCGAAGCTCCCGGCGAGGGGGAAAGATACGGTCAGAGCCTTGTTTCCGCCAAATACCGCCGTGACTGCGGCGAAGCTCTGCAGAAACTTATTGAACACATCAAATCCACCGATATCGGCAAAGCTGTTATCGGTTATCACCTCTGTGGATTTTCCGACGGTCAGTTTTTTGATTGGGATTACGGCTGGAAAAATCAGGCAATAGCCGATTATTCCCCTGCCGGAATGGCAAGTTTCCGTGATTGGCTGAGCCGCCGCTACAACGGCGACGTGGAAGCCCTGCGCCGGGCGTGGAACGATCCGGAAGTAACTTTTGAAACTGCCATGCGTCCCACTGTGGACGAAATATGGACAGACAGATATCTTGTGGATTCCCAGCAGGTTGCCGATCACAACCGTTTTGCCAGCGAAGGACAGGCGGAAACAGTACTTTATTTTGCCCGTGTCATCCACGAGGCAACCGGCGGCGAAGCCCTTATCAGCACATATTATGAAGATATTACCGGTACAGTTTATAATCACAGTGCGTTGAATATGTACCTGGCTTCTCCTTACATTGATTTTCTTGCCGGACCCGCAGACTACCGTATTCGCAAAGGCGGTTATTGCGGCGGTGTCAGAACTATTTTCGGTTCGACTTTGCTTCACGGCAAAATGTTCATTACCGAGCAGGATTGGCGCAGCTGGACAGCCGGGCCCAACTCCCCTGTGGAAAACTTTGCTTACGGCAGAGCGGAAACCCCGGAAGAACACAATGCCATGGTGCGCCGGGAAAGCGGTATGATGCTTGCTTTCGGTCTCGGTACATGGTGGTATGATTTAGCGGGAAAGTGGTTCCGCGATGACAGTATCATGGCAGGTATTGCCGAAGCCGTGGATGCTTTTGAAACCGCACTTGATGTTCCCGGTATGCCCGTTGCCGATCTTGCGGTCTTTGTCAGCGAAGAGAGCAACTATTACAACACTTTGCGTACAGCCGAGATCATGCGCAGCAATATTACCCGCCAGCGTGTACAGCTCAATACCTCTGGAGTTCCCTACCGTCTTTACCTTATGAGCGACGCCTGTTCAGAGGATTTGCCGGAACATCAGATATACATGTTTATTGACTGTATGGCAATGAACAGTGCCCAGCGTGAATTTATACAAAGTCTGAAGCGGGACGGCAAAACTCTGATTTTTGTCGGACCCACCGGGATCATTGATACTGACCGGTATTACAGCGGTAATGTGCTGGAGGAAGAGCGGGATGCTGCCATTGCGGCCGCAGAGGATATTACCGGTATCGGGCTGAAACACTTCAAGGGTGAACTCGCCGCATTTACCATCCCCTATGCCCATTCCCTTACCTGGGGTGTCGGCGACAGAGTGGCAAGACCTTTCCGGCATTACACATTCGGTGTTGATTTCCCGCAGGATCAGGTGCCGGGTTTTGCAGTAAACGACCCTGCGGCAGTGCCGCTTGCGTATTTCAATGATATGCAGACGGTTTCTGTTGCAGTCAAAGATTTTGCTGATCACCGGGTCATTTATTCGGCAGTGCCTTCCCTTGCTGATACTTTTATCAACAATATAGCTTGCGAAGGCAATGCCTGGGTCGCTGCTGCACCCGGCGATGCCGTATATATCAACGACTATTTTGCCACTGTTCACGCAATGCACGGCCTGAATGAGGGCAGGAAAGAGATCCGGCTGCGCCGTCCGGCCAGGGTGATCGACCTTACTGATGGCAGTGAGGTATACACTGATACAGATTCTATCGTTCTTGATATGAATATTGGCGAAACCAGATGGTTCCGTCTTGAGCCTCTTGATTAATAGAGCAGGGGGGCCAGTCCCCCCTGCCAACCATGGAAAAAATAAATGTCTCAGCCTTGCAACAACGGAAAAAATTTTCGTCCCATACCTTTTTATTTTGTCAATACCACAGATGAATCCCTGTTGACGCAGGAAAAAATCGATACGGGTGTCAAACGCCTTGCCGATCAGCATTTCGGCGGTTTGTTGCTTTTCAATAAGCCGCCGGACGGTTTTTCCTGTGAAGAATATTTAAGTGACAAATGGTTTGCCATGACTGAACGTTTTGTGCTTGCCTGTCTTAAATACGGTATGGAGCTCTGGCTGAACGACGGGTTCAATTTCCCTCCCGGCGATGCCGGCGGCAGAATAGAGAAAGCTGCTCCGTGGCTCAAACAGCAGGTTTTGCTGCTTGATGAGGATGATCAGGTGCAGATCCGTGAGGTGGACTGGGGTTTTCCCGCCTTTGAAGATCCGGAAAGTTCTGAACTTTTTATCCGTTTTGTTTATGAAGAATACCGGAAACGTCTGGGTAAATATTTCGGCTGCGGCATAAAAGGATTTTTTTCTGATGCCGACAACCGCCGTGTGAATCATTTTACCAAAGATCTCCTTGACGGCAGGAGTTATTTCCCGTGGTGCAGGAATTTTGCCGATATCTTCCGTAAGGCCTGCGGGTATGATATTGTGCCTTTTCTCCCCCGCATACTTAAAGGTGAAAAGGGCGATTTCTCCCGTGATTACTGGCATGTGGCAGGTATGGTATACCAGCAATGGTTTGCCAATAATTATAAATGGTGTGAAGCGAACGGGCTGGAATATACGTTCCACACTTCCGATACCGGGCCTTTTACCATGGAAGCAATGCCCCGCAGTTCCATTTACACCGAGGGGAACATTTTTGAACTTATGGCTTATTCCCACTGCCCCGGTACAGATCATGAACTTCTCCGGCTTGATGGTGGTACACACTATGATTCACGTTATTATATCCCGGAATCTCCATACGGTCAGGAATATGCCGCAAAGAAGGATTTTGCAGTTACAGTTGACGATGTCCGGGCTAAATATGTATCCAGTGCTGCTTATTATCACCGGCGGGAACGGGTGCTTTGCGAAGCCTATGCTGCAACCAACTGGGGCGTTTCTTTCAATGAATTGCGCCGCATAACTTCATGGCAGATAATGCAGGGAATAAACTTTTTTGTTCCTCATGCGGTGCATCATGTTCCGGGTGGTGATGTTAAGTTTTTTGCGCCGCCTGAATTTTCCAATAGTCCGCTGGCGGCAGGTGTTGTGCAGTTCAACGATTTTACGGCCCGCTTCTGTGCCGAAGCCTCTTCCGGTGAATATGTTGCACCCATAGCAGTAATCGATCCTGTATTTGATATCTGGCAGGGGAGAGATACGGGCAGAAGGTTGTTTGAAATATGTGACCGTCTGAACCGTCAGGGCTGGGGGTACCATATTGTTCCCCGGGATGCCGCCGGAACTTATGAATGGGTATTTGACCCCGCAGCGGATGCCGGGAGTGATCCGGTACTTCCTCCTGCTCCGGTGCAGTTCAATGGAAACGGCGATCTTCATTTCATGCTCCGCCGGGAAGCCGACGGCAGATTGAAAGTGCTTGCGGCAAATATTTGGAGCGATGCAGCTGTCAGCGGCACCATAAGGTTCTGCGGTCTGGAATATCCTGTTAATATACCTTCCGGCGGTATAGAAATTTTGCTTGAGGGGGATGCCCCGCAGAGTGATGCTGCAGCACATAAGGAATCAGCGGCGGCAGAAAATGTTGACGTGGAATTGCTTGATCGTCAGATAATACCCTTGCGTGATCTCCGGTGCTGGAAAGTGCAGGATGGCGTTGGAGAACTCTCTTTGCTTGTTCCGGAACGCTGGGCAGGGAATGTGGTGGTGAATGGCACGCAGCTGCCGTGGACGGGGGATGAAATATCGGTTTCCGGTGACCGTTGCCGTGTGTTTGCCCTGCCTGCTGCTGCCGGAGAGTATGCTCTGACTTTTCCCGATGGAGAACCATTGAAAGAATATCCGGTATATCTGACCGGGGATATTACTGCAGAAGTGACTGTTCCGGCAGATGAAAAAGAGGTATTCATCTATCAATACAATGTAAATCTGCTTTCGGCGGCATCAGCACATCTGGTTATAGCTCCGGGCAGAAAACCCCGGCCGGGGCTGTTGCGGGATCAGGGTTATCCCTTCTATTCCGGCAGAGTCAGATATACGTTAAAATATCCTGTGCAGGGTGAGAGTTTGTATTTTGCCCGCTCCGGCCACACATTGAAGGTGTTTATTGCCGGTAAAGAGGCGGCAACAGTAATTTTTGACGGTACTTATCTGCCGCTTCCGGCAGATTGGGATCGTACCGTGGAAATCGTGCAGTACAATTCTCTGGGGAATCAGCTGGAAGGGGCCGCTTACGAAAACGGTTTAGCTGAATTCCCGGTGTGTATAGTGCGCTGAACCTTTTGAAAAATACCTTTTATGAGGGCGGTCAGGTGTATCCTGCCGCTCTTTCAAAGTGGTAGGCGTATACTCTTTGTTGGCAAGCAAATCAGCATACTCATCCCGCACTTTACCATCCCGGACAATGGGATTTATCTGCTGATGCAAGCGTTTGCGGGATTTTTGCAAATCGGTGCTTGACTTTTCACCGGATTGGGGTATATTGGTAGGTGTAGAGGAGTTGTTGAGGGAGCCAGAATCTTCGGATTGTAACTCTAAGTCCGACAACTCCTCAAATTCTGTCAACTTGTGGTCATAAAAATTCTTGTCTTCGCCAAAATGTTTTATAACCATTCTTGCGTTATATTTTTCCTGCTCTCCAAAGTTTAAGATTTTTAGGCTCAAACGGAGAAGGCATTTTATATTGAGGATTTTTAGAGTCAATGATAATCTCATTTTCCTCCGTACCATTCCGTACACTCCCGTTCTCATCCGTCCCCCGCTTCCTGCTGAACATCAATTCGCCATCAAATAAAAGAGTTGCAAACAAAAACTCTCCAATCTCACCAAAATCAAGACAAAAAAGAAAAGAGCATCAACACAACCTGCTGATGCTCTGAAAATCAAATGGAGCCAATGATCGGAATCGAACCGATGACCTATTCATTACGAGTGAATTGCTCTACCGACTGAGCTACATTGGCACTTCATTGAGGTAATATAACACAAAAAAAGAGTATTTACTAGCGTATAACGGCTGAAACTTCAAAAAAAAGGGAACAAGACCTGTATTTTCATTGCCAAAAGATATATATTGTGCTATATTATACAGATAACATTTTTTAAATCCGAATTTTTATTATGAAATTTATTGCGGCACAATTTATAACAGTTGCACTG